>JASHQB010000179.1 GCA_030037775.1 Candidatus Acidiferrales bacterium
GCCGCGCGTGACAATCTCCTCGAGTGGCGTTCCAGCATCGCGCCACGGTAAATTTCTCGCGTTTCCCGCGTCATGACCAAATCAAAATCGCGGATCGATCTGCTGCTCGTTGACCGTGGTCTCGCGCCCACGCGTCAGCGCGCCCAAGCCCTCATCATGGCTGGCCAAGTGCGCCTGAACGATCGTCTCGCGCAAAAACCCAGCGAAACCGCCGACGCTGCTGTGAAAATCGAACTCCTCGGCCCCGATTCAAAATACGCCAGCCGTGCGGGCGCAAAGCTCGAAGGCGCCCTCACCGATTTTTCCATTGACGTTCACGATCGCCTCTGCCTCGACGTCGGCGCATCGAACGGCGGTTTCACCGATTGCCTCCTTCAGCACGGTGCGCGCCGCGTCTACGCCGTCGACGTCAACACCGCGCAGCTCGACTGGAAATTGCAGCGCGACGAACACGTTCGCACCGTCAAGAAAAATGCGCGCTTCCTCACGCCCGACGATCTCCCCGAACCACCCTCCCTCATCACTGTCGACGTCTCTTTTATCTCTGTCGCCAAGCTCATCGCCGCACTGGTCGCCGTCGCGCAGCCCAATGCCACTTTCCTCATCCTCGTCAAGCCGCAATTCGAACTTGAAAAGAAACTCATCGGCAAAGGCGGCATCGTCCGCGACCCTGAATTGCACCAGCGCGCCATCGCCAGCGTGCGCGCCGCCGCCGAAAAAGCAGGCCTCGAAATCCTTGGCCTCCAGCCCAGCCGCCTCGCCGGCGCCGAAGGCAACCAGGAATATTTTCTCCACGCCCGACGCCACGATTCGATACAATCCTTCGAACTTCGTGAATGAACCTTATTCTTGAGTCATGATCGAGCCCTAATTGACGATGATCAAAGCCGCCGGCATCTTCTGCAAACCTCACAAAGACGAAATCTGCGCCGTCGTTCCGCGCATCGCCAAGTGGCTCCGCGAGGGCGGTGTCGAAGTTCTTCTCGACGCCGTCGGTGCTTCTTGCTTCAATCCGCCGGAAAAAGCATTGAGCGTTCAGGAAATGTCCGCGAAGATGGACCTCCTCATCGTCCTCGGTGGCGACGGCACGCTCCTCGCCGCCGCGCGCAGCTTCACCGAATGCGAAGTGCCCATCCTCGCCGTGAATCTCGGCGGCATGGGCTTCATGACCAGCGTCACCCTCGACGAAGCCTTCCCGCTTCTCGAACAAGTCCTCGCCGGCAATCATCGCCTCAGCCCGCGTATGATGCTCAAGGCCGAGTTGATTCGCAATGGCCAAGCCATCCAGCGCCAGCAAGCGCTCAACGACGCAGTCGTCACCAAGGCCGCGCTCTCGCGCATCCTCGATTTCGACCTCTCCGTGAACGCCCACTTTCTCGGGCGTTATCGCGCCGATGGCCTCATCGTCTCCACGCCCACTGGTTCCACCGCCTATTCTCTCGCCGCCGGCGGCCCGATTCTTTATCCCGTGCTGCAAGCCTTCGTCCTCACGCCCATTTGCCCGCACATGCTCACCAATCGCCCGCTCGTTCTCCCTGACAGCGTGCAGCTCGAACTCGACTTCACCGCCCTTGAGGAGCAGGCCTATCTCACTCTCGACGGCCAAATCGGCTATGAACTCGCGCCCGGCGACCGCATCACCATTTCCAAATCGCCTTATCGCGTTAATCTGGTTCGCCCGCAGGAGCAAACTTATTACAAAGTTCTGCGCAACAAGCTCCGCTGGGGCCAGCGCTGACCGAATTCTTGCATTGGCATACGACGACCACAGGAGGGAATCATGAAAGTGAAACTTTTTGTGTGTGCGGTGCTGCTCGCTGTCGGCGGATTTCTATCCACGCCTTCGAATGCGCAAGCCCAGCAGCATCGCGCGCATCGCGTCATGCGCGCCGCCAGCAATAGCTCTAGCGTCTACCCCATGCATGAAGGTTTCGTCGACGCGCACGGCGTGATGATTTACTACATGATGGTCGGCCGCGGCGCTCCGCTGTTCATCGTTCACGGCGGCCCCGGCGCCTCCCATGATTATTTTCTCCCCTACTTGCTTCCTTTGGCCCGCCACAATGAGCTTGTCTTCATCGACGAGCGCGGCTCCGGCCGCTCGCAGCAGCTCGCCGATCCCTCCGGCTACACCGTCGAAAACATGGTCGAGGACGTCGAAGACGTTCGCACCGCGCTCAACCTGGGAAAAATCACTCTGCTCGGCCATTCTTACGGCGGCGTTCTCGCGCAGGCCTACGCCCTCAAGTATCAGCAGAATCTCACCCACCTGATTCTCTGCAGCACTTTCCCCAGCACCAAGCAAATGAATGAAGTTTTCGTGCGCATGAAGGAAAATATGTCGCCGGAGTTGCGCGACCGCATCGACAAAATGGAGAAGGATGGCCTCTTCGGCCACGGTCCCGCCTATCGCCAAGGCCGTTACACCGACGACTACATGATCGCCGCCTGGGGCGAGGGATATTTTCCGTACATCTACCAGAATCATCCCGACCCGAACTATGACCCCGTCGCTCAGGGCAACACCGCGTGGACCCTCTACCGCGAGATGTGGGGCTCCGACGGCGAATTCGTCATCGACGGCAACCTAAAATCGGTCGAATATGTCGACCAGCTTCCGACCATTCACGTACCCACGCTGATTCTCGTCGGCGACCACGACGAATGCGATCCATCGCTCTCCCGCGAAATGCACCAGAAAATCGCCGGTTCGCAGTTGATTATTCTGCCCAAAAGTGGCCACATGACCTTCGTCGATCAGCCCGAACTCTTCGTCGGCTCCGTCGACAGCTTCCTGCATCCCGGCCGCATGTAGGATCAGAGGAGCGAACATGCCATTTGATCCAAAGCGCTCTGCTCTGTTGAGCATGGACCTGCAGGCCGGAATTGTCTCCATGTATGTCAAGGATGACGCGCTGATTCCTCGCGCCAAGAGCCTGATCGATCACGCGAGACGTGCCGGCATGCAAGTTATCCACGTGAAAGTTGGTTTTCGTCCCAACGTCCCCGAGGCCAGCCCGCGAAACCGATTCCTCAGCGCCGTCAAGTCCTCGCCGCGCCATCAGCAGTTTTTTCAAGAAGAAAGCGGCGCGATCCACCCCGCGCTCGCACCCGCTGCCGGTGACCTCGTCGTGACCAAGAACCGCATCGGCGCCTTTGCCGGAACCGATCTTGATCTTCTTCTCCGCGCACATGATATTGACAATCTCGTCGTCTTCGGTGTGGCCACCAGCGGAGTCGTCCTCTCGACCGTTCTCACAGCGCTCGACACGGACTACAACATCTTCGTCATCAGAGATTGTTGCGCTGATCTCGACCCCGACCTTCACCAAGCTTTGCTGGATAAGTTTTTCCCGCGCTTCGCCACTGTGCTGACTGCTTCCGAGTTCCTGAAGTCATTACCGAACGAAGCTAAGTAACGAGGGCTACTAAATGCGCTCCCCTCTCAGCAAATCCTCTCGCGTCTCCCGGCGTCGCACCACGCGGAACCGCCCGCCCTCCACCAGCACCTCCGCGGCCCGCGGACGCGAATTGTAATTCGACGACTCCACAAATCCGTACGCGCCCGCGCTCCATATCGCCAGCAAGTCTCCCGCGTCCACTTCCGGCATCGGCCAGTCATGCAGGAAAAAATCTCCGGACTCGCACACCGGCCCCACCACGTCCACGCGCGAAACGCTCACTCTGGCCGCCGGCTGCTTCACCGGCGTGATGCGATGCGCCGCGCCATAGAGTGCCGGCCGGATCAAATCGTTCATCGCCGCGTCCACAATCACAAAAGTCTTCCCGCGGCTCCGCTTTGTGTACAGCACGCGAGTCAGCAGCACGCCGGCGTTGCCCGTCAACGCGCGTCCCGGCTCGACCAGCAGCTCGCCGCCCGCCGCACGCATCGTTGACCCCAGCGTACGCGGCAGCGCCCTCGCATATTCCGCAAACGTCAGCGGCTTCTCGTTTGTGTAGCGAATCCCGATGCCGCCTCCAATGTCCAGCAGCCGCAGCGCGATCCCCTCGCCGCGCAGTTCCGCAAAGTACTTCGCCAGCCGCGCCGACGCCCGCCAGAAGGGCGCTGCGCTCGTAATCTGCGACCCAATATGCCCGCTGATCCCGCGCCACTCGATCCACAGAGAATTCCTGTGCCGCAGATACAGCCGCCGTGCTTCCGCCCAATCAATTCCGAATTTGTGCCGATGGTGCCCCGTGGCAATGTGCGGATGCCCGCCCGCTTCGATGTCCGGATTCACGCGAATCGCCGCCGGCGCGGCCCACCCTACGCGCGCCGCTTCGCTCGCCAGCACCTCCAGCTCCGCCTCCGACTCCACGTTGAACAGCAAAATCCGTGCGCGCAGCCCCTCGCGAATTTCTTCGCGTGTTTTGCCCACGCCCGAAAAAACGATCTGCTCCCCGCGTACCCCGATGCTGCGCAGCCGGAACAGTTCCCCGCCGGAAACAATATCGAAGCTGCTGGCCAGCCTCGCAAAACCCTTCAATACCGCCAGATTCGAATTCGCCTTCACCGCGTAGCAAATCCGGTGCGGCAAACGCCCGAGCGCACGGTCCAATTCGCGATACGCCGCCGTGAACGCCGCGCGGCTATACACAAACGCTGGTGTCCCGGCGCGTTCGGCAATTCCCGCGAGCGAAACCGATTCGCACGTGAGCGCGCCGTGCCGGTAGGAAAATCCGGGCGTGTAACTCGTAGGGTCCTGCATTTCGTGAGGAGTGCGTACTCCCATCCGGAGAATTCTTATATCACTTTCAGGACAACAAGGGTGCGGTCATCGAAGGGATGGGCTCCGCCGGAAAACTGCTCCACGTCTGTCAGGAAAAAATCCGCCAGCGCACCAGCGGACAGCTCCGGGTGCGCCGAAACTGCATCGCGCAGCCGCTGCCAGCCGTAAAACTGGCCCTGCGCGTTTTGCACGTCCGTCACTCCGTCGGAATAAAGCACCACCGCATCGCCTGGCGCCAGCACCAGGCTTAGCTCGTCATACGTCGAATGGTCGAACATCCCCACCGGAAATCCCGCCAGCGGAATCTTTTCGCATTTGCCATTTTGAAAAATCAGCGGCTGCTCCTGCCCGGCATTGGCCAAGCGCAGCACACGGCCCGAAGGGTTCCACGAAAGACAACACATCGTCATGAACCGCCCTTCGATGCGTCGTTCGCAAATCACGTGATTCAGTTTCTGCAAAGTCTTCGCCGGCGACAGGTGTTGCGGCGCCAAACTGCGCAACACTCCCACGCCCGCCGCGCCGTAAAGCGCTGCCGCGCTTCCCTTTCCGCTCACGTCGCCCAGCGCGATGTCCAGATCGCCACTGCTGTGCGGCAGAAAATCGTACAAATCGCCGCAAAGCTCGCGCGAAGACACCACTCGCGCCGCAATGTCCAATCCATATTCTTTCCCGGGAACCGGCGGCAGCAGCGCCGCCTGCAAACGCCGAGCGTCGGTCAGGTCGCGCTCCATGCGCGCTTCATCTTTCGCCACTTGCTCATAGAGACGTGCATTTTCAATCGACACCGCCAGGTGCGACGCCAGAATCGAGAGCGCCTGCACGTGGTCTGGCGTGAAGTAATTCAGTTGCGGGCTCTCGATGTCCAGCACGCCGATCACGCGATTCTTGAACAGCAGGGGAATCGCCAGCTCCGACCGCGTCTCCGGGTTCAGCGAAATGTAGCGCGGATCGAACGACACATCCGGCACCACAATCGGTCGCCGCAGCGTCGCTGCCGCTCCCACAATGCCTTCGTGCGGTGACACCACCGACCGCTCCAGTATGTGCTGCCCGAATTTCACGTTCAGTCTGTGTCGGAAAACGCGCGCCTGCTCGTCGTACAGCAAAATCGCGAAAATTTGATAATCGATCACGCGCTTGACCATCTCCGCCGCGCGCCGCAGCACTCCCTCCACATCCAGGACCGAATTCGTTTCGCGTGCCACTTCGTTCAGCAGCAGCAGCGTGTCCGCTTGCCGCTTCGCGCGCTCAAACAGCCGCGCATTCTCGATCGCGCTCGCGATCCGCGTCGCCAGCATCATCAGAATATTCTGCTGATCGCGCGTGAAGTAATCCGCCTGGGAGCTTTCGATGTCCAGCACGCCCATCACGCGCCCCTGCACCAGCAGTGGCACCGCCAGCTCCGACTGCACCGAATCGAGCGCGTTCAAATACCGCGAGTCCTTGTGCACGTCGCTCACCCGCACCGGCCGCCCCGTCGCCGCCGCCGTTCCGATGATTCCCTGCCCCATCGGAATGCGCCAATTTTCCACCACCTCTTGCCGGTGCCCGATGGCAAACCGAAAACTCAGCTCGCGCGAATTCTCATCCACCAGCAAAACCGCGAAAATCTCGTAGTCGATCAGGCTCTTGATCTGCGCCGCTGCGTGCGCCAACACTTCGTCCAGGTCCAGCGAGGCATTGATCTCCTCGGCGATCTCCGCCATCTTGGCCAGAACTTCAGCGGGCAGTTCGGTAACCGGTGTTGATTTTATCGGATCCATGTATCCATATTAGATGTGAATGCTAGACACGGCGACTCAGACGTTTGCGCCCGAAGAAGCGGTGAACCACTATTGTATCAGCGTGCCGCGCCTTGTCTTGCCCGGATTCAAGCGAAGTGCGAAAACAACACGCCCAGCGTCGAAAAAGAAGGCTTGATCGGCTCGATTTGCTCCGCGCCAACGCCGCTGGCGCATCAAAGTTTCGTAAACCCGTCCTTGCTCCACTCCTCTGACTCCACCCCGTTGTGCGCGAAAAACAATCCCGTTGGATCGTATTTCTTCTTCACCGTCGCCAGCCGCGCATAATTGCTCCCCCTGTATGCGATCCATTTTCCGTCCGGCGAACCTGCGCATCTGCGAAAGGCTATTCGTACCTCAGCGCCTCCATCGGCTCGATCCTCATCGCCCGCCGCGCGGGAACCGCAGCGCCGAACAACGTGGAAGTCACGAGCACAGCGATCGCTGCCGCAAAAACCAGAGGATCGTAGCCCTTCACACCATAGAGCGTGCTCGACAGAATGCTACCGCCCGCCAACGCAACGGGAAGGCCGATCATTAGTCCAAGTCCGACCTGCGACATCGTACCTCGCAGCATCATGCGGACAATGCTCGCGCGGGTCGCACCCAGTGCCATACGCACGCCAATTTCGTTTGTGCGCCTTGCAACCACATAGGACGCAACCCCATAAAGTCCGACGGAGGCGAGCGCAAGAGCCAGGAGTCCGTAGAGCAGCGTGAGGCGCGCAACCATGCGTTCACGATAGAAGTTAAGATCAACTTGTTCACCAAGACTCATCATGCCGAGCACGGTCAGATTTGGATCGATGCGCTCCAGAACGTAGCGAATCGCGGTGTTCAGATTCTCGGGACGTCCCGCGAATCGCAATTCGATGTCGTGAACGTAAGCCGGCGGCTGCAGCACCGGCAGGAAAAACATCGGCTTTGGTGGCTCTGAAGCATTGACGTACTTTGCGTCTTGGACTACGCCGACAATTTCAAAATCGCTGCCGTGGTTTGCATCATCCGTGGCGAAGCGCTGGCCGATGGGATTCTCGCCCGGGAAAAACTTTGCAGAAAGAGATTCGTTAATAACTGCGACGAGCGGCGAACCAACAGTGTCTTCCTCCGTGATGCCACGGCCGCGCAAGATGCGAGTTCCAATCGTTTCAAAATAGTGAGCGCTCACCTGATCCCATGAGATGGATGGGTGGTCATCCGAATTGGTCGCTGGTGGACGTCCTTCGATGCTAATGCGCGTGTTTGGATTCAAACCTTCAAGCGGACTGTAATTGGAAAGGCTGACACTCAGCACGCCTGGGATCGCTGCCAGGCGCTCTTCGATCTGGTGATAGAGCCCTGGCAAACGCGCGGGCGTATATCTTGCGAGCTCGGGATCGACTCTGACAAGCAATCGGCCGTTCCTGGCGAAACCGAATTGCTGATGCTCGAGGTTGTAAAGGCTTTGCGTCAGCAAGCCCGCTCCAACCAGCAAGACCAAAGACAGAGCCACTTGCAACACCACAAGCGCCTTGCGTGAAAAAACGGAACTATCGTGCGTCGAACGAGCTTCGCGCAGTCCCTCCATTGGGTGTGTGTGCGAAGTCATCCATGCGGGCACCGTGCTGAAGATCACTCCGGTAAACAGCGAAAGCAACAGCGTAAAACCCAGCACAGGAATCGACGGCTTCGCATCGATCGGCACGTACAAGGCATCGCGAAAAGCCAAGAACAATATGGCGCGCACTCCGGCAAATGCAACTGCAAGACCGGCAGCGCCGCCGAGTAGCGCGAGTAGAGTTCCTTCCGTCAGTGTTTGCCTCATCAACCGCGAGCGGCCCGCTCCCAATGCCACGCGAATCGCGATTTCCTGCCGTTTTGTGGTACCGCGCGCCAGCAGTAGGCTGGCAACGTTGGCGCAAGTGATCAGCAGCACTACTCCGGAAACAATCATGAGAAATAGCAGACCTTGGGAGGCGGCGCTGCGCAGGGTTGTTACCCCACTACCGGCAGGCGCCAGGTGGATATGCTGCCGGGCTAGCCATCGATGGAATTTCCGCACGAGCGCGGCATCGCTGCGCCGCTCTGTCGTCGCCTTTGTGGACTCGGTTCGCCACAGCCATTGTTGCAATTCCACAGTCAGTTGGGCCTGCACCCGCGAAGGCAGTTCACTTGGTTTGATGCGGCCAATGACGTAGAGCCACCATTCCTCGGGGAGATTGAGGAGCGAATCTGATCGGTCGAGTATCGGCTCCTGTGAAAGTGGGATCCAGAGGTCCGGTGGATTACTTCGCAGCGTTTCGCCGAAAAAGCCCGGTGCCGCAACGCCCACAATCGTTGCAGGCTGGCCGTCGAGCTCGAAGGTTGCACCGGTCACCGTGGGATCACTTCCGTAATCTTGCTCCCACATGTGATAGCTCATCACTATCGCGGGCGGCGCGCCGGGCTGGTCGTCATCGTCTGTCAGAAGGCGTCCGCGGGCGGGACGCAGTCCGAGTGTCTCGAAATAGTTCCCGGAAACGTATTCCGCGATGCCGGGCTGCGCAGCTTGCGACCCACCAGAGCGCCGAACGCTTACCGAATTCAACGACGGTGAGAATGCGGCGAGCCCGATGAAATCGCTTGTTCCCTCGCGCAGATATTGGTAGAGCGGATAGGAATAGAGGACGAAACTTCCGTAGTTTTGCGTGCCAGTCATCTGACAGCAATTATCGCTATCGCCCAAACGGTAAAGCTGCTCCGGCTCCGGAACTGGCAAGGATTTCAGCATCACGGCGTCCACCAGTGTGAAGATGGCCGTGTTGGCGCCGATGCCGAGGGCGAGAGTGAGCACAGCCACCGCGGTGAAGCCGGGGGATTTGCGCAGCATCCGCAGGGCGTAGCGCAAATCCTGCGCCAAGCTCTCCAGAAAATGCGTGCCCTGGGCTTCCCGGATTTCTTCCCTGTATTTCTGATAGCCGCCAAACTCCAGCCGGGCTTGTCGCTCGGCCTCTCCGCGCGGCACGCCTGAACGCTCCAGATCATTGGCGCGATCCTCAATATGCGCGCGCAGTTCCTCGTCCATCTCTTTGTCCATCCGAGACCGATGCAACAACGCTGAAATCACCGAACGGAGCGAAGC
>JASHQB010000180.1 GCA_030037775.1 Candidatus Acidiferrales bacterium
GCGGCGCTGCCCGTGGTCCGAGAAATCTGCGCGCGCTATCCCAATATTCCCAGCCGCATCATCGTGACAGGAAAGCCTCCCTGGCCAAATGCACAAAACTATTGCTTTCATCATCTGACCGCCATTGCAGCGCATGAGATTCTGGTCACCAGCGACAGCGACGTCGAGGTGGACCAGAATTATCTGCGCGAAGTGACGGCCCCACTGCTTGATCCCAAGGTGGGAGCCGTCACCTGCCTCTTCCGCGGCAAGAGTGCGGGAGGATTCTGGGCCGAGTTCGACGCCATCGGCATGTCCGTTGAATTCACCGCCGGCGTTCTGATCGACAATCTGCTCGAAGAGACGAAGTTCGCACTGGGACCGACGGTCGTGGTTCGCAAAGATTCAATCGCCAAGATTGGCGGCTTCGCCGGGGTCCGCGAGTACCTGTCGAATGATTTCGTCGTCGGCAACTTCATCTATAAGGCCGGCTACCGGGTGGTGCTCTCCGGCTATGTGGTCGATCATGTGTGCTCGGCAAAAAGCTTCTGGCCGATGTGGGAGCGGCAGTTGCGCTGGGCAATGGGTACGCGGTACTCGCGTCCGTGGGGCCACTTCGGTTCAGGGCTGACCTTCGCGGTCCCGTTTGGAATCCTCGGTCTCGCCGCAGGATGGATGCTCGGTCATCTATGGCTGGGTATCGGTCTGTTTGCTGCATCGCTTCTGAACCGGATGCTGGAGTGCTGGCTTATCGGCTGGCGTGCGGTCGATGACCGCATGGCCCGGCGTTGGGTGCTCCTATACCCGCTTCGCGACCTCTATGGCTTCGCCGTTTGGTGCGCCAGTTACGTAAAGCAACGCACCTTGTGGCGCGACACAAACTATCGGTTGCTCAAAGGCGGCAAGTTGGTTGCGATGCGGGCCGATGGCTCTGTCCTGGATCCGGAGTCCGCCCGGTCGGTGACGCCCAAGGCGGGCCGCTTTTAGAGCAATTCCCGGTTTGCTTGGGCTTCGATCGGCAACCGTGCGAGGCGTTTGAGCGAGCTTCTCACTCCAGCGCAAGCCAAATGGGAGAAGAGGAACGCAAGACGCCGTGAATGCGGTATTATGCGCGTTTGGGATGCCCCGCCGTGGAAGGTTGGAATGAAGCTCGCATTACTGCTTGCGGCAACGTTTGTCTTCACCTCCGCTCCTTGTTGGGCACAAGCTGAACAACAGGAAGTCAGGCATCACGGGATGATGCACGCTATGGACTCGGAGCGTCCCATATCGAAGACCGCCAAGCTGACTGTCGCGGATAATCCTGCGGAGCGTGAAATGGTGGTTCGAGTTGGCCCGGTCAGTTTGCCCGCCAATGCCGACCGCACAACTGTTCCGCAACCTCCCCCACTCTGGTTGACGATTCCATTCGACGGTTGGCTAACGGCTTTCCATCCGACTCTCACCGACGCGAAGGAGCGCATTTTTCCAGACAAATTGTTGCGCCACGTTTCCTTCTACGATAGCGCGCGGCCCGATCTTATCTGTTCGAATAAGGAAGAGGCCGTTTTCGGTGCCGGCGCCGAGATGAACGATTGGCCCATGATTCCCGGATTCGGATATCGCGTGCGCAAGGGTGATCGCATTCGGATTAGCACAACATTCGCAAATCCGACCGCCAAAAACTATCCAGACGTTTTCCTGCAGGTGCGCGTTGAGTACCGACTGCTTAGTCAGAGCGGCGCTGCGCTGAAAGACATTTATCCGCTGTGGTTCAGTGTCACGAATTGCGGGGAATCGGGTTATGACCTTAACCCTGGAGAGAGTACGAAAACTGGACAGTTCAAACTGCGGTACTCGGGGCAGCTTCTCGGAGTGGAAGGGGGGTTGCGTGACTGGGGCCGGTGGCTCGTGCTCAAAAATGCCCAAACAAATGACACCATTGCTACGCTCGAGGCAGACCTTAATTCCAAGGGCCGAGTCGTTTCGGTCCCTCCTCAGATGTTTCTGGATCATGGAGGCGTGCCACTCCATAGCGGCGACGTCATTGAAGTGACCGATGCCTACGACAACCAGACGGGGAAGCTCATCGCGGATGGGGCCATGGGTGTCGTCGTCGGCTACTTCGTGCCGGACACAGAGTCGCAGCTAACGGTTCTCCCAAACCAACCTCGGAACGCCCGCTAAGTCGCTGATGCCCTATTCAGGCCAATAAATTCGGGAAATCTCTGGTAATATATTTGCTGTAATTCTATTCAGCCAATCGGAGTCAGAATGGCACTCGCTTGTGAGATTTGCGGCAAGAAGCCTAGCTATGGCAACACCGTCAGCCATGCTAACAACCTGCGGCGGCGCCGATGGAATCCTAACCTGCGACGCATGAAAGCTGTTGTCGGCGGCGTGCGCAGGCATATTCGCGTCTGCACTGCGTGCATTCGCGCCGGGCGCGTGCGCAAGGCCGCTTGAAGCAACTCGCCTATCAAGAAGGAGCTTCTCCTTGCTAAGAAAAGTTGCGATTCTTGCGGCCTTGACGGCCTGCCTGGGGACATTTGCTTGCCGAAACGAGCAGGCGCCGAACCGCGATACCTGGGCCGTGGTGAATGGCACACAGATCAATCGCGCCGAGGTAGAGAAGTACTACCGCAGCCGCCAGCAGCAATCGCCGGGCACAACGCCGTCGCACGACGAAGCCCTTTCGCTCAAGCTCAGCATTCTCGACCAGTTGATCAACAACGAAATTCTCTTTCAGCGGGCCAAAGCTCTGAACCTGGTCGCTTCGGACGCGGAAGTCGAGGATCGCTTTACGCAATCGAAGAGCTCCTTTACCGAGGATGAGTTTCAGAAGAAACTGCAAGAAAGCGGCCTGACCGTCGACGACCTGAAGAACGAAATTCGCCGTGAACTCTCCATCCAGAAGCTCTTGAATCGCGAAGTCGTCGCAAAGATTAAAGTGACCGATGCGGACGTCGCCGATTTTTACGAAAAGAACAGTACACAGTTCAACGTCGCGGAGCCGCAATTTCACGTTGCGCAGATTGTCGTAACGCCGCGTCCCGATCCCGGCATTCACAATCGCAAGAACGATGATGCAACCACTCCTGAACAGGCCAAGCACAAAGTCGATATGCTTGAATCGCAGCTGAGTGCGGGCGCCGACTTCTCGAACTTGGCGATGGATTATTCGGAAGACGCCAATGCCGCGAATGGCGGCGACCTCGGCTTCATACCGGAATCGTCGCTGAATCAAACCGATCCCGCGCTGAAAAACGCCGTGCTGGGGCTGCAGGCCGGGCAGGTGAGCAAGCCCATCGTCTTGAAAGACGGCTACCACATAATCAAATTGATCGCCCGCGAGCAGGCCGGCCAGCGCCAGCTTTCCGATCCGCAGGTGCAGCAGTCCATACGCCAGTCGCTGCAGAATCGCGACGAGCAGTTGCTGCGCGCGGCCTACCTCAGCATCGCGCGCGATCAAGCCCACGTTGTGAATTATCTTGCCAAGGAAGTGGTCGAGTCTGCGGGCAAATTACCTGCGGACGATGCTTCGGCGAAGCCATAAATTGCGGCGCAACCTGCCGTGTGGACTTACGCGATTATCGCGAGAACTTCGCCCGCGTTCACGGCCTGGCCTTCACGCACGTTGATTCGCTCAACTTTTCCTTCCTTCGGCGATTTGATTTCATTCTGCATCTTCATGGCTTCCACCACCAGCAGGCCTTGTCCGGCGGCGACCGCGCTCCCGGATTCCACCAGGACGCGCACCACCTTGCCGGGCATCGGCGCCATAATGCTTTGACGCCCCTCCGTATCCGCTGTTCCGCCCGCGCTGCGCTGCCATCTCCGCGGGTCGTCTAATTCAGCGAGATACTCGCAGCCGTCAATATGAATGCGCGCTCCTCGCGCGTTGTGCTCGACGCGAACTTCAAACGCCTCGCCGCCCAGGAGAACCGAAAAGATGCCCGGTTCCACTTCGACGACGTCCGCCGCCACGCCCTGGCCGTCCAGACTGAACTCGGTGGGCACCGCTCTTGAATTGATCTTGACCGTCCGTGTACGGTTTCCGATTTTCATCCTGAAATTCATTGGTGTCCGCGAGACCCATCAAGCTGCTCGCGCCGGCCCTCGAGCTTCCATCGTGACGCGGCGGCACTGGGTGAGCTTGTTTGTGCCGTGCGGGCTCGTTTGGCGAACCACAGCGCCGCACCGAGGGCTGCGGCGTCCTCCGCCAGGCCCTCGCGCGCCGTCAGCTTCGGCTGAGCGCGATGGGCTGGGCCGGTTGGGCGGCGAAGAAGCTCATCGAGCCACTTGGTGTGAATTTCCCCGCGAAGGAACTCCGTATCTGCGAAAATTCGTCGGAAGAATTTGACATTCGTCTGAATTCCCGCCGCGTAATACTCGTCCAGAGCGCGGCGCATCCGCGCGATTGCTTCACCACGATCCGCGGCCCAGGCGATCAGTTTGCCGAGCATCGGATCGTAATCGGTCGGCACAGTCCAGCCAGTGTATACGCCGTCGTCGAGGCGTATGCCCGGTCCCGACGGAACGCGCTGCGCAAGAATCTTTCCGGGCGAAGGAAAAAAATTGTTGTCGGGGTCCTCCGCATAAATGCGGCACTCGATGGCATGCCCGCGGAGCTGGACATCCTCCTGCGCGAAGGGAAGCGGCTCGCCGCTGGCGATTTGAATTTGCAGCTTCACCAGATCCAGCCCCGTCACCATTTCCGTGACCGGATGCTCCACCTGCAGGCGGGTGTTCATCTCCAGGAAATAAAACTTTCGCTCGGCGTCCACCAGAAATTCGAGCGTGCCGGCGTTCGTGTAATTTCCGGCGCGGGCTAGCTTGACCGCCGCTTCTCCCATGGCGCGGCGCAAGTCCGGCGTCATGATCGGTGACGGTGCTTCTTCGATCACTTTCTGGTAGCGTCGCTGAACCGAGCATTCGCGTTCGCCTAGGTAAACAACGTGGCCGTGATGGTCGGCGATCACCTGAATCTCGATGTGTCGGGGACGAAGCAGAAATCTCTCAAGGTAGAGCCGGCCGTCGCCAAATGCGCTGGTCGCCTCCGAAGAAGCGTCTCGCCATGCCGGCGCAAGCTCGTCTTCGCGTTCCACCAGGCGCATTCCTTTTCCCCCGCCGCCCGCGACGGCCTTCAGCACCACTGGAAAACCGATTTCTCGCGCCGTTTTTGCCGCCTCCTCGATTCGCGTAATGGGATCGAGCGTGCCAGGAACCGTCGGAACGCCCGTCTGCCGCGCGAGTTGGCGCGCGGCGGTTTTCGAGCCCAAGCGCTCCATCGCTTCCGGCGTAGGGCCGATAAACGTGACGCCCGCTTGCGCGCATGCGCGCGCGAGATTCGGATTTTCCGCGAGGAAGCCGTAACCCGGATGAAGCGCATCGCAGCCTGCGGTTTTCGCCGCGGCTATGATTTTGTCGATGGCGAGATAACTGTCGCGCGATGGCGCGGGCCCGACGCGGTGTGCCTCGTCGGCCAGCCGCACGTGAAGATTCGCGCGATCGGCGTCGCTGAAAACGGCGACCGAACGAATCCCCATTTCATGGCAGGCTCGCTCGATGCGCACTGCGATTTCTCCGCGATTCGCAATCAGTATTTTGTTGAACATCGTCATTTTCGGCAGGGAATTCTAGCACGTGGCTTACAGCGGAATGTTCCCGTGTTTCTTGCGCGGATTCGTGTCGCGCTTGTTTTGGAGCGAATTCAGGGCCGCGATCAGTTTCGCTCGCGTCTCTGCCGGTGTGATGATTGCGTCGACGTAGCCTCGTTCAGCCGCCACATAAGGATTCGCGTAGCGCTCGCGGAATTCCGCGGTCTTCTCCGCGCGCAGGCGCTCGCGTTCGGATTCCGGAGCGCGCTCCAGTTCGCGCTTGTGCACGATATTCACCGCGCCTTCCGGTCCCATCACCGCAATTTCCGCCGTGGGCCATGCAAAGTTGATGTCTGTGCGGATGTGTTTTGACGACATCACGCAATACGCGCCGCCATAGGCTTTGCGGGTGATCACCGTTATCTTGGGAACCGTCGCCTCGGCAAATGCGAAGAGCAGTTTGGCGCCATGCTTGATAATCCCGCCCCATTCCTGCTGCGTGCCCGGTAAAAAGCCTGGAACGTCTTCGAACGTAATGAGCGGAATGTTGAAGGCATCGCAGAAGCGCACGAACCGCGCGCCCTTTACGGACGCATTGATGTCGAGCACCCCGGCGAGAAACGCCGGCTGATTGGCAACGATGCCCACAGGGCGGCCGTCGAGCCGCGCAAATCCCACCACGAGATTCGTGGCGAAGTGTTCATGCACTTCGAAGAAATACTTGTCGTCCACCACAGCATGAATCACATCCTTGATGTCATAAGGGACCATCGGATCTTCGGGAACAATGGAGTTGAGAGACAGTTCCGCGCGGCTGGCGGGATCCTCCGTCCCCCGGCGCGGCGGGTCGTCCAGGTTGTTTGACGGCAGAAAAGTGAGCAGCTCGCGGATCATCGCCAGGCATTCCTTGTCGTCATGAGCCATGAAATGCGCCACGCCGCTCTTGGCGTTGTGGGTCATCGCGCCGCCCAGCTCCTGCTTGGTCACGTCTTCGTGCGTGACCGTCTTGATGACGTCCGGCCCAGTCACGAACATATACGACGCCTTCTCGGTCATGAAAATGAAGTCTGTAATCGCCGGAGAATAAACCGCGCCGCCCGCGCATGGCCCCATGACCGCGCTGATCTGCGGGATCACGCCGCTCGCCAGCGTATTCAGCAGAAAAATATCCGCATAGCCTGCCAGCGACCTCACGCCTTCCTGAATTCGCGCGCCGCCGGAATCGTTGAGCCCGATCACGGGTGCGCCGTTGCTCATGGCCAGCTTCATGATTTTCGTTATTTTTTCCGCGTTCGATTCCGAAAGAGACCCGCCGAAGACGGTGAAGTCCTGCGCGAACACATAAACGGATCGGCCGTCGATGCGCCCAAAGCCGGAGACGAAGCCGTCGCCCGAGGGCCGCTGCTCCGCCATCCCGAAGTCCGTGCACTGGTGCTTCACGAACTTGTCGAGCTCCTCAAACGTGCCCTCGTCGAGAAGCAAGTCGATGCGTTCCCGCGCACTCAATTTGCCTTCGGCATGCTGCCGTTCGCGCCGTTCCGCGCCGCCGCCAGCTTCCGCTTCCGTGCTGCGCCGCTTCAGCTCTTCAATGGGATCGTGCTGGTGTTTTTGCGTGGCCATGTCCGGAGCGTTAGCGTGCCACAGGAGGGTGAGCGCGGCAAGTAAACTCCGGAATTAATTCTTAGCGAGAAAACGATGCCCTTGTGGTGGGGTGTCAAAAAAAAAAACGAGTTTCGAGCAACCGAGCGAGTCACCTCAGCGCAGTCCCGACCAATCATCGGCGATGAGAATCGAATTGCTGGGATTCGCGGGATCATATTTCACGCCAACCGCCTGGCCGGCGACCACGCGCTCCAGGCAAGCCTGTTCTTCGAGGCCGCTGATATCCTGCGCGGCCTCGTAGGTGACGCCGGAAATTGAGTAAGTATAGAGCAGCATCTTGTGGCTCGGCGTTTTCACCTTTTCCAAGCGGCGTTTTCCGAAGAGTCCTGTCTGCGGCGACCTGCTCTGCTCTGCCGACCCTTCCACAATCTCGAGTACCTGGCCGTCGACGATCCTCCCGACACGATTGAGGAAGGAGCGGCGCTCGCGCTCCGCTTCCATCGAATCCTTGGTCCGGCCGAACAATCGAACCAGCGAAAAAGCCCCGATCATAATCACCAATCGCTCCAGCGAAGAGAGTTCTTTCATCGCCCGCAGCAGACACCACAGGCTCGTGCTCAACGCCTACACTTGGAAATTATACGCGCGGCGAATCGTTATAACCTTGCGAAACAAGGGTCAATCCATCCGAAGAGATACCCATCTGTTTGGACAGGAAGGGGCACGCACCCTACTTCGGCGCCGCGACTGGATTACGAAGGGTGCCGACGCCGCTCACGCTGACCTCAACCACGTCGCCCGCAGCGAGCGGGCCGACGCCCGAAGGGGTTCCCGTGGCGATCACGTCGCCGGGCAAAAGCGTCATCACCTGCGAAATCCATCGGACGAGCATGTCCACGGCAAAAACCATCTCCGTCACCGCAGCCGACTGCCGCTGCTTCTTATTCACAAACGTCTCGACTCTCACGGTGCTTAAATCCACCTCGGTTTCAATCCACGGGCCGAAAGGGCAGAAGGTGTCGAAGCTCTTTGCGCGCGTGAACTGCACGTCTTTCTTTTGCAGATCGCGCGCCGTCACGTCGTTCAGGCAGGTGTAGCCAAGAATGTACGACTTGACGTCGTCGGTTTCCTTCAGATGCCGGCAGGTTTTTCGAATCACGATGGCCAACTCGCCCTCATAATCCACCCGTTCCGATTGTGGCGTCAGCACGATCGCCTCGTCCGGAGCGATCACCGCGGACGGCGGTTTCAGGAAAATCAGAGGTTCCTTGGGAGGTTCGCTGCCAAGCTCGGCGGCGTGTTCCGCGTAATTCCGGCCGACGCAGACGATCTTGCTCGGCTTGCTTGGCGCAAGAAACCGCACCTCGGCGAGCGGCCAGCTCCGCCCGCGCTTTTCCTGCCATTGAGTTCCTTGCGATTGAAAAGGTTCGCTGATCTCGAAAACCTGGTTCTCCTCTACAATTCCGTAGCCCGCCGCACTGCGGCTCTTTTCTGATTCACTCGGCAAAAAGTGGCAGATCTTCATATAGGATTGTGATGCAGGCCTTTCTCAAGGATTTTCGTCGTTGCCCGCGGCCAGCACGGTCACCGCAACGGCAGCGCTCATCGCGCTCTCGTTTCCCGCTCGATCAATCGCCGTGACTCGATAAAAATACTGCACTCCGGTTGTCACGGAGTCATCGCGGAATACAGGTGTAACGAGCGGCGCCGTGTTCACGCGTGTCCCCGGCTTGCTCTCCATGTCGCTGCGATAGACGTTGTAGCCGAGCAAGTCGGTCTCGCTGCTAATCGCCCAGGATAAATCAACGTGAGCCGGCGCGGAACCTTTGGCAGGCGTCGCCGTCGCCGCGATATTCTCCGGCGTCGCCGGCGCGAACGTATCGCGCGGCGTCACGTTCAGCACGTTCGACTCTTCCGATTCGACCGAGCCCGACGCGTTCACCGCAACGCTGCGCACCGTATACGCATACGTGTGGCCAAAGCTGAAGCTCCTGTCGCCGTATGAAGGTATGGCGGATTCGCCCAGTAAAACAGGCTGCGCGGCTTCGCTGCGCGTCTGCGAACTCGCCGTCCCCGGCGAATGATTGCCGCTGGCAACTTCGGCGCGATAGATCCGATAACGGAGCGACAAAGGCGGGGCCGATCCGGGCGGGAGGATTCCAGGCGCTGTCCATGACAGTTCCACGGCCGTCTTGGCGACCTCTGCGTGCAAGTCCGCGATTGGCTGCGGCGCGGGCAGAATCTGCACTCGAGCAAGATTTGAATCGGCCGAATCGTGCTTGCCAAGCCCGGTGCGAACCACGTAGGACGCTGTGCCGCCCACGTGTGCGGC
>JASHQB010000181.1 GCA_030037775.1 Candidatus Acidiferrales bacterium
CTCCGGAGCCGCCACGCCGAGGCTTGCCTCCGCAAGCCCATACACCGGCAGCAGCGCCTCGCGGCGAAAGCCGCAGCGCGCGAATTTGTCGGCAAATCGCTCGATTGTCTCCGGGCGGACCGGCTCAGCGCCGTTGAGAGCCGCTCGCCAACAGCTCAAATCGAGGCCTTCCATATCGCGCTCGTCAACCTTCCGCACGCACAGCTCGTAAGCGAAGTTCGGCGCCGGACTGAGCGTTCCTCGATGACGGCTGATCGCTTGCAGCCAGCGCACCGGCCGGGTCAGAAACGTGAGAGGAGAAAGGGACACAAGAGGAATGCCTGTTGCCAGTGGCACGAACCACGCGCCAATCAAGCCCATGTCGTGATACAGCGGCAACCAGCTCACAGCCACGTCTTCGTCGGTGAGCTTCACTCCCTCATGGATCGAGCGAATGTTTGCGAGCAGGTTGGCGTGGGTCAGCACAACCCCCTTCGGATTTCCGGTCGATCCGGACGTGTACTGCAAAAATGCGATGTCTTCGGCGCGCGCGCGATGCCGAATTCCATCGACGGGGCGAATTTCGGTTTCCGGAGGCAGCGCCGCGCCATCGGAAGATGCCAGACTCGCAGCCGTGACCACGCCGCGCAGAGTTTTCACCTGCGGCCGAAGCAATTTCGCTGCGCCCTCCGCCTGCCGGAACGTAACCAGTAGCCATGCTTCCGCGTTTGCCAGAATCGCAGCTTGCCGCTCCGCATACTCCTCGATGCGGTCGGCTCGATACGGTGGGTAGATCGGCACAGGAATCGCTCCCGCTAGCATCGCTCCCGCGAAAGTCCAGAAAAAGTCGGCGCCTGTGGGAAGCATGATTCCCACGGTGTGGCCAGGGAGAATTCCTTGCCGTTTGAGCTCCGCGGCGACAATCGAGGCGCGCCCGTAAAGCTCACCGCAAGTAATCGTCCGCATGCTCTCATTTTCTTGATAGAGGTAAATGTGTTTCGCTTCCGCGTCATGCCGTCCGCGAATGGCAATGATTTCCGCGAGGGTTTCCGCGCGCGCAAGCCTCTCGCGCAAATCGCTGTCTGGCTTTTCCGCCGTGGTGTGCTGGCGGATCTCAGGCGGCGCGCCCGCTCCACGCCCATCGTTCTGCCGTCCCGCAGGGCGCTGGAGCACGGCGTCAAACAAATCAGCCACGTTATTCGCCTCAGCCACCACCGTTTCGGGCAACTGGATCGAAAAGGCGTTGTCGAGCCGCAGCATCAGTTCCACGCGCTCCAGGCTGCCAAGTCCTAAATCGCGTTCCAAGTGCGCTGCACCCGCTTTGCGGTTCAATTCTTCCAGCGCGCGTGGGTTGCCCAGCTCCTCCAGCAGTTGAGCAATGATTTCCCGAATGTTTTGTTCGAGGTTGGTGCGTTCGAGTTTGGTGGCGGCGCTTCCCACGGTGCAGTCCGCTTGGCGATGCTAGCGTGCGCTATTGTGAATACTTGACCAAAACTATCACGCCCATGGTGACGCGTTCAACCTTCGGGAGCCCGTCGCAACGGTGAGCGCACACTTCGGCGGCTCGCATTGCGCACGAGTGCGCAGGCGCCGTGGGGATGCGGGTTCAGCGGTCGATCAGCTTTGGCTCAGCCGGCTCGAAAGTATCGAGACGGCGCGCGTCGTTGCGGACTGGATCTCTCTGCACAACGTTGCATCGCTGAGATGCGCCGCCGCTTCGTGGATCACCTTCGCCAGCATCAATTGTTCTGCGACGAGAAGATTCCTCGATTCGTTGCACTTCGAAAATAGCCAAATCAATGATCGATTCAGTCGTTCGGTCGAGGAACCGTTCATGCGGGACACTTTGACACTCATAGATCACTCCACGCCATAAAGGATCACAATGGTCACTTGCTGCGGACCGACTGCGGGAAGGGTATTCAGGAAGAAGGGTCGTCCTGATGGCGGATAAGATACTCTGGATTAGCCCCTGCGTCAAGTTCACGAATCACACCGGGCAAACAAGGGCTGTTGCATCCACCATCTTCCATCTTCCGTTGAAACGTAGCGTCATAACAGCGCGTCTCTAGTCAGCGTGCCGTCAGTAACCCGTCTCCATTGCAATTTAGCTCGCGGGGCGTTAGTGTCCGCACTACTACTTGTTGTCGTAGAGAGTTTTTCAGGAGGTCACTTTCGATGTTGCAATTCGAGATTCGCTCCGTTCGCCTGGTTTCATTCGTGGCTTTACTCGCATTGTCTTGCGGCTTAGGGACGCGCGGTGCATCCGCGCAGGATCAGGCCTCTGCCCCAACCATCGAGTCGGCGACTGCTAACTTGAAAATGCGCGCAATCGGCCCTGCGATTATGGGCGGCCGCATCGACGATATCGCTGTGGCCGAAACGGACCCCAAGACAATTTATCTTGGCGCAGCCGCGGGCGGCCTCTGGAAAAGCACCGACAGTGGGATGACCTGGACTCCACTTTTCGACGATGAGCCAAATCCTTCGATCGGCGCCGTCGCCGTTGCGCCGTCGAACCCATCGATCGTTTGGGTCGGAACGGGTGAAGCGAATAATCGCCAGAGCGCGTCGTGGGGCGACGGTGTTTTCAAATCCACCGATGGCGGAAAAACCTGGGCGCATATGGGCCTTGACGACTCGCAAGCCATCGGCAGAGTCGTGATTGATCCTACGAATCCCGACGTCGTCTACGTGGCGGCGCTTGGACACCTGTGGGGGCCGAACCCGGAGCGCGGTGTCTTCAAAACCTCCGATGGCGGAAAAACCTGGAATAAAGTCTTGTTCATAAACAACGACACCGGCGTCTCCGACGTAGCCATCGATCCACAAAGCCCCACTACTCTCTACGCCGCGGCATATGAGCGCCGCCGAACGGTCTGGGGGTTCAACGGCGGTGGCCCGGACGGAGGCATTTACAAGTCAACCGATGGCGGCGCCAATTGGAGCAAATTGACAACCGACCTCCCCGCAACGGGAGACATCGGAAGATGCGCCGTGGCGGTTTATCGGAAAGATCCCAATGTCGTCTACGCGCTGATACAGAACAACAAAGATGGCGGCGTTTTCCGTAGCGAGGACAAGGGCGCGACATGGAGGAAGATGGGTTCGGATGACCCGCGCCCCTCGTATTTCAGCCAAATTCGCATCGACCCAAATAATGACCTGCGCATCTGGATGGGCGGCGTGAATCTCTATTATTCAGATGACGGCGGCAAGACCTTCAACCAGCAACGCGTCCGCGATGTTCACAGCGATTTCCACGCCATCTGGATTGATCCGGAGAATTCCAATTTCATGCTCGTAGGCTGCGACGGCGGAATCTACGAGAGTCGCGATGCCGGCCGCGATTGGGATCATCTGAACGTTATGCCTCTCGGCCAGGCTTATGAAGTGGGCTACGATAACCAACAGCCCTATCACCTCTGCGCGGGCTATCAGGACAATGCGGAATGGTGCGGCCCCAGCCGCACGTGGTTTGCCGGAGGTATTCCCAACAGCGATTGGTTCATGGTTGGCGGCGGAGACGGATTCTACGTGAAGCCCGATTCTGCTGACCCGCAAACCATCTATACCGAATCGCAGGACGGCAATGTTGAGCGCCGCGATCTGCGTACCAACGAAGCCCTGAGCATCCGCCCCGTTCCCAAGGAAGGCGACCCGCCCTATCGCTTCAATTGGAACTCTCCTCTGGTCATTTCGTCACGCGATCACAATACGATTTACTACGGCGGGAACTTCCTCTTCAAATCGACAGATCGCGGCGATTCGTGGACGAAGCTCGGCGGTGATCTCACTACCGGCGTCGATCGCAACACTCTGCCAGTCCTCGG
>JASHQB010000182.1 GCA_030037775.1 Candidatus Acidiferrales bacterium
CGGGCTGCTTGAATGGCAAACGGACGCGAAAGCGTGTGTCGCCAGGCTGGGATCTCACGTCGATGGATCCGTGGTGCTTTCGCACGATGCGCATGACCGTATCGAGGCCAAGGCCGGTGCCTTCCCCCACTTTCTTGGTGGTGAAGAAGGGCTCGAAGACGCGCCCTTGCACATCCGGCGGAATACCCGGGCCATTGTCGCCGATTTCAACTATTGCGCAATCGAGCTCACGATGGGCGCCCACGCGCAATTCGCCCTTGCCTTTCATGGCGTCAATCGCGTTATCAATCAAATTGGTCCACACCTGATTGAGCTCACCGCCATAGGCGCACACCCGGGGAAGCTCCGGATCGTAATCCCGGATGACAGTGACACCGTCTTTCAGGCGATGGCCGAAAATCTTTAGAGTGTTGTCCAGATCTTCTTCGAGATTTACTTCTTGAAGAGCGCCCTGGTCCATGTAGGAATAACGTTTAATAGCGGTGACCAGATCGCTGATTCGGCGAGTGCTGTTGTCGATCTCCCGGAGAAGGCCGTACACGGTGATCAGCGCTGCGACGCGGCGCAGGACGTTGTCAACGGCATCGTCTCCGGTTGTGGCGGCAAGAGCGTCCAGTTTCTGTGGTCCTATACAGGCATCCGCGAGAATCGAGGCAATCTTGTAAGGCTCGTCGATCTTGTGGCGCTCCAGCCAATTGGTGATTTCTTCCTCGCGGTCGTTGAAGTCGAGAGGATCCGATGACTGCTTTTCCGTGGAGGCGGTTTGCTTCATGGCCTCCTGTTCGAACTGCAGCATCGAAACGCGCTGGGCCTCGGAATAGGGGTGCTGCAGAAGCTTGAGGCTGGCGGCGCGCACGTTGTCCATCGCCTCCAGGAGGGTTTGTGCGGCGCGACGGGCAGCGGCGGCGGGGTTGTTCAGTTCATGGGCAAGTCCCGCGGAGAGCTTCCCGAGGGCCATGAGCTTTTCCTGCTGTGTTTCTATACGGGTGAATTCGCGGATGCGGTCTGACATCAGGCCGACGAGTCGCTGCACAAGGTCCGGCATGCGCTGCAGCATTTCCGGAAAATACTGCTTGTGGAGGCGAAGCAGGCGCGAAGCCAGCACAGCTCGGCCGATGCCGCGAACCTGGGTGAGACGTGAGAAAGGAAGTAAACCTGTAACTTGGCCCGCGGACGCAATGATGACGGGCGAGCCAGGGGTCTCGGTACGCTCAAATTGGAGCTCGCCCTCCAGAATCACGTTGAGATAGTCGACCGGATCACCTGGTCGCGCGAAAATTTGTCCCGCGCTGAGGAGCAATTCGTCCATCCGCGAAGCGAGCCATTCCAAGTCCGCGGCGGGCAAATCCACAAAAACGGAGATTGAACGCAAGGCAGCCACGAAGCGTGTAGTCTGTTCGTTTATCTGTCGTTCACTCATCTCACACCGTACTCAAGTATTGATGCACGAATTGCACGGCACTGGAACCCTCACCCACGCCGGAAGCAACTCGCTTGATCGAACGGTAGCGCACGTCGCCCGCGACAAAGATACCAGGAACGCTGGCTTCGAGGAGCCACGGATCGCGCTCGAGGGGCCAGTCCTTCGGTGGTTTACCATCGCGTAGGAGGTCGGGTCCGGTCAAGAGGAAGCCCTTCTCATCGCGTTCAACCACACCGGCAAGCCACTCCGTGCCGGGTTCGGCACCAATAAAGATGAACAAAGAGTTCGTCGAGATCTTCTCAGTCTCCTTGGTTGTGGAGCACAGAACGGAGATAGCTTCCAGGTGGTCCTGGCCAAAAACCTCAACAACCTGCGAGTTCAGCTCAACGTGAATGTTTTCCGTCTTGCGAATCTGGTCTATAAGATACTGTGACATCGTGGCTTGGAGCGAATTGCCCCGCACGAGCATGATCACGCGCTCAGCGTACTGCGAAAAAAACATCGCAGCCTGTCCCGCCGAATTTGCCCCGCCCACGATGTAAACTCTTTCGCCGCGGCAGGCGACAGCTTCGGTCATAGCCGCGCCGTAATAAACGCCCGCGCCTTGCACGCGCTCCATGCCTGGGACGTCGAGCCGTCGGTAGGAAACGCCCGTAGCGATGATCAGCGCCTTGGCGCCGATTTCGGTGCCGTCGGCCAGGGAGACGAACTTTGATCCCGCTTCGACCCGCAGTCTGGTCACTTCCTGCGGCGTAAGGATTTCCACGCCAAAACGCCGCGCCTGCGCCACGGCCCTACGTGCCAGATCAGCGCCGCTCAAGCCTGAGGGAAACCCCAAATAATTCTCGATCCGCGAGCTCATGCCGGCCTGCCCACCGGGAGCATCCCGCTCGATCATCACCGTGCGTAAGCCTTCCGAGGCCCCGTAGACCGCAGCGGCAAGCCCGGCGGGACCACCGCCGACGATCAGCAAGTCATAGAACGAAGTCTCCGCGCGGGTGCGCAAGCCCAGGCGCTCGGCAATCCCCAGAGTGGTGGGATCGGAAAGAAGTGTGCCGTCCGAAAATAGCACGACGGGGAGCTTAGCCGCATCGCTGCCCGCAGCAGCGAGGGCATCGCGCGTTTCGCCGCTCTTCTCCGCGTCCTCCACATCGAGCCAGTGGTACGGCACCTGGTTTCGCGCAAGGAACTCGCGCACGGCGTAAGAACGGGGCGACCAGCGATGGCCCAACACGCGGACTCCCGAAAAAGCAGGGCGATATGACGCCTGCCAGTCATCGAGAAGGTCGTCCAGCACTGGATAGAGCTGCTGCTCCGGAGGATCCCAGGGCTTGAGCAAGTAATGATGGATCCTGGCCTCGTTGATGGCCTGGATGGCCGCATCCGTGTCGGCATAGGCGGTGAGCAAAACGCGGCGGGCATCCGGGTATATATCCATGGCGCGCCGGATGAACTCCACGCCGCTCATCTCCGGCATACGCTGGTCAGCCAGCAGAAGGCCCACGGCTTCGCTGCGCCGCTTCAGTCGCTGGAGCGCATTCAGCGCCGCCGCGCCGGAGTCGGCGCGCAATACACGATAGTGCTCGGCGTAATGCGTGCGCAGGTCGCGCTCGACGGCTCGCAAGACTTCCGCATCATCATCAACGGCCATCAGCACCGGTTTGGCCATCTTGCTTCCTTACCCACCATTCCCCTGGATTTGCCGGGGACCACTGTACACTCCACCTCGATTGGATGCACGGACGGAACGGGAGTTTCGCCGCAATCCCCACAGTCCCACCCGTCCGCAGTGACCGCAAGATCCTGCCGATACGAATTAGGCTCGCACACAGTGGAAGATTGGATTAGGTTGGCGTGGCCGTTCGGATGAAGGTGTGTTTTGCTGACAGCGGTTGTGGCCGCGATCTAGGAGCATCCATTGGAGATCACTCTGTTGACGTCCGCTGGCCGTCGGGCATCGTCCCCGGCTTGAATTTAAGGGCGATCCGACGAATCGGCTATATGCCGTAGTTCACGCCACGGAGGGCGTCCTTGTAGGCTTCGCGCGCTTCCGCAGCTTTGGTGTGAGCGTCGTGTTCCTTCAGGTGGGCGGCGTCCCAGTGTTCCATCGCGACCATCGAGTGGTTCGGAGTGGCTAACGCTTCCTCGGCGCGAATGGCGTCAACCCATTTATTGATAGCCTTCTTATAAGCGAGGCGAAGCTTGTCGAGCTGTTTCTTGCTCATAGCGGATGGAGAATAGTGCTGGTCCGGAGCCCCGTCAACGGGACGGGGACGAATTTAACGGGAAATTAACGCAAGGACCATCGTTCCTCGCCATCTCGGTAGCGGCTGTAAACACAGGCGCCGAAGCCGCATGAAACCAGCTTCGGCGCCTGCCATTCAAGGCAGCCCCACTATCCCGCCTGGAGGCTCCCCTAACCCTTGACTACAGCGCTATCGTAAATAGCCTTTGCCGTTAGTGACCGCCAGCGTGATGATCCCCGCCGTCTTGGCCGAAGTCGAACAGTTCGAACAGATCGCTAATCGCGGGGCCGTTCAGTGGAACGTAGGGGTTACCCCATTCACTGATTGGATTCGGGAAATTGTCGCGGCTGCGGTAGCTGACCGGCGGCAAATTCCAGTTCCTCTCGATGAATTTCAGAATGGAAACATGGTCTGAATAATTGTGTGTAATGCGCCCACCCTTCGAATACGCGGACACAACGATCAGCGGAATACGCGTCCCGTCGCCGAAGAAGTCGAGAGGCTGGACGTAACCAGAGTCATAGTAGCCGCCGCCTTCATCGAAAGTGATGAAGATCGCCGTGTCGTTCGCGTAGTTTGACTTCTGCACCATATCGATGATTTTCTTTGTGAAGCCTTCGAAAAGATCGAGTTTGGAAGACGATGGGTGGCCGTCCACGAACGCGCTAGGTTTGACGATCGAAACGGCAGGAAGCGTGCCACCCGTAATATCCGAGTACAACCCTCCGGGTCCCGTGATGTCGTCGTTGTGCGCGGTGCGGACAGCAGCGTCTTTCATGATCGACGTGTCGTACGCAAATGGGTTGCAGATGGTGCAGTACTCGTCGGCCGCTGTAATCTTGGCCGTCCCGAGCTCATTCTCCGCGCCCACGGCTCCGTAATTGATCTGGTAAGGATCCGGCACGTAGTTGTTCCACTGATCGCCGTAATACTTCCACGAAATGTTGTGCGCGATCAGGTCGTCGCCGATACTGGGAGTTGAAGAAGGCGGAATCGTGAATATGGTGTTGTATGGGCTTGAGTCGGTGAACGCGTCGTTGCCGTTGCCGAAATACCCGGGATTGTAATTGTTTAGCAGGTAGTAGTGTCCTACTTCGCAGTGCGGGTCGACGGGCTTTGGAAGCGACTGCAGATAATTCACAATCGTCGAAACCCCAGGCTGAGTAGGATCGGAGCAATCGCTATAGGACCCTCCGCCGTAGGGAGTCGCGCCCGGCGAACCGTCGCCGTAACCATCTTCTTTCCACCAGTTGTTGGTTCCAGACATCGCATTAGGATCTTCCACCTCGTCCACCACCGTCGGCGTCCCTGCCGGCGTGGTTCCTCCCGTGGATACGCCATGAGGCGGAGTGGCCGGATGACCATTTCCGTCGCTGAACCAGATCGCGTCGCCATGGCCGAACATGATGTGGTTGGCGCCCGTGCCACCGTTCACAGACTGGTGGAAGTTGTCGCTCATGGCGTAAGTGTCTGCGAGGCTCTTGAAGTAAGGCGCATCACCGTTTTGGACGTTGTAGAAGCCCATTGACGTCGAGCCTTCACCCGTTGTCACTGTTGGACTCGGTGCGTATTCTGTGCTGAAGGTCGGTGGCTGCGGCAGTCCGTTCAATTCGTCCGCCCCTCCGGCTCCAACCGTTACTTCAACCCAGGGGAACAGTCGCGCGTCGCAACCGGAAGGATTTTGCCAAGTGGACTTATCCGCGCTGCAATCCAACTGCTGCCACATCTGGTAAAAACGATGCACCGGGCTAGCGGCGTACGAGTTGTAGGTAAAGCTGGTGCCGTTCGTCAACTGAAACGGTCCTGAGGGCAGTGAATTGACGTTCGTTATGCGCGTGTCTGGCGTCTTGGACGTCAAGCCGGTGCCTCCGGAAACCAAATCTGGGAGGTAATCTGCAGGTAATCCCTGTTCCGACGCCTTGGCAAGCGCCAGGCTGTCGCCCGGAATGTAGGAGTCAAAGGCACCACCGACAAGCGGCGCCGGCAGCACTTGACCCGGAAATGAGACCTTGCTCGGGCTCAGCAGGAAGGCATCAGAGGCTTGGTCCACTGCAGCTTTCTGTTCCGCCTTATAGAAATTGGGGCCCGGAGTGCCGTCGGCCTTTATGATCCCCTCCGAAAGCAGGTTCCAGACCGATTGCCCTGGCTTGGGCACATAGGTTGCAAAGACATGATCAAAGCTGCGGTTCTCACCGATGATCACGATAACGTGTTTGATGGGCGTGCGGGTGTTACCCTCGCCGCCCGGTGTTTGTGGAGGAGCCGCACCGGCCAATGAAGCGCCGATTGTAAACTGGAAAAGCGCCAAGGCTGCAAGTCCCACGCGTAAGCCATGCAATGCGTCTGATGCGACACGCTTGAACGACATTTATCCTCCTCCTCGGAAGTCTTTGAAATGGTTTCTGGACTGAGCCTGAGATTGATAACCGCAGGGGATTGCAACGAGATGTTTCCATGGTGAACAGAAAAAGAAATCTCGAGTGATGTCTTGCTGGATTCAGTTGAGCTCGATGCAGGAAGACCTGGAGTTAGTCACGGTCGCCCGGTGAAATGATTAACCAGCGATGAATATAGCGGCGAGAATTACTTGCCCGGAGGCCTATGGGAGCCGGGCAAACTGCAAGGTCGGGCCACAGCATTCTTCGTTGGGACGCAAGGACCGCCGTCTTGCGATCTCCGCGTCGGGTCAGCCGGTTCCACGCGGATTAGTCCCATCATTCCGCCATCTTCGTGTTCCAATAGATGGCAATGGTATACAAAATCGCCGACGGTATTCGGATCGCGAAAATCCATCCGTAATCTGACACTCGGATATTCGAGTGCCTTGCCGTCGTAGTAGGGAACGTTCACGGTATCGCGAAGAAACGGCTCGTTTACGGGCATGCCCATGAAATCGAGCAGCATGAAATGCAGCTGATGAATGTGGAATGCGTGCAGTTCACTCGACCTGTTCTCGATGATCCAGTCCTCCACCGTTCCTTGTTTTGCGATGATATTCGGTACGCCCGATTCTGGATTGAACGGCGCGGGTGTCTGGCCCTCCACAGTGAGGTAAAATTCGGTCGCGCTCGTGGGATTGTTTGGATCGAGCAGCTTCTCGGAGAAGTACAGCCTTCGCGTAATAACCGGAACTACATTCCCGAGCCACGGTTCCGCTGGCGGGGGGAGAGGTTTCGGTGAAGCATCAAGCGCCGAGCGTGGCTCCGGGGCATCGTTTGAGGAGATGATTGTTGCGAGCGCACGATTCGTGTCGTTCTCACCCGCTGGCCCCGTGTCCACGGTCCGGGTCACAACGAGCCCCGAAACGCCCGGTGGCGGGCCCTTCACTACAAACTCCATCCGCGCGCCCGGTGGTATTCCGAGATGTGTCTGCCAGTCCACAAAGTCCGCCGGCATTCCGTTCCCGTAGTTCAGGGGTACCCCATCAAGAGCCACAAGGCCAAGCGGTTGCGGCGTTCGATTGTACAGAACCTCCAAATTGAGGTATGTGATCGCCGAAGCGTTCAACACGCGCCACAGCTGACGTTCTCCGGGTCTCATCTCAATCGAGGCAGGAGGATACTTGGGATACGGCACAGGAACAAAGTTAACCGAGAGATCCTTGGCCGGCTTGCCGAAGCCCGTGCCTGTGTTCGCAGCGTCACCGTCGCGGTCATAGAACTGTCGCGGCACGACAGGCTCGGATTTGTCTGGCGGCGCATTCGGATTCATCAGATCCTGGTCGCGAATAACAAAAACTCGCTCGGGTAACCCTGCCACGGCCTTATCCGCCCGCTCGATCCCTTCGATGATGATTGCGCCGGATAAGCCGCCGAGCACCTGCACTTTCGTGAAACCATGGATATGCGGGTGGTACCAATACAATCCAGGTGGTGCATTCTCAGGAACTCGAAAGCGATACTGGAAAGGCGGGTCGCCGGGTTGGATCGACGTTTTTAGGACGTCATCTTGATGGCACATGGGAGGGATGGTTAACCCGTGGAAATGAAGATTGGTGGATGTCGCTGTCATCAAGCCGCTCGTGCACGGGCTAGCGCTCTCTTCCTCATAGGGATGCATTTGACGACGCTTCGGCGCAGATCCAGGTAGAGAATCCGTCAGATCGTTTTTCAGATTGAGGACAAGAAGATCGCCTGGATTCAGTCGTAAAGTAGGTGACTCTCGACCTTCCGCATCAATGTAACAATAGCGAATTGAGCCGTCGCTCTCCGTGTAGTCGTGAACCGTGAGATCAAGTTTTAGCACTCCGTTCCGGCTGCGTAGGTCTTCTGGTTCCGAAATGGTGCTGCCAGGCTGGGGACGAATACAATCGCTCGCTAGTAATTCCTGGGCGTTAAGACACCGATAGCCTTGCGCGAGAAACAACCCTGCCAACGCTATGAAGAAAATGAGCGCCTTCGCTCCCAGGCCACTTCTAGAATTCATTCAGCCACGCTTCACGTACCGTGACTCCGCTTGTCATTCGGCAAACCTAATTCTTGAACGATGAATCCGTGATGAATGGGATTTGAATGAGCCGCAACGTTCATCAAGCGGGCTTCCGCCGGGAGTCAAATGTTCATACCGCGCTTACACGGCCGTAACATTCACTCTCTAGCTTCCCCGCCACGACTCGAGCTGTTCACTCAAAGGAGGTCAAATGTCCAAGCAGGCAGCGGAGCATCACCATAAAGCAGCCGAACACCACGAGCATGCCGCCAGGCATCATCGCGAAGCCGCCAGGCACCATGAAAGTGGTGACCACGAGGCAGCCGCCCATCATGCCCACACGGCACAAGGACACTTGCACCACGCGACACATCACGCGGTAGAAGCTGCAAAACTACACGTCGAGCACCACGGGCATAAGGCCAAAGCAGCCGGAGTGTAAGGCTGCTCTGGGGCAGGTGCAGGTCTGGAGATCATTCTCCTCTCGTTTTCGGGAGAGGGTTCTCCTGTGTCTATCTCAAAGCGCGGAGAGGTGGAAGATGGCAACTGAAGCGTCGGCCTTAGATGCCAAGTTAGCAGGAGGATCGAGCAGGGCCGGACGCATCGGGGTCGCAGTATTCTGGCTAGCGCTGCTCATCGGATTAGTTTATGTGGCGATTGAGCTGATCTCCGATCTCTCGGCTGTCCACTCGGCCGCGGTTATGCCCTTCGTGCTCCTGGGGATCGCGCTGCTCGTGGCCCTGGGATTTGAGTTTGTGAATGGTTTTCACGACACAGCGAATGCGGTAGCGACGGTGATTTACACGCATTCGATGGAGCCACACGTCGCCGTCGTATGGTCGGGCGCGTGGAATTTCGCAGGCGTGCTGGTCTCCAGCGGCGCAGTGGCGTTCGCGATCGTATCTCTGCTCCCGGTCGAGTTGATTCTGCAAGTCGGAAGCAGGGCCGGATTTGCGATGGTCTTCGCGCTTCTCATCGCCGCGATCATCTGGAACGTGGGAACCTGGTACTTCGGACTGCCTGCGTCAAGCTCGCACACGCTTGTGGGTTCGATTATTGGCGTCGGGATTGCCAACCAGTTGATGCAAGGGAACTCGGGAACTAGTGGCGTGGACTGGGGACAGGCCACGAACATCGGAAAATCACTACTCGTGTCTCCGCTGGTTGGATTTGTCGGAGCGGCACTATTGCTGCTGATATTCAAGGCCCTGATCCCAAACAAACAGCTCTACGAAGCTCCGAAGGGCAACGAGCCCCCTCCATTCTGGATCCGCGCAATGCTTGTCTTAACGTGCACCGGGGTGAGCTTTGCCCACGGCTCCAACGATGGCCAGAAGGGTATGGGTCTGATCATGTTAATTTTGATCGGCACGATGCCCACAGCTTACGCGATAAATCACGCGGTGACGGCGCAGCAATCGGAAGATTTCATCGCGGTCTCAACGCAAACGGCTCACATGCTGGGTCATTACGTGTCGGCAACTGCGGTGGTGGGCGATCCGCGCGACGAGGTTACACAATACATCCGCACCCGGAACTTTACTCCAAGCACCATGCTGGCATTGCAGCAATTGATCAACGGGACAGGCACCGAGACGGCGATGTACAAGGAGTTGAAGGCCGTGCCGGAAGACAAAGTTCGCAACTTCCGGAATGACCTCTATGTAGTGAGCGAGGCCCTGCGGCTAATGCAAAAATCAGGGAAGCCGCAGTTTTCCACGGCCGACGCAGCGATCCTGAAAAACTATAAAGCACACGTCGATAAGTCGACGAAGTTCATACCCACTTGGGTAAAGGTAGCGGTGGCGCTCGCTTTGGGAATGGGAACGATGATTGGCTGGAAACGCATCGTCGTGACCGTCGGAGAGAAGATCGGGAAGAGTCATTTGACGTACGGACAAGGTGCGGCGGCGGAAATTACGGCCATGTGCACGATCGGCGCGGCGGATTGGTTCGGATTACCCGTGAGCACTACGCACGTGCTGTCGTCTGGCGTAGCGGGCACCATGGCTGCGAATCACACCGGTTTGCAATGGGCCACGGTGCGGAATCTGGCGATGGCCTGGATTCTCACCCTTCCCGCATCCATTGTCTTGTCGGCGACGCTGTTCTGGGCTCTCCGCCGCCTGGGGGGCTGACGCACGTCAATCTTAAAGCATCAAAGGCGAATCATCCCGGACTTCTTGAAAAGGTTCTGCGGAAGAAGGGACTCGAACCCCTATGGCCTTTCGGCCACCAGCTCCTAAGGCTGGCGCGTCTGCCAGTTCCGCCACTTCCGCATAGGCTCACTACATAGTAGCAGCCAGTCCTCTTTCTAGGAACGTTTAAGCTGCCGGCAGCATTCCGATTCTGACACCGCCTCACGCGATTTCGCTGGCCTTCACTGCTTCGCGGAAGGCGCTTGCGCTTCGATCCACAGGCTATCGGCCACGCGGGTGAGAACCGGCAGAGCATTTGCCGCCTTGCGCCCTGCATAGGAAGTGAGCACAACCAGCTTTCCCGCCGGCGTAAGGAAATCAAGGTCAGAAAGCTGCGGGTTCTGGGAAAAGAAACCGTCGGTGTGAAATTTTATGTTTCGCAGGCCGACGTCGCGCAAACTCTCGCGAATTGTTTTTCGCGACCAGTAGCGCATTTCGAATGTTCCGGGCTTCGCCTCTCGAAACCCGCGTTTCAGCTGCTGCACGAAGCTCAACGGCCCCAGCGTGTTGGGCAGTTGCATCAGGCAGCACCCGCCCGGTTTCAGCACGCGCGCGATTTCGCGAAAAATTCGCAGCACCTCCCCTTTGTCGATGTGCTGCAATACGCTGTAAGAGAAAACACAGTCGATGCTATGCGATTGCAGCGGCAGCACGTCGGCATTCCCGCAGAGAAACTGACTGGGTGCGTACAATTGATGTGAAACGCGCACCGCTGCAGCCAGCGCGTCGATATGAACGTCGATGCCGATCGGCCGAAAGCCGGCGCGCGCGGCGGAGATGCACCAGCGTCCCCAACTACAACCGATATCCAGCAATAGTTTTCCGCCACCACTGCCAAATGGCCAATCGGGAATCGGATAGCGCGGCAACCGCCCGCGCACGCGCCAATAAAGATTTCCGTTCGTGTTCACGATCCAATCGTTTACGAATGGGTCGATTGCGCCCGACTTCGCATCGCCACCGTGAAGCTGCGGGCAGGGAGGCAGATTCAAGGGCACCGGCTCGCGACGCGGATCTTCCGTGAAGACCGGCACGCCCTGCTCGAGGGCGAAGCGGTGGCCCTGCTCGCAGACGACCGCCTCGCCGCTGGTATGAAGCGGCGTGCGGTCCTGAGGACAGGCGAGAATGCGGAGAAGAGATTCCTCGAGCAAAAAGCCGCTTCCTGTTCCGGTCGAGTTTCGGCCGACGCAAGTTTACGCGACGGAGTCGCGTTCGCCAAAGCAAGCGCACGGGCGCAGAGGCGAGAGTGTCCGATTTTGATAAGCGGCGTCCCATCACCGGTCGCGTCTCGCATCTACGTTTAAGCCTGCCTAAGCCTAACGCCCTGTAAACACGACCGGTTGCGCGCTTGCGCGCCGCGGCACAAGACTTGCTAACCTTTAGGGGTGTAGAGCGTCTACATACTAAGGTGTAGGCGCTCTACACCCAGGAGGGGTCGTGAAACAGCACTACCAGAACCGCATCGAGCTCTTGCAGGGCACGCTGGACCTGCTCATCTTGCAAACGCTACAGTGGGGTGCGCAGCATGGCTATGGGATCAGCCAGGCGATCCGCAGCCGTTCTGGCGACGCTTTGCAGGTGGATACCGGCTCGCTCTATCCCGCTTTGCATCGACTCGAGCACCAGAAATGGATCAAGGCGGACTGGAAAACGTCGGGCAACAACCAGCGCGTACGCGTGTATCAACTGACCGCAGCCGGCAAGAAGCAATTGCTCTCAGAGCGGTCGCGCTGGCAGCAGATTTCTGAGGCGATCGCGGGAATCCTGAGTCCCGCAAAAGAGAACGAGACATGAGATTTCTTTGGTGGCCTGGCCGGCGGAGTGAACTCAACGAGGAAATTACCGCTCATCTGCGCATGGCCACGCAAGAGCGCATCGTGCGGGGCGAAAATCCCAAGCACGCAGCACAATCGGCGCGCCGCGAATTTGGCAACGCCGCGTTGATTCACGAAACCACGCACGACCAGTGGGGCTGGCGCTGGCTGGAAACTTTGCTGCAAGACGTTCGCTATGGCCTGCGCACGCTGCATAAATGGCCGGGTTTCACCACCGTTGCCGTTTTGACATTGGCCCTCGGCATTGGCGCTAATACGGCGCTCTTTTCCATCGTCAACGGCGTTTTGTTGAAGCCGCTGCCGTATCCGCATCCCGAACGGCTCGTCACCCTTCACGAAAGCAAGCCGAATTTTCCCACCGGGTCGATCTCCTATCCCAATTTTCGCGACTGGGAAAAGAACAACCACACATTCTCGGCGATGGCCATCGCTCGCGGCTCTGACTTTGGTCTGACGGGCAGAGGCGACGCCGAACGCGTTCGCGCCGAATTTATTTCTTCGAACTTCTTCGATATCTTGGGCGTCAAGCCGATCCTAGGCCGGAATTTCGCGCCCGGCGAAGACGAAATCGGCGCAGCCGCTCCCATAGCCCTCATCAGCGAAGGTTTTTGGAAGGAAAAGCTAGGTGGCGCGCCCAACGTCCTCGGCCAAGCCCTCATTCTCGACGGCAAGTCCTACACCATCGTCGGCGTCATTCCGGCAAAGTTCGATCTCACTACGCAAAGTTTCATCCCCAAACAGATATATGTTCCCTTCGGGCAATGGGGCAGTCCCTGGCTGACGAATCGTTTTGCCGGCCTTGCCATTCATGGCATCGGCCGGCTCAAGCCAGGCGTCACGTTGGAGCAGGCGCGCGCGGATATGACTTCCGTGACCAATGCTCTCGCGGCCGCCTATCCCGCCGATGACAAAAATATTGGCGCCACGATCCTTCCGATCAAAGACGACATGCTCGCCAACATTCCGTTCTACTTGGAAGTCCTCCTCGGTGCCGTCGGCTTCGTTCTTCTGATCGCCTGCGTCAACGTTGCCAATCTCCTGCTTGCACGTTCAACAGGCCGGACGCGCGAATTCGCGATTCGCTCCGCGCTCGGCGCCGGACATGGACGCCTGATACGCCAATTGCTGACCGAAAGCGTTCTGCTGGCAATTTTCGGCGGCGGCCTCGGCCTTTTAGCTGCCCAGTGGGGCACACGTGGAGCCCTCGCGCTACTGCCGTCGGAGTTGCCTCGCGCCGCGGAGGTCGGTCTTGACTTGCACGTTCTGCTTTTCACTATGGGAATTTCGGTGCTTGCTGGAATTCTCTTCGGGTTGGCGCCTGCATTCAAAATCGTGCGCAACGATCTGCAGAAGCGTTTGAAAGAAGGCGGGCGCGGGTCGAGCGCCTCTCGCCAGGCGACGCAAACCACGTTCGTCCTTGTCGAAATGGCCATGACCCTTGTGCTTCTGGTGGGCGCCGGCCTCATGGTCCGTTCGCTCGCCGCATTGGGAAACGTCGATCCGGGATTCCGCCCGGACCACGTTCTCACTTTCGGCATAACTCTTCCGGCACCGATGACCCACGCCAGTCCGGACGCAATTCGTGCGGCGCTTCGCCAGACCGAGGATGTCATGAAGTCTGTATCTGGAGTTCAGAGTGTCTCTTTGTCTTTCGGCGCCTTCCCGATGAGCGGTGACGATGAGCAGTTTTTTTGGCATGCGGGACAGCCCAAGCCGACCAGCGAGAGCGATATGAACTGGGCGCTCAGCTACGTTGTGGACCCGGATTATTTGCGCGTAATGGGCGTTCCTCTTAAGAGCGGCCGTTTTTTCACGATTCAGGACAACGAGCACGCGCCCCTGGTTGCCGTTGTTGACGATGTTTTTGCACGCAAGTACTTCGGCAGTAGCAGTCCCGTCGGCCAACGCATTCGCACCATGCAATCTGGCAATAGTGAAGTTGAAATCATCGGCGTTGTTGGCCACGTCAACCAATGGGGCCTCGACTCCGATAGCTCCAATTCGCTCCGCGCGGAGATCTACATGCCGTACATGCAGCTTCCCGGTGACTCGTTTCCCGTCGCCGCGGCCGGGACGGGCGCTGCGATTCGCTACCAGGGTGCGGATGCTCCCCTCTTCAGCGCCATTCGTCGTGCCCTCCAAAGGGCCAACAGCGACAATATCGTCTACGACGCTGAAACCATGGGCGGTATCATTTCGGATTCGCTTGCTGTCCGCCGCTTCACCATGCAGATTCTCGGTATCTTTGCGGCGTTCGCGCTTTTGTTGTCCACGATCGGTATCTATGGCGTTCTTTCTTACGTCGTCGGCCAGCGCTCCAACGAAATCGGCATTCGTATGGCGCTTGGCGCGCAGCGTTCAGATATCCTGCAGATGATCCTCGGGCACGGCGCGCGCATGGCCGCTGCCGGCATTGCCGTGGGGCTGCTCGCGGCGCTCGGTCTGACGCGTTTAATGTCTGGAATACTTTTTGGTATTGGCGCAACCGACCCGCTCACTTTCGTCGGCGTTTCGGTTCTCCTGATTCTCGTGGCTCTCGCGGCCTGCTACATCCCCGCCCGCCGCGCCATGCGCGTCGATCCCATGGTAGCCCTCCGTTACGAATAAGTGGGTGAGGAGCGGAATATGAGCTTCTTTTGGCGGCGCAAGCAACAAGAGCTGAACGAAGAAATCGATGCGCATCTCCGCATGGCGGCAGGGGATCGTCTCGCACGCGGCGAGAACCCCGGGCGCGCGGCGCAATTGGCGCGCCGCGAATTGGGCAACGCCACGCTCATCCATGAAACCACGCGCGACCAATGGGGCTGGCGCTGGCTGGAGACTTTCCTTCAGGATGCCCGCTACGCTCTTCGGATGCTGCGCAAGTCTCCGGGTTTTACGACGGTCGCCGTCCTTACGCTCGCGCTCGGCATTGGCGCCAACACTGGCATCTTCAGCATCGTGGAAGCAGTTCTTCTTCGTCCGTTGCCATTTCATGATCCGGACCGCGTTGTACGAATCCTGGAAGCGGTGAAGGACCTGCCGTACACATCCATCAGCGGCGAGGATTATTTCGATTGGGAATCGCAAAACCGCACACTGCAGGGCTCCAGCATCGCCACGTTCACACAGAATTACAACGCCAGTGGCGCGGGCGCGCCAGAGGCGGTTGCCGTCGTCCGCACTGAAGCAAATTTTTTCTCTGTTCTCGGTGCCGATCCTCTTCTCGGCCGCGCCTTTGCCTCTGGCGAAGATCAAGTCGGCAAAGATCACGTCGCTGTTCTCAGTTACGGTTTCTGGCGGCGCCATTTTGCAGGAAGCGCCGACGCCCTTGGCAAGACTGTGGAACTGAACTATCAGCCGTACACCGTCGTGGGAGTCATGCCGCGCTGGTTCAACTATCCCGAATCCATCGATGTATGGATTCCCCTCGATCATACTGTGCAAGGCACGAGCGCTCGCGGCAACTACTCATATATGGCCATAGGGCGCCTCAAGCAGGGAATTACGATTCAGCAAGCGCAATCGGACTTGTCTGCGATTGCAGCTCACCAGAGTCAGCTCTACCCTGACACCAACAAGGACCGCAATGTCTCGGTTATTCCTCTCAAGACCCGCATTACTCAAGGCTCGCGGCCCCAGCTTCTGATGCTGCTCGGCGCTGTGGCTCTGGTGCTGCTGCTGGCCTGCGCGAACGTCGCCAATCTCCTGCTCGCACGCGCAGCGCGCCGCGAGCGCGAAATGGTCCTGCGCGCCACCTTGGGAGCGAGCAGGATGCGCATCCTGCGCCAATTGCTCACCGAGAGCGTTCTTCTTTCCCTTGCAGGCGCAGGCCTGGGCCTTGTCGGTGCGTCGTGGTGCATCAGTTTTGCGCAATCGACCACGTGGCTTCCGATTCCGCATACCAATCCGATTTCCCTGAATATGACCGTCTTGGCGTTTACGGTGGGGATCAGCGTTGTAGTCGGCGTTCTCTTCGGTCTCGCTCCGGCGTTGGAAGCGTCGCGCGTCAATCTTGCCGAAGCTCTGAAGGAGAGCACGCGGAGCGTGGCCAGTTCAGCAGGGTGGCGAGGCAAACTGCGCGATGTTCTTGTGATTTCCGAGATCGCCGTTTCTCTGGGCCTTCTTATTGGAGCCGGCCTGCTCTTGCGCACCTTTGCGCGGATGCGCAGCGCCGACATCGGTGTTCGTCCGAATAACGTCCTCACCATAGCCATCGCGCTTCCCGATACGAAGTACAAAACTCTTCCGGACAGACGTGCTTTCTACGATCGGCTTCTCACTCGCGTTCAAGCTCTGCCAGGAATCGAAGACGCAGCTCTCGCGCAGACGCTTCCTCTCGAAGAAGATCACTCCTGGGGCGGCTATCCGGAAGGTGCACCCGACTGGCGCGCCTCCTTAGTCCAGTTGAGAGTAAATTTCGTCACCCCTGACTATTTTCGCGTAATGGGCATTCCTTTTCGCGGCGGTCGAAATTTCTCCTCGCAAGAAATCGATCGCGCGCTGGACAGCGTCCAGCAGTACGCGGAGTTCACAAAAAAGCATCCGAGTTTCCAATTCGGCGAACACCGCGAGTTCTTTTGCTCGGCCGTTCTCAGCTATGCCGCAGCCCAAGCTCTCTGGCACAACCAAGATCCCATCGGGAAAGTTTTCGTCAGCGGAAATATTCCTGTGCAGGTAGTCGGCGTCGTTGGAGATGTCAAAGAAGAAGACATCCGCACCGGCGCAACGCCTTCGGCCTATTTCCCCATGACACAAGAGCTCGACAACTCGTTCTACGCGGAGCGAATCGTCGTAAAAACGAAGATGGTCCCGGATAGCGCTGTTTCCGCAATTCGGGCCAGTGTTCAGCAGCTCGACAACAGTCTTTCGCTCTTTAGCGTCCGGACGATGCAACAAGTTGTCGCGGAGAATATGGAAGACACCAGCCTGCAAACCACGCTCCTCAGCATCTTCGCCGCTCTTGGCCTGATTCTGGCAGCCGTCGGGACTTACGGAGTCATGTCTTATCTGGTGACCCAGCGCACCCACGAAATTGGCATCCGCGTCGCCCTCGGCGCGCAACCGCGCCATGTGCTCTCCCTTGTGATGGGCCACGGCGTGCGCCTCGCCGGAATCGGTGTGACCATCGGTGCGGCGCTGGCACTTTCTCTCACAAGCCTCATTTCGAGCTTTCTGTTTGGTGTTGCGCCGACGGATCCGGCAACATTCGTCGCCGTAACCGCGTTTCTGCTGCTGGTGGCTTTGCTGGCATGTTACATCCCGACGCGCCGTGCTATGCGCGTCGATCCCATGGTTGCCCTACGTTACGAATAAGTGGGTGAGGAGCGGAATATGAGTTTCTTTTGGCGGCGCAAGCAACAAGAGCTGAACGAAGAAATCGATGCGCATCTCCGCATGGCGGAACGGGATCGTCTCGCACGCGGCGAGAATCCGGGGCGCGCGGCGCAATCGGCGCGCCGCGAATTGGGCAATGTGGCGCTGATTCACGAAACCACGCGCGACCAATGGGGCTGGCGCTGGCTGGAAACGTTGCTGCAAGATTTTCGTTACGCATGTCGCATGCTGCGCAAATCCCCCGGCTTCACCGCCGTCGCCGTGCTCACTCTCGCCCTCGGCATCGGGGCCAACACCGCCATCTTCAGCTTCGTCGACGCGGTGCTCTTAACCTCCATTCCGGTGAAAGCCCCGCAGCAGCTCGTCGCCTTCAGTTGGAGCGCTCATGCACAGCCGAAAATCAAGGGTCTGAGCGACTACGGTGATTGCGCGGACCAACCCGGCATCGGCGATTGCTCCTTCTCCATACCTTTCTTCAAGACCCTACGCGCGCAAGCCAACGCCTTTTCTGGCATGGCTGCATTCGCGGGGCCGATGGACGTCGACTTGAGCGGCAACGGCGCCGCCAGTATGGCCCGCGGCCTCTACGTTTCCGGCGATTTTTTCTCCACTCTCGGCGTTAGCACTTTCATTGGCCGCCCGCTCGCTCCCTCCGATGATTTGCCTTCCGCCCCGCCCGTCATCGTTTTGAATTATTCTTATTGGGCCCGTGCCTTCGCTGCCGCTCCTTCCGTCATCGGCCGCACCGTTCACCTCGACAGCACCACGGCCACGATTGTGGGCGTGGCCGACCCGCGCTTCACCAATCTCACGCCCGGCAAACCGCTCGATTTCTTCATGCCGTTCTCCGTTGCCGATAGCGTCCGCGGCGAATGGTGGGGCAATCAGGACCGCGTTTCTGATGCCACCGAAAGGTGGATTGTCATCCTTGGGCGGCTTAAGGACGGTGTTTCCCTCGGTCAGGCGCAAGCCACCGCTACTGCAATTTTCCGCAATGAGATGATTCACGGCGTAGCGCAATTCTTCAAACCGGAAGACGCTCCCGCCATCACTCTTCGTCCTCTGCGCTCGGGCCTCAACGGCGAAACGAGCGAGATTGCGCCTGCGCTCTACGTCACCATGACCATCGTCGCGTTCATTCTTCTGATTGCCTGCGCCAACGTAGCCGGACTCACTTTGGCTCGCTCCGCCTCGCGCCAGAAAGAAATGGCCGTGCGCCTCGCGCTGGGAGCCGGCCGCGCGCGCATCGCGCGGCAATTGCTCACCGAAAGCCTGTTGTTATCTCTTGTCGGTGGCGCGCTGGGAGTTTTGCTTTCCATCTGGGGGATTGATGCAATCACCGCGCTCTTTTCCAGCGGGTATTACCAAACTTTTCCCTTCGTGATTGCGCCGGACTGGCGCGTCCTCACCTTCACCATCGCCATCACCTTCGCCACCGGAGTTCTCTTCGGCCTCGCGCCCGCCCTGCGCGGTTCGCGCGTTGACTTGACGCCATCGCTGAAGGAAAGCGCCTCCTCTCTCCCCGGCGTTGCATCGCACACGGGTCGCCGTTTCCGTCTTGGCGATGCCCTCGTCGTCGCGCAAGTCGCCCTCTCCATCGTCGTCCTCATCGGCGCCGGACTTCTCGTCCGCACGCTGCGCAATCTTCACGGCATCAATCCCGGCTTCGACCCCCAAAACATCCTGCTCTTCGGCATCGATCCCCATCTCGCTGGTTATACCGACGCGCAAACGCAGCAGCTTTACGCCAATTTGCAGCAGCGTTTCACCGCGCTCCCCGGCGTGATTTCCGCCAGCTATTCGGAAGATGCCTTGTTGGACGGGGGCTGGTCCGGCAACGACGTCCATCTCGACGGTGCGCCGCCAAAACAGAACGTTAATACGGCCACTCTTACCGTCGGATTGGATTTCTTTTCCACCATGCGCATTCCTCTGCTCGCAGGCCGCAACTTCACTTCCGCCGACTTCGCTGCGGCCGCCGCGACCAACGCCGCAAACAAGGTCCGCGCCGCCGCTGCAAAATCCAAACCCGCGCCTTCGGCGTCCGCGCCTGCCCCGCCCACAGCGCTCGAGGAGGCTTACTTCCACTCCGCGCCCGTCCCGGTTCTCATTAACGAATTCTTTGCGAAAAAATTCTTCGCGAATCAGAATCCCGTCGGCTTGCACATGGGCGATGAGCAACGCGCAGACAGCGACGTTCAAAATCTTGGTCCCGGCTACACCATCATCGGCATCGTCGGCGACACGAAGTACCCCCAATTGCGCAGAAAGATTGTGCCCATCATGTTTCTTCCGCTCATGAGCAACGAGGCCCATTTCGAACTGCGCACTGCGGCCAATCCCACCGCGCTGGTGAAAAACGTCCGCGAAATCGTCTCCCAGGCTGGTGACAATCTGCCGCTCACCGATGTCCGCACTCAAACGGAACAGATCGATCAAATCCTATTTCAAGAGCGCCTCATGGCGCGCCTCTCCAGCTTCTTCGGCGCGCTCGCGCTGGCCCTCGCCTGCATTGGCCTGTACGGTTTGTTGTCCTACGAAGTCGCGTGCCGCACGCGCGAACTCGGCATTCGCATGGCTCTCGGCGCGCGGCACCGCGATCTGTTGCGTCTCGTGGTAGGCCAGGGAATTCTTCTCGTGCTCATTGGCGCCGCCATCGGCATCGCCGCCGCGTTTGGCGTCACGCGTTTCATCTCCGCGATGCTCTACGACGTCCGCGCCAACGACCCGCTCACCATGCTCGCCGTCGCCATCCTGCTCATACTCGTCGCGCTCTTGGCCTGCTACATTCCCGCCCGCCGCGCCATGAAAGTCGACCCAATGGTAGCTCTGAGATACGAGTAAAGAGAGGATTGGAGAGATGCGAGAGAAAGCGAAAGTGTGGGCACGAATCCAAATATGCGTGATGATGTTTGTTTTTGTCGTGGCAGCAGCGATACAGCCGACAGCGGCACAATCGGGGGACGATTCACAAGCGCGCCCGCCCGTCTCGAAGTCCGATGTTCAGATTGTGCAGAAGGCGCGTCAGATTCTAAACTCACCCGAGAAATGGAACCGTGCGGATAACCGCGTGTGCCCAGAAACCGAGACAAAGTTCAGTCTATACTGCGCGCTGGAGAAGGCGACATACCAAGTGACGGGAGATTTTGCCCACCGCGGCGCGGCCATGCAGGAAGCGCGGTTCGTCATTGACGACGACCTCGCGCCGGATAACCACTACCATCACAGACTTATGGATTACAACAACGATCCGCACACCACATTTGCGGATGTGCAGAGACTTTTCGATTTCCTGCAAGGGAGAATCGAAGCAAGGCTGGCGGATCAGCAGGCGAATTCTCCATCGACCGCCGAAATCGAACTGCCTAAGGTTACCCCAACCGATATCGAGGTTCTGAAGAAGGTGCAGGCAATATTGGACTCGCCAGCCAAGTGGGACCGGGTGAGCACGCAGCATTGCAAGCCAGATGCCACGAAGTTTGGGCTGTATTGCGCATTCGAAGCGGCTTCGATTGCCGTCACGGGGAAATCTGATTACGACGGGCCAGCCATTCAAGAGGCAAAGCAGCTAATCAGCAGAACGGCGCCGAATGCCGCGAAATACAGCGCACGATTGGTGGATTACAACAACGACCCGGGCGTGACCTTTCAGGATATGCAGACGCTGCTGAGAACGGTCGAGACTAATCTGGAGAAGAGGATGGCGGCTCAAGGGCAATAGCTTTCTTCCTGCCTTTTTAACCTACGGTCAAAACTTCGCCGGTGCCGCCATCCTGCTCATTCTCGTCGCGCTACTCGCCTGCTACATTCCCGCCCGCCGCGCCATAAAAGTCGATCCCATGGTAGCTCTGCGCTACGAGTGAACCGTACTTCCGGCCAAGTAATCGATAGGCTACGCGGTGGCTTGCGGCCCCGTCGCACCCACCGCCAGGCATTAAAATCCTTATTGAGCTATCCCTCAGCTGTTCTCAGAGCCAGGCGTACAGAGTAGTTCCGGGGTTTTTCGAAGATGACAAAGAGCTCTCCAGAGCCTTCGGCGCCGGTTGCGCAATCTCACGGGCTGATCGCAACGCCGACCATCATCTCGGCGATGTTGAAGTCCGCCGCGCACATCAGCGACCTCATCTTTTCGCCCGGCAAGCTGCCGCAAGTACAAGCCAGCGGCCAGCTGATGGGCGTCAGGATTCCTGGCATGGGTATGTTGAGTCCCGAGGATACGGCGCGCATTGCAGCCGATTTGATTGGCGGCAGCCAACTTGCTGTGGACAAGCTTCGACAAGAGGGCTCGTGCGACATTTCTTACAGCCTGCCAAAACTCTCGCGCTTCCGTGTCAATATTTTCACCCAGCGCGGGACCTGCGCCATCGTCATGCGCGTGATTCCAAGCAAGATTCCGGACTTTGCAGAACTGAGCCTCCCGTCCCAGTTGCAAGAACTCACGACGCTCCAGAGCGGACTCGTGCTGGTCACTGGCCCCGCCGGCACCGGGAAATCCTCCACGCTTGCCGCGGTGCTCAACAAAATCAACGAGGACCAGGCCATTCACGTCATCACCATCGAAGATCCCATCGAGTTCATGCATCCGCACAAGAAAGCCACCATTCACCAGCGCGAACTTCACAGCGACACGCCCTCATTTGCGCTCGCTCTACGCTCCGCTTTGCGCCAGGCGCCCAAAGTCATCCTGGTCGGCGAAATGCGCGACCGGGAAACCATCGAAATCGCCATGGAAGCCGGCGAAACCGGCCACCTTGTCTTCTCCACTCTACACACGATTGACGCGTCCAAAACCATCGAGCGCGTCGTCGGCGCGTTTCCCGTGAGTGAACAGTACGTCATTCGCATGCGCTTCGCGAAGACGTTTCGTTACGTCGTTTCGCAGCGCCTGATCCCGCGCAAAAATGGCGAAGGGCGCATCCCGGCGATTGAAATTTTGAAATCCACGATGCGCACGCGCGACTATATCGAGAAGGGCGAAGGGGAAGGTAAGAGTTTGATCGATGCGATGCGTGACGGTTCTACGGAAGGAATGCAGGATTTTGACAGCGAGCTCGAACGCCTGGTTCGTTCCGGCCAGATTACCTTGGATATGGGCATGGCCTTCGCGACGAATCCTGGCAACTTGCGCTTGCTGCTCGCCGACTTCGGCGAAGCAACCGCCGCCGCGCCGCCCGTGAGTCAGCCGCCCGCAGTTGAGGTGCCGTCCCCTGGCTCGGCCGCCGATTCCAGTCCAACTCCGACTCCGGAACTAGTAAAAACTCCTGCTGATTAGCCTGAGCCTCGCTCAAACCGAATCTGTGGGAGCAACGCTTATTCAAGCTGCTTTCCTTTCGTCTCCGGCAATGCGAGGGTTAATAATGCCGCCAAAAGAAACGCCCCACCCAGCATGAAAAACGACCGCCCCAGGCCGATGCGGATTGCGAGCGCCCCGACCGCGAGCGGCGCAACGGCCGAGATTCCGCGTCCCACGTTGTAACTCAAGCCCATCGCCGTCGCGCGAATCTCCGTCGGGAAAAGTTCTGACGCGATTGCGCCGAAGCCTGAAAAGAATCCCGTACCAAAAAACGCGACCAGCGGCCCCAGTCCCAGCAGCCACAGCGGTGTGTGCACAATGCCGTAAATCGGCGTCAGAATCGCGGCCACCAACAAATAACTGAAGTAAGTCCGCCTCCGCCCAAATGCGTCTGCGGCGAACCCGAACAGCACGTATCCCAGCCATTGCCCCATGCCGATGATCACTAGCCACCCATAGGTCTTCGCGACGCTCAGTCCGCGCCCGCCTTGCGACACGGGCAACGAAAAATACGTCGGCATCCACGTGAAAAGCCCCCAGTATCCGATCATCGAAAACGTGTTCATAGCTGTGGCCACCAGCCCGTTCCAGCGAATGTCTTTGCGCCACAACTCGCGCAGTGGCACTCCTCGGGCTTTCGTTTCCGCGGAATTCTTCCGCCGCTTCCAGATTTCTGATTCCGGCACGCGCCACTGAATCCACAGCGCCACGAGCCCCGGCAACACGCCTACGAAAAACACGCCGCGCCATCCCCATTGCGGCAGAATTGCCCACGCCACCAGCGCCGCCAGCATTCCTCCGACGGCCCACGTGGACTGCATCAACCCTAGCGCCTTGCCTCGATGCATCGCTGGCCACGTTTCTGCGACCAGCGCCGCGCCGGCCGTCCATTCCCCGCCCATCCCCAATCCCAGAATCACGCGGAAAATCGCCAAGAAGGCCACGCTGCTTGCGAACCCGCACGCCGCTGTCGCCACGGAATAAATCAGGATCGAACTGGAAAGAGAACGCGTGCGTCCGATGCGGTCTGCCACAAAGCCGAAAGCCACGCCGCCTACCGCCGAAGCAATCAGCGTCAACGACGCAAGCAAACCACCCGTCTCCTTGCTGATGCCCAAGTCGCGGATCAAATACGCGAGCACCATGGAGTACAGTGCCACGTCGAACGAATCCAACATCCATCCCAGCCCGCCGGCGAGCAGGGAATTGCGCTCCGCGGAAGTCATCTGGCGGGGCCATTCCAGGCCAAGAATTCTTCGCGTGTTGCTCGCGGTAACAAGCTCTGTGGACAGGGATCCACTCCGGTGTTTCGCTATTCGCGTCAAAGCCTGCAGCGAAACTTCGCGCCGCGATTCTACTCGCGCCCTGCAGCGCGTTCCAATTTATCTTGCTGCTTGGAGGGCTGTCTGATAGGCTCCCCGCAATTCTGGCGCAAGGAGTTCTGCCATGCCTCATTGTTCAAAGTGCGGAAATATCGTGGATGCGGGAGCCGCGTTTTGTCATAAATGCGGCGCTTCGCAAGGGGCGGCCGCAGTGTCGATTCCATCCGCACCGGTGCCGGCCACGCAAACCAGCCTGTCGGAAAACGTCGCGGGGCTGCTCTGTTACGCCGTAGGTTGGATCACCGGCCTGATCTTTTTGCTTATCGACAAGCGTCCCTTTGTCCGCTTCCATGCCGCACAGTCGCTCGTGACGTTCGGAGCGCTCAACATGATCAGCATTATTCTGGGCGTGGCTTTCCTTGGTGGGATTTGGGGAGGCGGTTACTCTTGGTCTATCTTCGGCTTTTGGGCGGCCGTCCGCGGCGTCGTCGACCTGGTTGCTTTCGTTGCCTGGATCGTCGGCATGATCAAGGCCTACCAGCATGAGCGCTTCCGTTTCCCGATTGTCGCCGACATCGCTGATCAAATCGCCGGCAAATAGCCGCCGTTACTCAATGTGAATCTTCCGGAGGAGTGGATTCAGAAATTCTAGGGCGACCGTCGCTCCAATACCGTTCAGCAAATCGTAATTCCCGGTGCGAAATGCATCCTTTGGGCCGTATCGTCGGGGATACCACGCCAAACTCCCAAAAGAGCCCGCGTACGGCGATGCCACGGCCGGTATCGAAAACACGCGATGTCCATCGGTGCCTTTCCGTGCCGTGATACTTGCGATCAGGGCATATTTCATTCGCCGCCATACTCCTTTGCAGGGGCAGGAATAATACGTTGTGTCATCGCGAAGCGCCTCGGATAGCGCGAAGGTTGTTCCGCCATCGATAAAATCGACGCCAAGGTGCGACGCAAATCGTTCTCCGTACGCACCCCAGCCCTGTCCCCACTCAGGAGGCACATAGTCCGCCTGGCTCCAGGCCGCGCCCGACACGACTCTCACCATCCTTATCGCTCCGAACGTGTTATCGGTGTATGTTCGAAAGCGCTTGGCGAAGTTTGGTCGAACGTACCCAGGTAACTGCCCTCCCGGTATCTGCTTGGTGTTTTGTGTGCCCGGATTTGGCGGTTGCGCGGAGGCGCTGGATGCCAGTAACCCAACAGCCGCAACTACAATGAACGGCTGTAAAACCTGTCTAAGCTGACTCTTAATCATGCGAAATCTGGATAGCCTGCGATTACAGTTCCGCACTTTGGCTCCTTCCAGATAATCCTTCGAGTTGACGGTATTTTGATGCGCGACTCGAAAGAGCAGAGTCATTTCACTTATGCCAAAAATGAGGAGGCTTCGTTGTCCCGCTCACTGTATGCTTCCGCCAGCATTTGACATCCCTTCGCGCGTCCGCTACGCTGGCTCGCTCTGCCGTCACTATCCAACCGACTACGATGGCACGGAATCGCTACAAAAATGGCTGACCGCAAACTCCCAACCCGCGCCGAAGATTTCGCCGAGTGGTATAACCAAGTCGTTCTCCGCGCGGAGATGGCCGATTATGCGCCCGTTCGCGGCTGCATGATCGTCCGCCCTTACGGCTGGGCGCTTTGGGAGAATATCACCGCGGGGCTCGACCGCCGCTTCAAGGCCACCGGCCACATGAACGCCGCGTTCCCTCTGCTCATTCCTCGCAGCTTTATCGACAAGGAAAAGCATCACGTCGCGGGCTTTTCGCCCGAACTCGCCGTGGTGACCATCGGCGGCGGTGAAGAGCTCGAAGAGCCTCTGGTCATCCGTCCCACTTCAGAAACCATCATTGGCCACGCTTACGCTAAGTGGATCCAGTCCTACCGCGACCTGCCGGTGCTGATCAACCAGTGGAACAGCGTCGTCCGCTGGGAGCTGCGCACCAAGCTTTTCCTGCGAACTCTCGAGTTTTTCTGGCAGGAAGGGCACACCGCGCACGCCACTCTGGAGGAAGCCGAGGCCGAAACGCGCCAGATGCTCGATATTTACACCGATTTCGCGGTGCGCGATGCCGCCATCCCCGTCATTCCGGGACGAAAATCAGACTCAGAGAAATTCGCCGGCGCCGACATCACCTACTCCATCGAAGCTATGATGGGCGACGGCAAAGCCTTGCAATCCGGCACTTCTCATAACCTCGGCCAGAACTTCGCCAAGGCGTTTGATATCAAGTATCTCGACAAAGGCGGCGTCCACCAATTCTGCTGGACCACGTCCTGGGGCCTTTCTACACGCTTTGTTGGCGCCATCGTCATGGTCCATGGCGACGACCAGGGGCTGATCCTGCCGCCGCGGGTCGCGCCCTATCAAGTGGTCATCGTGCCGATTTTCAAGTCGGACGAAGAAAAGGCGGCCGTCTTTGACGCTGCGCGCAAGATCCGCAACGAACTCGTGGCCGTGGACATCCGCGTCAAAATGGACGAGCGCGACGGCATGAGCCCTGGTTTTAAGTTCAACGACTGGGAGATGCGTGGCGTGCCGCTGCGTATCGAGTTGGGACCGAAAGACGTTGCTGGCGGCAGTGCCGTTCTCGCGCGCCGTGACCGCCCCGGCCGCGAAGGCAAAGCCTCCGTCGCGCAGCAGGGAATCGCATCCGTTGTCGCGAAACTGCTTTCCGAGATTCAGGGCGCCTTGTTTCAACGCGCCCTCGATTTTCGCAAATCCAATACCCTCGTACCCAAGGATTACAACGAGTTCAAACTCGCCGTCGAAAAGGGCTTCGCGCTCTCCCACTGGTGCGGGAGCGCCGACTGCGAAGCGAAAATCAAGGAAGAGACCAAAGCCACCATGCGCTGCATTCCTCTGGAACAAACCGCCGGCCCAGGCGAGTGCGTTTACTGTGGCCAAGCGGCCCCCGAGCAGGCCCTCTTCGCCAAGGCCTATTAGTTTCTGTGCATTCCGTCATGTTCCGACCGGTTGTGGCAACGTGCTTGCATTCCTGTACTTCCGTTCAGGTTACCGGTCCGGAACGCTTCTTGAGTGCTCCCTCGACGCTGCCTAGACCCGGTGCTAGCCTTGCTTTTGGGCGCAACTCTGCGCCGGCGTCTTTTTGTGGGGAGGATGTGGTGAACAGCGGGTGGTGCCACGGTGAAAGGGGGGGTAGCAGACTCAAGACTCTGTTTGTCTTGGTTATCGTTTTTGCGCTTGCCTTCTCTGCAGTCAAGATCGTGCCCATCTACGTGACTAACTACCAGTTGCAGGACTCCATGCAGGAAGAGGCCACCTATGCTTCTGTCAATCGCAAAACATCGGACCAGATCAAGACCGACCTGGAAAAGAAACTAACTGACCTAGGCATTTCCGTGGACCCCAGCACCATTCAGGTGACATCCTACTCTGGGAACGTCAAGATCTCTCTCGAGTACACGATTCCAGTCGACCTGACAGTTTATCAACTTCAATTGCATTTTCACCCCCAAGCAGACAACACTTCCCTCTAAAATAGGAGTCGAAGGAAGTGAGGGCTCCGGGGCAGCTTTTCGGGGACCGTCGCGCGCACGGCTCTCGCGGCGCATCCCAGCCTCCGACTGCGCATCTCCGGAGAGGAGGATCGGAGGAAGGATTGCGCATACGCATTACCCGCGGATTCTGGTCATCTCGTTTCGGGTTGACCCTTCTAGGCCTGACCTTGTGCGCAATTCTGGCCGTCGCCGGGGTTTACACATACTACTGGGTTCATTTCAGCCATCTGATCGACCAACGCCTCACCGGCCAGGTCTTCGGTCACACCTCGCATATCTTTACCGCGCCGGAGAGAATCTTCGTAGGCGAGCAGTTTTCGCCTGGCAACTTGGCCGGCTATCTGATCAACAACGGCTATAGCGAAGCGGACGTGCCGGGTGCCGCGGGGCGCTTCGAGGCCACCAAGTCCTCCGTTCAGGTTTATCCTTCGGAGAGTTCCTATTTCGATGGCCGCAATGCTATTCGCGTCGATTTCTCGCCCAGCAGCATCTCGAGCATTCACTTGCTTTCGGACAATTTGTCCGTCAGTTCTGCCCAAGTCGAGCCGCAGCTTCTCACCAACCTCTTCGACGATTCGCGCGAAAAGCGCCGCGTGGTCCGTTATGAGGATTTGCCGCCAACGCTTATTCACGCGGTCCTCGCCGCCGAAGACAAGCGCTTCTTCGAGCACGGCGGATTCGATCCTATTCGCGTGATGGGCGCCGCAATTGCCGATCTGCGCCGCAATAAAGCGCAGGGAACAGGAATGCTCGAAGGTGCCAGCACCATCGACATGCAAGTCGCACGTAGTTTTTTCTTTTCCACGCGGCGGGAGTGGCGCCGCAAGATCGCGGAAACCATGGTGGCGTTGGAGCTCGACCACCGCTTCAGCAAGGAGCGGATTTTCGAGCTCTACGCCAACGAGATTTACTTGGGCAATCGCGGCAGCTTTGCCATTCGCGGTTTCGGAGAAGCCGCCGAGGCTTACTTCGGCACGGATGTTCGCGATCTGGACCTTGCCCAGAGCGCCTTTCTCGCTGGAATCATTCGTTCTCCCAATCGCTATGCTTCGCCGGAGCGCCATCCGGATCGCGTCAATGACGCTCGCGACCGCGTTCTGCACCAGATGGTAGAGGACGGCTATATCATGGCTGCGCAAGAACAGGCCGCGCGCACGGAGGACCTGAAATTTGTTGGCGGCGGCGCTTCCAGCCGCTCCGCGCCGTATTTTGTCGACATGGTGCGCGATTCGCTGCTCGATCAATTCTCGCAGAACGATCTCACCACGCAGAGCTATCGCATTTACACTACACTCGATCCTGCGCTGCAGGCTGCGGCCGAAGAAGCTGTCACGGAGGGCATGCAGGTCGTCGACGATGGCCTGGCGCATCGCTATGCCGCGGAGAAACACCGCCATCTTCCTGTGGTAAAGCCGCAAGTCGCCTTGGTCGCGCTCGATCCGAAGACCGGCGCAATCCTCGCTCTTGTGGGCGGTCGCGACTACGGCGAAAGCCAGCTGGACCACGCTACGGCCCGTCGCCAGCCGGGCTCATCGTTCAAACCATTTGTGTATGCCGCCGCATTCGATAATTCCGTCGCCGGCCTTCAGCCTGTCGTGACGCCGGAAACTACCGTGGAAGACGAGCCTACGACTTTCAGCTTCGATGGCAAGGACTACACCCCGGACAATGACGAAGGCCAGTTCTACGGAACTGTCTCTGCGCGCGATGCCCTCACCCATTCGCTTAACGTCGCCACCGTGAAATTCGCCGAAATGATCGGATATGATCGCGTGAAAGAAGTGGCTCGCGAGCTCGGCCTCGATCCTGATATTCAGGCGACGCCGGCGATGGCGCTGGGCACTTACCTGATGACGCCGATTGAGGTGGCTGCCGGCTACACAGTTTTTGCCAACGGCGGCACTCGCACCGAGGCTCGTTTCCTGAATGAAGTCGTTAGTTCCGACGGGCAAGTCATAGATAGGCAGGTGCCTCAGTCTCATGCTGTGCTCGATCCGCGCGTCGCCTTCCTCGTTACCAGTGTGCTCGAAGATGTAATCAATCACGGCACTGGATACACTGTGCGTGCTCGCGGCTTTGATGCTCCGGCTGCGGGCAAGACCGGCACATCAAAAGACGGCTGGTTCGCGGGCTACACGTCGAACTTGCTTTGTGTTGTTTGGGTCGGCTATGACGATGATCGCGACCTCGATCTGACGGGTGCGGTTTCGGCAGCTCCCGTGTGGGCAGAGTTCATGAAGCGCGCCGAGGCGCTGCCCGCCTATCACGATATGGAACCTCTGCCTGAGCCGCAGGGACTAGTTCATGTGGTCATCTGCCCCGAGTCCGGCGATCTGGCCACTCCGTCTTGCCCAACCACGCGCGATGAAGTGTATATCGCCGGAACCGAACCGACCGTCTTTTGCCCCATCCATGGGAGCCAGAAGCTTTCTGATGTTCCCCCCGTGGGATGGTTGTCTCATCTTTTTGGGAAGCCTTCGAGTCCGCCTCCGCCATCCTCCACTGCGGCAGCGATTGCCCGCGAGAAGGGCCTTTCCAGCAGGCCTGCGGGGACGCCGCCACCGCAAGCCTCCTCGGCGCCACAACCTCCGCCGGCCGCTCCCGCCGAGCCCGAGAAGAAAAAGGGGATATTCAGCAGGATTTTTGGTATCTTTGGTAGTAGCAAGAAGCCACCAGCCAATCCGAAGCCGAACTCCTAGACGGCGCGGGATTGGAGGAGGTCGACCATGAAGTACTCGCTCATGCCCGTCGCGTTTCTTTCGTTGATTTTTGCGGTTCCCTCGCACGCGCAACGTCTTAGTCCCGTCGCGCTGCGCCAAGTGACTGCCGCGCAGCCCGCCAGCCAGCCGGAGATGACGCCACGCCAGCTCGCGGAACTGCGCGCCGACATTTTTATGGCTCGCAAGATGTTTCCCGAAGCGATTCAATCTTACGAACATCTCGTCAAGGAAGAACCGCATAATGCCGTTCTGCTCAATAAGCTTGGAATAGCCTACGAGGGCATTCACAACGATGGCCCCGCAGAGCGTAATTTCAAAAAGGCCATCAAAGCAGATAGCACCTACGCGAGCGCCTACAACAATGTCGGCACAGTGGAATACGACCGTCACAAATACAGCCACGCCATCGAGTGGTACCAGAAGACGCTGGCCTTGCGTCCCGATATGGCTGCTGTGTACTACAACTTGGGCTGTGCGTATTTCGACGCCAAGGAATATCCGGAAGCGATGGACGCTTTTCAGCATGCCATCCAGCTCGATCCTCATGTTATGACCGCGAATGGCGGCGGCGGTTCCGTCGTCCAGCCCCGCGGCACTTCCAATCAGGGGCTTTTCTACTTCTACGTCGCGCGAACCTATGCGCAGCTCGGCAACGCGGAGCGTTGTGCTCATTACCTGAAAATGGCGCGTGACATTGGCTATGACAAATTCGCGTCAGCCAAAACCGATCCAGGGTTTGCTAAAGTGATTGCCGATCCACAGGTTCAGGCAGTATTCATTCCGGTGCCTGAACTCGCGAACTCGAAGCCGCACTAAAAACGCCTCGCGCCGGATCGAACTGTCTGCGGCAGCCCATGGCGAGGCGCGCAATGCGCCATCTTTCCTCCGCGCCGCCTTGCTCCCTGTTATAATGCCCTCATCCATGCGCGAACTGTCGAAGCCCCGCTCTTTTCTTCCTGGCCCCGTGCGCTTAGGCTTAGCCGCCCTTTGCGGGCTGGCTGTCGCTGCACTGGGGCCTCTTCTGCGCACCTCGCCGGTCGCAGCCGCAACTCCGCCCGCTTCCTCGTCGGTTTACGAGCTGCAGATCAATGGCGAAATTGAGCCGATTCTCGCCGAATATATCGTCAGTGGAATCGAGAGCGCTAATCAGGCCAATGCCAGCCTGATTCTCATCACTATCGATACGCCGGGCGGGCTGGATTCGGCGATGCGCGACATCATCGCCGCCGTTCTGCATTCTCGTGTTCCGGTGGTCATTTACGTCACTCCGTCGGGCTCCCGCGCCGCTTCCGCCGGATTCTTCATTTTGCTTTCCGCCGACGTTGCCGCCATGTCTCCCGGCACTGATACCGGTGCGGCGTCGCCGCTGCTCGAGGTGGCCGGCAATCCGGTGAAAATCGATGACACACTCGCTCGCAAGATCATGAACGAAGCGACGGCCTACCTGCGAAGCTACGCTTCGCGTCGCGGGCGCAATGTCCCGCTCGCCGTCACCGCGGTCACCGACGCCAAAGCCTTCAGCGAGAGGGAAGCGCTCGATGGCCACCTCGTCGACCTGATCGCCGCCAATACAGGCGCGTTGCTCACGCAGCTCAACGGCCGCACCATCACGCGCCTCGACGGCTCTCAGCAAACGCTGCAGCTCTCCGACCCAACGGTTGAACTTCACTTGATGAGCGGTCGCGAAAGAATTCTGGACCGCATCGTTCAGCCGGACGCATTTTTCATCCTCTTGATCCTCGGCGTCCTCGGCCTGTACGTGGAGTTCACGCATCCCGGACTTTTCGCCCCCGGCGTCATCGGCGGCATCGCTCTGGTGCTCGCCCTTTTCGCCATGCACATGCTTCCGGTGAACTTCGCCGGCTTTCTGCTGATTGTCCTCGCGCTCATCTTGTTCGTGCTGGAGGCGAAATATCCAACTCACGGAGTCCTGGGTGTCGGCGGCGCCATCGCCATGCTGTTCGGCGCGCTGATGCTGATTCGTTCGCCGATCACCCCCGGAGGCGTTGATGTGAGCACCGCGCTTGCCGTCACCATTCCTGTTGCGCTGATCGCGGTTTTCCTGATGCGCCTTGTCCTGCGCTCGCGCCGCTGGAAGCCGGCGACGGGCGTTGAACAATTGGTCGGTTCCATAGGGCAAATGACCGAGCCGGTGGAATCGCCGGGCTCCAGCGGAACGGTCCTGGTTCACGGCGAGCTGTGGCGCGCCTCCGCCAGCGAGTCGATTCCCAAGGGAGGGCGAGTGCGCGTCAGCCGTGTCGATGGGCTCACGCTCACCGTCGAGCCGCTGCGCACCGGCGCCGCTGTTCCCGATGCTTTAGTTCGATAGGTTCTCGAGCGCTCGCTCTCGGGAAATGGATCGGTTTTTGGGCGCGGTGAAGAAGCGCCCGGAGGAAACGATGAACGGATTGATCTTTATCGCAGTGATCATCTTCATTTTTCTGATCTGGCTCTTCAACTGCATCAATGTGCTCAAGGAGTGGGAGCGCGGTGTTGTCCTTCGCCTCGGGCGCATGCTGCCTGCACCGAAAGGTCCCGGCCTGGTTCTAATTTTCGCGCCCATCGACAAATTGATCCGCGTCTCCCTGCGCATCGAAACCCTTGACATCCCCCCGCAAGACGTCATCACCAAGGACAACGTCTCCGCGAAAGTAAACGCCGTCTGTTATTTTCGCGTCGTCGATTCGAACCTGGCGATTTCGCAGGTGCAGAACTATCTCTACGCCACTTCGCAGCTCGCGCAAACCAATCTGCGCAGCGTCGTCGGGCAGTTTCAGTTGGACGACGTTCTCTCGGAGCGCGAAAAGGTAAACGACAAGTTGCAAACAATCCTTGACCAGGATACCGAGCCTTGGGGTATTAAGGTAACGAAGGTTGAGGTGAAACAAGTCGATATTCCGGACAATATGCAGCGCGCCATTGCGCGCCAGGCCGAAGCCGAACGCGAGCGCCGCGCGAAAATCATCAATGCCGACGGCGAATTGCAGGCCTCGGCGAAGCTCGCGGAAGCCGCCGCCGCGCTGCAAGCGCAGCCCATTTCCGTGCAGCTTCGTTATTTACAGACGCTGCAGGAAATTGGCACCGAGAAAAACACCACGGTGATTTTCCCCGTGCCCATCGACTTGGTCGGCCAGTGGCTCAAAGCCGCTGGCAAATAAAATTTGGGAGCGTTGCGAACACGATGAGTTCTTCAAGGCGAGGTGGCGAGCGAGTTCTCGAAAGCCGTCATCTGATCGGCTTGTTTTTGGGCGTGGTATTGCTCTGCTGCGTTTTTTTCACCCTCGGCTACGTCATGGGCAAAACGCAGTACGGCAATTCGCCCGTGCAGGCCGCTTCGCTGGATAGTCCCGTGAAGCCGTCGTCCGCCCCGGACGCAAAGACCGCGGCGGCTCAGCCTCCTGCGTCTCCCGAGTGGGATTTCTACACCGAAAAGAAAACCACCGACGTTCCCCTGAAATCCGCGCGCGCCTCGGCCACCGCGCCGCAAATTTCGACGCCTGAGCCCGTGGAATCGCCGTCCATGGTGAGTTCGCAGCCCGCGAGCCGCGAAGTTTCCGCGGCGCCTTCGACGACTCGCCCGTCTTATGCGCCACCGCCGCCGCGATATCGCGCGCCGCGCATGTCGCGCAACGCCATCGTTCTTCAGGTCGCCGCGCTGCGCCACGAAGGCGACGCCCTCGCTCTGGCGGACGCATTGCAGCAGAAAGGCTTCCCTGCGTTTGTGCTGACGCCTTCTTCGGACGGCTTCTACCGCGTGCAGGTGGGTCCTTTTTCCACTCAGGCCGTCGGCGACAAGGCTAAACAATCGCTCGAGCGCGAGGGATTCAAAGCCATCTTCCGGCGCTGAATGACGCTATCACGGCCTGTTCGCTTTCGTCTCGCTATCGCCTCCGGCCTCGCGCTCTCCTTTTCATTTCCCAATTACAATTTGCCGCTGCTCGTCTGGGTTGCCGTGGCCTTGCTGATGCTTGCCGCGCTCGGCGCGCGCACCCGTGACGCAGCACTCTGCGGCTTCATCAACGGTGTTCTTTTCTATCCGCTCAGCCTTCCCTGGATCGCCACGGTCATGAAGCAATATGGCAGCAACATCAGTTGGCTCGCCGCCGCCGGAATTCTGGGACTGATGGCGCTCGCTGGCTCTCTTTTCCCATTGGCATTCGCTGTCCTCCTCTGCCGCGTCGGCAAAAAAAGCGTTGCTGTCGCCTGTGCGCTGGCCCCGTTTCTTTGGGTTGTGCTCGAATTCGCTCGCGCCCATCTTCCCATCATCAGTTTTCCGTGGAACCTGCTCGGCTACGCCGCTTCCGGCAATCTCGCCTTCCTGCAGCTCGCCAGCATCACCGGAATTTTCGGCCTCTCCCTGCTCATTGCTGCGTTTAATGCATCGCTTGCCTGGATGTTCGCCTCGCCCTCCAGCAAAAGTCGCCGCACGGCCATCGGCGCTGCGATCGCCCTCGTCGTCATCGCCGTACTTGGCCCGCGCTTTGTCCCGCTTGCGCCCGCGGACCACATCGCGCATCTTGTCCAAACAAATCTTCCCCAGGAAGAACTCTACCCCGCCAACTGGATGGAAATTCACGCCGCAGACATGCAGCAGCTCGAATCCTTGAGCATCGACGCCGCCAAAAAATCTCCCGGCCTCGTCATCTGGCCCGAAGTTCCCGCGCCGTTCACTTTGCAAGATTCGAAGTTCGCCGCCATCGCCGGCCGCATCGCACAAGACTCCCGCCAGGATTTCCTTGTCGGCGTGGTGGATTGGAAACTCAGCCCGGATCGCAAGTGGCTCGCTTCGAACAGCGCTGTCCTGCTTGATCCCGCCGGACGCCGTGAATTCACCTACGACAAAATTCATCTCGTGCCATTCGGCGAATACGTTCCCCTGCGCAAGTATCTGTTTTTCGCGCACAGCCTCATCGATAGCATCGGCGACTTCACGCCGGGCCGTGATTATTCCGTCGGCTCGCTGCCCGGCGGCCGTTTCAGCGTGTTCATCTGCTATGAAGCGATCTTCTCCTCCGAAATTCGCCGCTTCGCCGCCCATGGCGCCCAGCTCCTCATCAACATTTCCAATGACGGCTGGTTCGGCCGCTCCTCGGCTCCGGCGCAGCATCTGATGATGGCCCGCGTCCGCGCCGTGGAAAATCGCCGCTGGCTGCTGCGCTGCACGAACACCGGTTTTACCGTCGACGTGGATCCGTATGGGCGAATTGCGGCGCGGCTCGAACCGTTCACGCGCGCTGAACTCGACGCGCCCTACGCTTTTCGCTCCGATTTGACGCCCTACACGCGCTTCGGCGACTGGCTCGCCTGGGTCTGCCTCATCGCCACCGTCGGGCTGCTCGCGTTCAGTCTTACGCGCAGTCGCAAAGAACAGCCTTCTCATTGATCCACTCCACGGCTTTCGAATTTTGCGTCTCGCATGTAGAATCAACTCATGCCAACCATCCAGCACATCGAAGACCTGCAAGCCCGCTTCGACGAACTCAAGAAGCGCATCGAACTCGTGCGGAGCTATCTTTGACGTTCCCGCCAATCGCGAACTCCTGAAGTCCCTCGAACCGAAGATCAACGATCCCGCCTTTTGGCAGGACCAGGAAAAAGCCCAGGCCGTTCTACAGCAGCGCAAGCGCGCCGAAACCAGCATCGCCGCCGAAGAGAAACTCACCCGCGCCGTCTCCGACGTCGATACCTATTTCCATCTCGCTCACGAGGAGTCCGACGCTTCGCAGCGCGACTCCGTCCTCAAAGACATCTCCACCGAGCTCGACGCCGCCGACAAATACGTCTCCGAGCTCGAAACGCAAACGCTGCTCTCCGGCGAAAACGATACGCTCAACGCTATCATGACCATCAAGCCCGGCGCCGGAGGCACCGAATCGCAGGACTGGGCCGAAATGCTCCTCCGCATGTACCTGCGCTGGGCCGAGGGCAAAAATTTCCGCGCCACCATTCTCGATTCCGTGCCTGGCGAAGAAGCCGGCCTGAAATCCGTCACCTTGCGCATCGAAGGCGAAAACGCCTACGGTCTGCTCGCTGGCGAGAGCGGCGTGCATCGCCTGGTGCGCATTTCGCCATTCGATCAAGCCGCGCGGCGCCACACGTCCTTTGCCTCTGTCTTCGTCATTCCCGAAATCGACGACCGCATTGAGATCGTCGTCAAGCCTGACGACATTCGCATCGACACTTTCCGTGCCGGCGGCCATGGCGGCCAGAACGTTAACAAGGTCGAATCCGCGGTGCGCATCACGCATATGCCCACCGGCATCGTCGTGCAATGCCAGAACGAGCGCAGCCAGCACAAGAATCGCGAATTGGCCATGAAAGTCCTCAGATCCCAGCTCTACGAACATGAAGTCGAAAAGCGGCGCGAAGAAACCCGCAAGCGCGACGAAGCCAAGCTCGACATCAGCTTCGGCAGCCAGATTCGCTCTTACGTGCTCCAGCCCTATCAGCTCATCAAGGACCACCGCACTAAGATCGAAGAGGGCAACGTCAATCGCGTTCTCGATGGCGACCTGGACGAGTTCATCCGCGGCTACCTTATGGCCCGCAGGCGAGGCGGCGGGACTGTCGCGCCTCCCGAGCCGCCCGATACGGAGTCACGATAATCTGCAATTCTTTCAGTGAGCGCGTATCGGACGGGTCCTTCGGCGCGATTCCGCGCGCATCCTGCGCCCTGTATTGCCCGTCCAGCTTGCCAATAAGCCGTTTCGCTGCAAGTCGTTGACACCCATCTCCTCGCATGCTACGGTTTTTGCTTGGTTTTGCCGCGCCAACGGGCTCTTGGGCCATTGATTTGCCTGCCAAACCATCGAAGGAGACTGTCTTGACACGTCCAGAAGAGAAGTTCCTGTTTACCTCGGAGTCTGTTACCGAAGGCCATCCCGACAAGATGGCTGACCAGATCTCCGACGCCATTCTTGACGCGGTGATGAAGGACGATCCGATGGGCCGCGTCGCCTGCGAGACCCTCGTCACCACCGGCTTGGTCATCGTCGCCGGTGAAATCACCACGTCCACCTATGTCGATTTCTGCGACGTGGCCCGCGACGTCGTGCGCAGCGTCGGCTACACGCGCGCCAAATACGGTTTCGATGCTGACACTTGCGGCGTCATGTCCACCATCAAGAAGCAGTCCGGCGACATCGCGATGGGCGTCGACACCGGCGGCGCCGGCGACCAGGGTCTCATGTTCGGTTTCGCCTGCGACGAGACCGAAGAATTGATGCCTATGCCCATCCAACTCGCCCATCAGCTCACCCAGCGCCTCTCGCAAGTCCGCAAGTCCGGATCGGTCAACTTCCTACGCCCCGATGGCAAATCCCAGGTCACGGTCGAATATGTCAACGACCGCCCCGCGCGCGTCGACTGCGTGGTCATCTCCACCCAGCACAGCGACTCGGTTTCCAGTCAGGACCTGCGTGACGCCGTCATCGACGAAGTCATCCGCCCGGTGGTGCCGGCGGACATGATCGACAAACAAACAAAATTCCACATCAACCCCACCGGCCGCTTCGTCGTTGGCGGTCCGATGGGTGACGCCGGTCTCACCGGGCGCAAAATCATCGTCGACACCTACGGTGGCTACAGCCGTCACGGCGGCGGCGCGCTCTCGGGCAAAGATCCGACCAAGGTCGACCGTTCCGCCTGCTATATGGCGCGCTATATCGCCAAGAATCTCGTCGCCGCGGGGCTAGCACACAAGTGCGAAGTCCAGCTCGCCTATGCCATCGGCGTTGCCGAGCCCGTTTCCGTCATGGCAGACACATTCGGCACAGGAACCGTTCCCAATTCGCAGATCACCGAGCTCATTCGCACCAATTTCAAGCTCACGCCGCGCGGCATCATCGATACCCTCAAACTCCGCCGTCCGATCTATCGCGCCACTTCCAACTACGGCCACTTTGGCCGAAGGGGCGCAGGTTTCACTTGGGAGGAGACGGACCGCGCCGAAGCGCTGCGCAAGGAAGCGGGACTGCCCGCTGCCGTCGTCGCCTCGCGTTAGTTTTTAGTTGTGTTTGTAGCGCCGGCCTTAAGGCCGGCATCTTCTCGAAATATTGTTTAGGAGAACGCAATCGTGGAAACAGTTACAAAATTGCACGGCGACGTGAAAGATCTCTCTCTCGCCGAGCGCGGCAAGCGCAAGATCGAATGGGCCAATCAGCAGATGCCCGTTTTGCAGCTCATTCGCAAGCGCTTCATCAAGGAAAAGCCGCTCAAGGGCATTCGCATGTCCGCGTGCTTGCACGTCACCAGCGAAACCGCCAATTTGGCCATCACTCTGCGTGACGGTGGCGCGGACGTCGTCCTTTGCGCCTCCAACCCTCTTTCGACGCAGGACGAAGTGGCCGCCTGCCTCGTCAAGGACTACAACATTCCGACCTTCGCCATCAAAGGTGAAGACAATCCCACTTATTACGCGCACATCAACGCGGCCATCGACCATCACCCGCAAATCACTCTCGACGACGGCGCCGACCTCGTCACCCAGCTGCTCACCAAGCACCAGAATCTCGTTCCCAATGTTATCGGCGGCACCGAAGAGACCACCACCGGGGTGATTCGCCTGCGCGCCATGGCCAAGGACGGCACGCTCGCCTATCCGATCATTGCCGTCAACGACGCGCTCACCAAGCACCTCTTCGACAATCGCTACGGCACCGGCCAATCCACGCTCGACGGCATCATCCGCGCCACCAACTTGCTTCTCGCCGGCATGAACGTCGTCATCGCCGGGTACGGCTGGTGTGGTCGCGGCGTCGCCATGCGCGCCAAGGGCATGGGCGCCAATGTCATCGTGACCGAAATCAATCCTACCAAGGGCATCGAAGCCATCATGGACGGCTTCCGCGTGATGCCCATGCACGAAGCCGCGAAGATCGGCGAAATCTTCATCACCGTCACGGGCAACAAGTCGGTGCTTGCCTCCGATCACTTCGACAAAATGCGCGACGGCGCGGTCATGTGCAATTCCGGCCACTTCAACGTGGAAATCGACATTCCTGCCCTCGAAAAAATGGCCAGTTCGCACCGCGAAGTGCGCCCGTTCGTCGAAGAATACGTCATGCGCGACGGCCGTAAGCTCCACCTTCTCGGCGAAGGCCGCCTTATCAATCTCGCGGCCGCCGAAGGCCATCCTGCTGTGGTCATGGATATGAGCTTCGCCAATCAAGCGCTGTCTGTCGAGCACATGATCAAGCACGCGAGCAAGCTCAAAAAACAGGTCTATCCGGTGCCTGAGGAAATCGACAAGCACATTGCGCGCCTCAAACTCGAATCCCTCGGCACGCAGGTCGACAAGCTCACCCCCGAACAGGAGCAGTATTTGGCTTCATGGAATGAAGGAACGTAGCGCCGCGATCCGCCGGTTAGTGCTGTAGGGGCGGTCTTCAGGGCCGCCCCTTCGCTTCGTGCGCAAGCCCTTGCACACTCCGAACATTCCCTTGCGCATCGCTTGCTTGCGCAAACGAGTCTACTCCACTAACCCTCTCCCAGACAATAAGTTACGGGCTGAGATCGAGTGGCCTCTCGCGTGCTACCACAGAGTGCCCGGTTTGGTCTGGGTCTTCGTAACACCGGTTATGCGTTTCCATTTCAAAGGGACCGATGGGCATTTAGGGCAGTCGACTCAAATCGAACGAACCTTCGAAAACTGCGGAGGCATGGGGGAAGCGCTATGCATGTACGTAAACTTGCAGTGGCTACGATCTTCTTTTTCGCGTTCGTTGCTTCGGCGCGAGCAAACTTGGTCACCAACGGCTCCTTCGCCAATACCGGCGGCGTGTGGGTCAACAATACCCTGCTCGGGTCGGACGATTGGCAGAGCTCCGGGGCCACCGGCATCCCGGGCTGGTCGAATGTTCCAGGTTTTGCCAACGAATTCTGGTTCAATGGAGCCTCGAACGTTTACGGCCTCACACAAAGTCCTGGCAACGGCAGCGCCTTTGCCGTCGACCTCACGGGACAGGCAAACAACAAGCCTTACGGCGGTATCGAGCAGACCATCGCAACGACACCTGGCGTTACCTACGATCTGACCTTCGACCTTGGCGCCTCACTACAATATAATGGCACAGGGCTCAACTCCGCCGCTCTCACCGCGAGCGCTACCGGCACTATCGTGGATTCCTTGCAACTGTTCATCCTGGCTCCGACCGGCTACAATCAATGGCAGTCAGAATCGCTCATGTTCACGGCAGACAGCAGCAGCACCACAATCGAGTTCTTGGCCGACTCGAACTACACCTCCGAATACGTCGGACTAGACAACGTCAGTGTGACGGCCGTCTCTAGCACGCCCGAGCCATCCTCTTTGCTCCTGCTCGCCACCGGCCTGCTCGTTCTTGGCCCATTCATTCGCCGCCTTGCTCATTCCTGATCTGAGAAGGCTCGCGCAAGTTGGAGCCCGGTGAGCCCTGCGCGTGATCGGCTCCCCGGGCATCCTAACCGCATCCCAGCCCAGGCTCGAACAGGCGCGATACCTCGCGTCCTGAAAACGACGGCATCCAAACCGCATAGCGTTCATTTTCTAATCCCATTTAGGAAAATGGCGCGAACCGTCGGGGCGCCCTAGCTCCCGCAAACCCTGACTTCTGTTGAGTCAGAAGCATTTCCAGAATCCCAGGCCGATTCCCGTGTTGGTACCAACCCGCAAACCGGCTTTCCCATCTTTCCGCATAAGCCCCCTGAAAACAATACAGTGCGCAGCCGTTCGCCTTGGCCTCGTAGGTGCTTTACTCCTCCCCGTCCCAGCTTCGCGCAGCACAAAGCAGTCGTTGAAGTTAGGCAGCGAATCTGGAATCAAAACTACGCGGAGGCGACCACGTCCATGACTGTCATCGTACGGCGTTCAAAATGGTCCTTGTTTCTGTTTCTCGCATCTTTTTGCTTGGCATTCGGCAGCAGACCGGCGGTTGCCACGCCCGTCACCTACAACTACAATCAGGGCGTTTCTGGTTCGCTCACCTTACCGTCAGCACTCGCCGATGACTTCACGGGCTTTGTGAGTCCCACCAGTTTCAGCTTTGCCGACGGTGGCCTTACCATCTCCTCCGCAGAAAGCCCGGTGATCAGCTCTTTCTTTGTCGTCACCAATGGCAGTGGAGCGATCACGGGCTGGAACATTCTCCTCGTTCTCTCCGCTTCGGACGTGATTGACTCGTCCTGCTGCGTAGACGGCCTCGCACTAAACCTGGGCGATTACGGAGGCGTGTTCGCTGGTGGCAGCGGAACGCCGGGCGTCTGGTCCACGAGTAACTCTCCAGTCCAAGAGCCATCCTCGATCTTCTTGCTCGGCACCGGCTTGCTCGGGCTTGGCCCATTTATTCGTCGCGGTCTCGCGATGCCTTGATCCTCCTTGAGGCTAGCGCCACGGGCGACGCTAACTCGCCCGTGGACCCCCTTTTCGCTCTCGATGCTCCGTTCCCGTCCATTGACGCCCGTGTTAGAATGGCGTCCTGTGACGGTTCGAAAAGCACTCGCTCGTCAGAAGAATCCTTCCGCGCCTGGGCTTGGCATCTATCGAACTTGTGAGCTTTCCAGTCGCCACTGCGCGGAATTAGAAATCGTCGTAAGTCATTGACAGCACAGGGCATCACAATTTCTGGTCGATGATTTTGGCGCACTTTTGTGTACGGGCATCGAAGGGGTCACGCAAGGCTTGTTGAACAACTAACCTGGAATAACGGGGCCGCAAAGTAAGATGAAATCCTGGGCCAACTTAGCCATCGAAAAGGCGCTCGCGCGCCGGGCGTCCTACGCCGACGTGCGCGTCATGGACATCCGCCATCGCGACCTTTCGACCAAGAACGGCCAGGTTGGCCGCATGTCCGAGGGCGAATCGCTCGGCCTGGGCATTCGCGTCATCGCTGACGGCGCCTGGGGCTTCGCCTCCACGGACCGCCTCACTGTCCAGGGCGTCGAATCCTGCGTCGATGAAGCCATTGCCATCGCCAAGGCTTCCGCTATGGCCAAGCGGCACGACGTGGTGCTCGCTCCGGAGCAATCCTTCGTCGACACCTGGCAAAATCCCTTCATCAAGGACCCGTTTCTAATTCCCATCGAAACGCAAATTGCCGTGCTCCTGCGCGCCGACGCGGAAATGCGCAAGGTGAAGGGCATTACCCTTGCTGAGGGATCGATGTCATTCCGCAAAATCGACCAGCTTTTCGTTTCCAGCATCGGCTCCGCGATTCATCAAACGAAGATGCAATCCGGCGCCGGAATTGTCGCCACCAGTTTCGCGGGTGAGGAAATTCAAAAGCGTTCCTATCCCAATAGTTTCGGCGGCCAGCACATGCTGCGCGGCTACGAGTTGATCGAGGAACTTGATCTGGTCCGCCACGCGCCGCGCATCGCCGAAGAATGCGTCGCGCTGCACAGCGCCGCGAAATGTCCGGAAGGGAAGCGCACCATCATTCTCGACAGTTCGCAGCTCGGTCTGCAAATCCACGAATCCATCGGCCATCCCATCGAGCTCGACCGCGTCCTCGGAATGGAAGCGAATTTCGCGGGCATGAGTTTTCTTACGCTGGAGAAACTGAATTCGCTGCGCTACGGCTCGGACATCGTGAACGTCGTGGCTGACGCGCGGCTCGCGCACGGCCCCGGCCTCGGCACTTTCGGCTACGACGACGAAGGTGTTCCTGCGCAATGCACGCCAATCATTTCGAGCGGCCAATTCACCGGCTACCTCACCAATCGCGAAACTGCCGCGGCCATCGGCCAGTCGCGCTCCAATGGCACCATGCGCACCGAGGGCTGGAACCGCCTGCCGATTATTCGCATGACCAACATCAGCATTCTTCCCGGCGATCACAAATTCGAGGACCTGATTGCCGACACCGACGACGGAATTTATATGGAAACCAACCGTTCGTGGTCCATCGACGACCGCCGCTATCATTTTCAGTTTTCCACCGAAATCGGCTGGGAAATCAAAAATGGCAAGCGCGGCCGCATGATCAAAACTCCGAGCTATAGCGGCATCACAACGGAATTTTGGAACAGTTGCGACGCCATTTGTTCGCGCGACTATTGGACGCTCTGGGGCACGCCGAATTGTGGCAAAGGCCAGCCGATGCAAACCATGGGCACGGGCCACGGCGCGTCGCCCGCGCGTTTCCGCAACGTGAAAGTGGGAATCGCTTCCTCCGACTAATGCCCAAGCCAGCAAAAAAGAAAAAAGCGCCTCGCTCCCGCGCCGGCAGCGGCCACAAAGGCCTGGCCGCGCACGATCATCGCCTGGGCGCCTCCGAGCTCCGCCGCATCGCGGACAAAATCTTCAAGCTGAGCGAAGCGGACGAAACGGAAGTTGACGTCAGCGCCGTCACCAGCGCGCTCACGCGCTTCGCCAACAACACCATCCATCAAAATGTCGCCGAGCAGGGGATCGCGATTTCCGTTCGCGCCGTGGTGGACGGCCGCACCGCGCGCGCCTCCACGAATAAAACCGACGAAGAGTCTCTGAGGCGCGTGACCGCCGCTGCCCTCGAACTCGCTCAGGTCCAGCCGCGCAATCCGGCCTTACTGCCGATGCTCGGCCCGCAGAAATTACAAAAAGTGGACCGCTTCAACGCGAAGACCGCTGCCGCCACGCCCGCGGACCGCGCGCGCGCGGTGACGCGCGTCTGCCAAATGGCAGATCGCCAAAAGCAGACCACAGCCGGCATTTTTTCCACCGGCCTTTCCGAATTTGCACTCGCTAATTCCCGCGGCCTTTTTGAGTATTATCAGGAGACACGTGCCGAATTTTCGGTCACGATCCTGGAGAAAGATTCCTCCGGCTGGGCCAAGGCTACTTCTGCGCGCATCGACGAAATCGATCCCGACGCGCTGGCGGAGCGCGCCAGCAAGAAGGCGGCCGATTCGCGCTCGCCGCGCGAAATTCCCGCCGGCAAATACACCACCATCCTCGAACCGCCCGCCGTGCTGGATCTCGTGGGATTTTTGTTCTACGACTTCGCGGGGACCTGCGTTCACGACCAGCGCTCCTGCTTCACCGGCCGCATGGGCAAGAAATTATTTGGCGAGAACATTTCCATCTGGGACGATGTCTATCATCCCGTGCAACTCGGCCCTCCCTTCGACGGCGAGGGTGTGCCGCGCCAGCGCGTCACACTGGTTGAAAAGGGCGTTCCCGTAAATCTCGTTTATTCCCGCGCGACGGCAAAGGAAATGAAAGCGAAGCCCACCGGCCACGGATTTTCTCTGCCCTCGGAAGACGGCGAAGCGCCCTTCAACCTTGTGTTTTCCGGCGGCAAGGCATCTACGGAGGAAATGATTCGTTCGACGGAGCGCGGCTTGCTCATCACGCGGCTCTGGTACATCCGCGAAGTGGATCCGTACAAGAAGGTTCTCACGGGAATGACCCGCGACGGCACGTTCTTGGTGGAAAATGGCCGCGTCGCAGGCGCGGTGCGCAATTTCCGCTTCAATCAAAGCATCATCGACATGCTCGCGAACGTCGAAATGATGGGTCCGGCAGTGCGCGCTTCCGGAGAAGAGTCCTTCGACATGGTCGTGCCGGCGATGAAGGTCCGCGATTTCAACTTCAGCGAAGTTACAAAATTCTGACGACGCGCTGGGTTATTGCGGACTGGTGAATTGCAGGCTGGCAATGGCCCGCGCAATGACGTTCTGCTGAATTTGCACCAGGTCGGAATCCGCCATGGTGACTCCAAAGATCGTAAAGATATTTCCTCCCCGGCTGAACAAAACCACCGTTCCCGCCCATGATTGGTTGTTGGCCGCCCCGTGGAACTGATACTCGTAGGCGCGTAGGCCCGCCACCGTTGTTTCACGCAAGGGTCCCGGCTGGAAACCGTCGAACGACTCTGCCAGCCGTTCATTTGTCGAAGCCACGTGCGCCGTTAAAGTGTCGCTCGACGCTTCCAGCCCAACGAGGAGATACGTTGCTTGATCCGACGTGCCCAGCGCGGTGATGGCGCCGGGAAGCGCGGCCCGCGTGTCGTCGAGCAACTCCCAGTCGGGCGGCTTGTAGATGCGGAAGCCATAGGTTTCGTTGACGTAAAGATTGCCCTGCACCTCTTCGCGGACCGGAATCGGTGTAGGAGTCGGATCGGCCTGCGCTGTCGAGGCAGGTGTCGCGGGCGTGCCCGGCGTCGCTGCCGGTGTGGGCGCCGGCGACGTCTGTTGTGCTGAAGCCGTCGCAGGAACGTTGCTCGCCGCCGCTGCGGTTCCTCGCGCCTCGTTTTGCGGAGTCGCGCCCGCAGCGGAACTCGCAAGATTTGCAGCGGGCGACGCTTTCTCTGTCGGATTGGCCGCAGCTACTTTTGCTTCAGCATTTGTTTTTGGTGCGTCTGCCTTATCACCGGCAGGGGCTGTTTTCTGTTCGGCTGTTTTGGCCGGAGCAACGGGCTGCGCTTCCGCGTTTGAAACGGTGATGGAAACGACCGAGGCGCGATCGACCAGTGCGTAGCCGTAACTGGTCTTGACGCGGAACGAATTGCCTTGATATCCGACAATCGTCCCCGTGATCCTGGTTCCATCCTTCAGATGCAGTTCATCGGCGCGCACCGCCAAGGCCGAAACCAGAATCAGAGCCAAAAATAGACGAGCAGACCGCATCAATTTCAGTATGGCACGGATTCCGGAGAGGGCAAGCTCCGGGCGGCGCACGGTGTCGGTTTGGTCAGGACTGGCTGGCGATGGTACTAAACGCAGAGTGCCAGGCCGAGGAGAAGGCCGAAGGTTAGCAAGCCCGCAAGCAGAAGCAGGCTCCGCGCGCTCTTCTTGCGGACGGAAATGACGATTACACCCAGCCCGCTGAGCAGGAAGGCGGATTGGGGCCAGAATGAAGCCGAACCGAAGCCAGCCTGCAGCTCGCCTACGGTGTGCGCGTAAAGAATGGAGCCCATTGAGGTAAAGCCAGTGAGGCTGGCGGCAACGATTCCGGCCAAGGCCAAGCCGCCGATCCACTGCGGCAAGCCCGACTCGCGCTCAATGTCGCGCCAATCCCACCACGTGAGTCCTACCACCAGCGCAACAATGAAAATCGCGAACAAAGCCATGAGAGGCCGCCTGGATGACCAGTGCGGTACGGGCAATTCAACTACCAGGAGGCAAAGTACTATTGGTGATCGTATCTCTATGTCAATAAGCCTGTTAGCTATAGGCTTCTGAGCGGTGCGTCTGGGCCAAGAACCGAACTTTTGCACACTTTGGGCCGGTTAGCTTCCTCACCTTGTGATTTTTGTTGCATATTTGCGCGGACGGACGCCGAACTGACCACCTGACTTTGCTACGATAGGGCCATGCCAGCACCGCCGTGGATCATCGGGCATCGAGGCGCTCCCGGTTACGCGCCGGAGAACACCATGGCGTCTTTTCGCCGCGCGGTGGAACTGGGCGCAAAGTTCATCGAGACTGATTTGCGGCTCTCGCACGACGCGCAGTTCGTGGCCATGCACGACGCCACGCTCGACCGCACTTCGAATGGGCGCGGGCTGGTGCGCGATTTTACGCTCGCGCAACTGCGCGAACTGGACGCGGGCTCGTGGTACGGGCGCGAATTCGCGGGTGAGAAAATTCCGACGCTCGACGAAATTTTGAGTTTGGCGCGCGAAGCGGACGTCGTTTTTTATCTGGAGATCAAACACGAGGCGGGTTGGGGCGTACACCACGGAGTGGCAGGAGCCTTGCGCGCGGCGAACGAGGCGGCGCGCACCATAGTGATTTCGTTCGATCCCAGCATGCTCGCGAATCTGCGGCGCCTGGATGCGGGGTTAGTGATGGGATTCCTGTTTGAGAATCCGTTGGAAAACGTGGTGGAGAAGGCGCAGCAAATCGGGGTGCGGCAGATTTGCCCGCGAGCAGACTTGGTGACGCGGGAATTGCTGAGCCAGGCGCACGAGGTGGGATTGCAGGTGGCTACTTGGACGGTGAATGAGCCGGCGCAAATGGAGCGGCTGATTTCGATGGGTGTGAACGGAATTATGTCGGATTATCCGGACCGTTTGCGCGACGTGGTGGAGCGCGTGTGCGGCAAGAAGTGAATTATTTCTCGGGAGCCAGCAGGCCGTAGAGTTGCGCGAATTGCGCAAGCGAGAGTTCCTCGGCGCGCGATTTTGGGGTGAGTTTGCAGGCAGTGAGCGCGGCAGCGATTGTGGCGTCGGCGAAACGATTCTTCAGGTTGTTCCGCAGTGTTTTTCTTTTCTGAGAGAAGCAATTCTGGAGAAACTTCAAAAACGCGGCGTCATCGCGAATTTGTAGCTGCGCTCGTTCGCCGGGCAGAGTCATGGCCAGCAGAGCGGAATTTACTTTGGGCGGCGGCCGAAACGCGCCAGGCGGAATGCGCAGAACGATTTCCGGATGCGCGAAATACTGGCAGAGGGCGGAGAGATAGGCGTATTCGCGATGGCCGGGCCTGGCGGCGATGCGGTCGGCCACTTCGCGCTGAATAACGATGTGGATGGACTCGATCTGCGCGGCGAAGCGGAAGAGATGCGAGAGGATGGGCGACGTAATGTAGTAGGGCAAATTGCCGTAGACGCGGAAACGTTCGCGAGTCAGGGAAGATAAATCGACAGAGAGGATGTCAGACCCGATGATTTCGACGTTGCGCCATTCCACGGCAGCGCGCTCGCGGAGAGTTGCGGCGAGGGCGGCGTCAGCTTCGATGGCGATGACGCGTCGCGCGCGTTGCGCGAGGAATTCCGTCATTTCGCCGTGGCCCGGGCCGATTTCGAGCCAGGTAGTGCTTGCGTCAGCGGGAACCGTGCGTGCGATGCGCTCGCGCCATGCGGGACTGTGAAGGAAGTGCTGGCCAAGCTTTTGACGAGACATGGGGAGAAAAGTTTAGCAGGTTTCCAGTGAACAGATGCTGAGATGCCGACTGCGCATGAATTCACCTGAAGCGGCTTAATGCTTTTCGCTGAGGATTTGCTTCGCAGTGAGAGTCGGCCCGTCAAAATAAGGTGCCGGTGTGTTTGGTGGTCCAGACCACGACGCGGGATCGGGAAAAGTTGGCAGTGGGTGCGGGTGCGCACGGTCTTTGCAGCTCTTGACTGCGCACGTCTCGCCAGAAGCGCCTTCTTCCTGGTCACAGGCGTCGAGACGGTATCGGCCACGAATGAACCGATAACGGTTGATTGTTGCATGACAGGAACCTGACGTAGCCCCGAACAGCAGATCCGGGACAGGAGACCCGCGTCGTGGGACAATGCCCGGTCCAAATCCTCCTGAGTCGATGATCTTCCGATAGGAATTAACACTCGGTATGTATATGTTTAGCAGCGGCACGTTGACGCCACCGTTTCCTTTCCATTCCACGAGTATGGCGGATCCAAGTTTGCCCAGCCTCAGCGGAGTAAAGTCACAACTGAGAAATGCGGTATTGATATCGTCGAAGCTCGGGGAAGGGTCGTTATACACGATCTTTAATGAAGGGATTAGATCGCGAAGCAAAACCGGGCGGAGCCGCATGAGGTCGCCACGGGAAAAGCCGTGGGACGTAGCATTCGTGGAATTGTCAGGAGTCGGCGACGCTTGACCTCGAGCGTGAGCATAATTGAGGCTTGCAACAACGGCGATGAGTGAACCTGTCAAGAAAAACGAGCGGCGGAACCTATTCGGCATGCGAGAATTTTACGCCTTTTCGAGACGGACGACGATTCAGCGCGTGTATAATTTGGATGGGGAAAAATGAAGATACTGTTTGTATCGCCGGAGGGGCTGCCGTTTTCGAAGACGGGCGGGCTCGCGGACGTGGTGGAGGCGCTGCCGCGTTCGCTGGTGGAGAGCGGGCATCAAGTGGCGGTGCTGCTGCCGCGCTATAAAGGCAACCAGGCGGCGCGGACGATTGTGCCGAGCATGACCATTCCGCTGGGCTCGATGATGCGTTTTCCGGCGATCAGCGAGGCGGGGACGTTCGAGGGCGTGCGGTATTACTTCGTTGACGATCCCGAATACTTCCAGCGCGAAAAACTCTACGGCGACAAGAGCGGCGATTACACGGACAACGCGCGGCGCTTTGGCGAGTTGAGCCGCGCGGCCATTGAATTTGCCAAACAGGTGTGGATGCCCGACGTGCTGCATTGCCACGACTGGCAAGCGGCGCTGGTGCCGGTCTATTTGCGCACGTTGTACGCGCGCGATCCGGCGCTCGAGTCGCTTCCCGTGGTTTTCACCGTGCATAATCTGGGCTATCAGGGGCTTTTCCTGCGCGCGACGCTGTCGCTGATAGGACTGCCGGAGGAGCTCTTCCGCGTCGACGCCCTGGAGTACTACGGCAAAATCAATTTGCTGAAGGGCGGGCTGCTGTTTGCGGATTACGTCACGACGGTGAGCCGGAAGTACGCGCAGGAGATTCAGACGAAAGAATACGGCTGCGGGCTGGAGGGCGTGATCCAGTCGCGCGGAAATCGGGTTATGGGAATTCTGAACGGCGTGGATTACAGCCAGTGGAATCCGGAGACGGACACGAACATCGTAGCGACGTATTCGGCAAAGTTGATGGACGGGAAAAAGCTTTGCAAGAAGGATTTGCTCTCGACCTTTCAGTTGCCGGCGGAAAACATGAAACGGCCGGTGATTGGCTTGGTTTCGCGGTTCGTGGATCAAAAAGGATTCGACCTCATCGCTGAAGCCGCTCCGGAATTGATGAAAGAGGATTTTGCGCTCGTGGCGCTGGGCAACGGCGATGCGAAATACGAGAAACTGTTCCAGGATCTGGCGAAGCAATACCCTTCGCGCGTGGGCGTGAAGATTGCCTACGACAACGTGGTGGCGCACAAAATCGAGGCCGGCGTGGACATGTTTCTGATGCCGTCGCGATACGAGCCGTGCGGACTCAATCAAATCTACAGTTTGCGCTATGGCACGGTCCCGATCGTGCGCGCAACGGGCGGGCTTGACGACACCGTCGAAGCGTTCGATGCCAAAACGGGCAAGGGGACGGGATTTAAATTTGAAGCCTATGAGGGCGCGGCTCTGGTAAAGTGTGTCCGCCAGGCGCTGGCCGCCTACACCGATTTGCGTCAGTGGCGCTCGCTGCAGGCTAACGGAATGGCCAAGGATTTTTCGTGGAAGGCCTCGGCCGCGCAATACGTGAAGCTGTACGAAGCGGCGAAACAGTCGAGAATCCAAGCGGTGGCAGCCACATCTAATACCTAGCGGCGGCAGAATCGAGAGGCTGTCCGCTTCATATTGAGGGAGATATGGGACAGAACGTAGCGTCGGTCAGTGATGCAAATTTCCAGGCCGAGGTGCTGGACGCCAGCAAGACTCAGCCGGTCATGGTGGATTTCTGGGCGGAGTGGTGCGGCCCCTGCAGGGCGCTTTCGCCGACGGTGGACGCGATTGCCGCGGAGCGCGCGGGGAAGTTGAAAGTGGTGAAGATGAACGTTGACGAGAACATGAACACGCCATGCAAGTACAACGTTCGGGGGATTCCCACGCTGCTGATTTTCAAGGGCGGGCAAGTCGCGGAGCAGATTGTGGGCGCGGTTCCGAAAGAGAACATCGAAAAGGCGCTGCAGCGGCACCTGCCGCAAGCCTAACGCGGCCTTCATTCGTCACGACTATTTAGCGCATTGGCGCGCAATCGGCCCGGCACGAAGTTTATTGCCTTCTCTTAGTGTCGAGCGTACCATGGTGTGTCTACGCTGGCGGTAACCTCTCAGAAATTTTTTCCGATGGAGATTCGAGAGGGCAGGGTGCGGCCGCGCGAAGAAAAGACGAGACGGGGCGAATGAAAGCAATCGCAGTGGTTGGCGCGCAATGGGGTGACGAGGGCAAAGGCAAGGTCGTCGACTATCTGGCGGGTTCGTTCGACTATAGCGCGCGCTACGGCGGTGGGCACAACGCGGGCCACACCGTCATCATCGATGGCCACAGATTCGTCCTGCAATTGATTCCTTGCGGCATTTTGCGGCCGGGGAAGAAGGCGATAATCGGCGCAGGAGTCGTTGTAGATCCGGCAGCGCTGGTGGCCGAGGTGGATAACATCGCCAAGGGCGGCGTTGACGTCAATGGCCGGCTGTTTCTCAGCAATCGAGCGCATCTGATTTTTCCGTTTCACCGTGAGTTGGAAAAATCGGCGGAGGCCGCGCGCGGGCCACATCGCATTGGCACCACTTCGCGTGGAATTGGGCCGGCATACGAAGACAAGATGGCGCGCTGCGGGCTGCGCGTATGCGACTTGATGGACATGGAAAGGTTCGAGCGTAAACTGGAGCGCGTGATCGAAGAAAAAGACGCTTTGAGCCGATCGTGCTACGCGAAGGGACTGGATACCGCGGGGATTCTGGAAACGTATCGCGAGCTCGGCGGGAGAATCCGCGGCTTTGTGGCGGACACATCGGCAGTAGTGAATCGCGCGCTGGGCGAAGGCAAGTCCATTTTGTTCGAAGGTGCGCAGGGCACTATGCTGGATATTGATCACGGGACTTATCCGTACGTGACCTCGTCAAGCGCAATCGCAGGCGGCGCCTGCACGGGGCTGGGAGTGGCGCCGACTAAAGTGACCGGCGTGATTGGCGTGACCAAGGCCTACACCACGCGTGTCGGTGGCGGTCCGTTTCCCACCGAGATGCCGGACCTCGACGCGCAAGCGGTGCGCGACCGCGGCAAGGAATATGGCGCGGTGACGGGGCGGCCGCGACGATGCGGCTGGCTGGACCTGATGATGTTGCGTTACGCGGTGCAAATCAACGGAATCGATTCACTGGTCGTGACGAAGCTCGATGTGTTCGACACGCAAAAAGACATCCAAGTCTGCGTCGGCTACAAATACAACGGATCGAAACTCAACGAAATGCCGGCAGAAGTGGAAGTGCTCGCCGAGGTGACTCCGGAATACAGGACTCTGCCGGGATGGCAGCAGCAGACCGACCACATTCGCGCGGCGGCCGACCTGCCGAAGGCCGCGAGCGATTACCTGAAGTTTATTTCCGACTCGCTGGGCGCCGAAATCGGGATGATTTCCACGGGGCCCGAACGCGATGCGACGATCGTTCCCCCTGGAACAAAGCTTGCTTCCTGGTTGTGAGCTTTCATGCTGTCCTTTCAAGACGCCCGAACCAAGGTGATTGAGGCGTGCCGCAGCCTGCGGCGCGTTCCTCCCGTGGAGACAATCGAGCTGAAAAACGCCGTTGGACGTGTTCTGGCGCAGGAGATTCCCGCGGACCGCGAGTATCCCCCGTTTGATCGCGCCGCTCGCGATGGATTTGCGGTGCGCTCTGCAGATTGCCAGAAGGCGGGCGCGACGCTGCGCGTGATTGGCGAAGTTGCCGCGGGCGCCGATTTTCGTAGGCGTGTTGGCGCGGGGGAGTGCGTGCAGATTATGACCGGCGCGGCAGTACCCGAAGGCGCCGATGCAGTCGTGATGGTGGAGCAGACGCGCACGGAGGGCGGGGATCGCCAGACGGTTGTCATCGAGCGAGTCGCCGATGCGGGGATGAATTTCACTCCGCGCGGCTCGGAAGCGCGCAAGGGCGACGTCTTGCTGAGCCCCTCCGTACGAATCGGCGAAGCCGAAATAGCCGTCCTGGCCCAGGCGGGATGCACGCATTTCGATGTTTATCGCAAGGCGCGCGTGGCGATTCTGTCGACCGGCAGCGAACTCGTCGAGATTGGCGCACGGCCGCGCGAGTTTCAGATCCGTAACAGTAACGGCGCTTCGCTGGCGGCCCAGGTGGAACTGGTCGGAGGGGAAGGCGTTTCCTTGGCAAATGCACCCGATAGCGAAAATGAATTGCGCCGGAGCATCGTAAAGGGCTTGCGCGAAGATATCTTGATCATCAGCGGCGGCGTCTCGGCCGGGAAGTACGATTTGGTCGAGCCGGTGCTGCGCGATTTGGAGGCGGAAATTCTGTTTGATGTGGTCGACATTCGCCCGGGACGCCCCGCGGTCTTCGCGATTTGCCAGGGCAAGCCGGTCTTCGGTCTGCCGGGCAATCCAGCGTCCACGATGGTGACGTTTGAGCTGTTCGTCACGCCTGCGGTGGACGTTCTGGGCGGGGCCGAGCCGCGCGCCCTGCCGTTGCTGAAGGCGAAACTGGCAAGCGCGGTGGAACAGCGCGCGGCATTGGCGCATTTCTTGCCTGCGCGTCTCGAATGGCCGGAAGGTGAGCCAACGGTGACCACGCTGCCGTGGCAGGGTTCGGGCGACATCGCCACCGTGGCCCGAGGGAACTGCTTCCTGGTAGTGCCGCAGACGAAATTGAAACTGGCGGCGGGCGAATGGGTGGACGTTCTGCCCCGCCAGGGGATATTGTAAAAGGCCTTGAAAGCAGGCACGAAGAATTCGCTGACCCACTACGACTCGCGCGGCCGTGTGCGCATGGTGGACGTCACCGCGAAGGCGGCGACGGAACGAAAAGCGACGGCGCGGGGTTTTGTGCGCATCGCAGCAAACGCACTGGCCAAAGTGCGGAAGATGAAAACGCCGAAGGGCAATCCGTTCGAAATCGCGCGGATCGCCGGGATTGCGGCGGCCAAGCGCACGGCGGAGCTGATTCCTCTTTGTCATCCACTGCTTTTGACGCACATAGATGTTGCGACCGAGCTATGCGAGAATGGAGTGGAGATTGTCTCGCAAGTCATCGCGACGGGGCCTACCGGCGTCGAAATGGAAGCGCTGACGGCGACGGCCGTGGCGGCGTTGACGCTCTACGATATGTGTAAGGCGTTGGATCGCAGCATGGAAATTTCACAAATTTACTTGGTTGAGAAGGCGGGGGGGCGCAGCGGGCATTACATCCGGCTGGAGTCTGCGCGCGGCCGGCGATGAAAGGCGTCAAGGTTCTCGTCGTGGACGACAACGCTCTCGTGCTGAACCTCATCGCCAAGGGGCTTGAACCGCATTGCGACGTGCGTACCGCCGCCGATGGTGCGGACGCGCTGTTGAAAATCGTGGACGACACTCCGGACTTGGTCCTCTGCGATTACCGCATGCCTGGGCTCGACGGGCGGCAGCTGTACGAAAAATTGCGGAGCCGGTTTGCGTCGCGCCCGATTCCATTCATTTTCTTGTCGAGCCGCACCGACATGGATGAAAAACTGCGGCCCATGGTGGATGGCGTGGAAGAATTCATCGCCAAGCCTTTCTTCCTGCACGAGCTTGTCCGGCGCGCAAAAAAAGTGATCGACCGGCTGCAACTGGAGAAGCTGCAGAAAACTTCCGCTCGCCCCGGCGTGATTCAAGGCCGCTTGGAAGAGATGAGTATGCTGGACCTCATGCAGTCCATCGAAATGGGCCAGAAAACCTGCAAACTCACGGTCCGAAATGGCAAAAGCGCGTGTGAGATTTATTTTGCCGGCGGCCAATGCCAGGACGCGCAGTTGGGCAAGCAAAAAGGCGAGCCCGCGATTTATGAGGCCATTCGCTGGCCCGGCGGCGAGTTCGAGATCGATTTCAACGCGGCGCCGTCGCGCACCACCATCGAACGCTCCACGACCGGCGTCCTGATGGAAGCAATGCGGCTGATGGACGAAAGCCAGCAGGAGATCGACGAAAGCCAGCCGAACACGGCAAAGAAGTAGCGCGCGGCGCGACGCCAGAATGCGGGTTTCCATCGTTACAATCAGCGATTCGGTTTCCTCGGGGAATCATGAGGATCTTTCCGGCAAGGCGCTCGCGGACCGCTGCGCGGAGCTTGGCTGGGAAGTGATATCCAGATCGGTCGTGCCGGACGAAGAAGCGCTGATTCGCACCCAACTGTTGGCGCTGGTGGACTGCGGCAAGCTGGACGCGGTTTTAACAACCGGCGGCACGGGCTTAGGCCCGCGCGACGTCACGCCGGAGGCAACCGCTGCGGTGGTGACGCGGCAGGTGCCGGGGTTGGCGGAGCTGATGCGCCACACGGGCGTCCAGAAAACGCGAAACGCGGCGCTTTCGCGCGCCATTGCCGGCGTGCGCGGCGCGTGCCTGGTGCTCAATTTGCCGGGCAGCCCGCGTGGCGCGGTTGACTCATTCGACGCGGTTGCGCAGCTGCTGCCGCATGCCGTAGCGGTGCTGCACGGCGCACGCCACGATTGATGGCGCGTTGAGGAAGCATCGCGAACCGTTGATGGACCCGAACTCATCCCGCAAGAACGTCAGTAGCGCGGCAAGGCAGTTCGCGATTGCCATGCAGATTCCGTTTGCGCTGGTGGTGCCGGTTTTTGCGGGCGGCGGGATCGGCTATTTGCTGGACCACTGGCTGCACACGAAGTTTATTCTGACGCTTGTGCTGGGACTTGCGGGCTTTGGGATTGGGCTGCGCGAAGTGTTGCAACTGGCAAATGCAGCGGACAAAACGAATGACAAGTGACTCAGAATCGAACGCGATCGAACGGCGGCTGGAGTGGCTGACTTTGGCGCTCGGCGCGGGCATGACCATTGCCGCCCGAATCGGCTGGGGCCTGCGTGCCGCGGAAGCCTGCGCCGTCGGCACGGCGATTTGCTGGTTGAATTTTCGCTGGCTGCGGCTCGGAGCCGCGGCGCTGATGCGGCTGGGCGTCGCCCAAGCGGGCGCCGAACACGTGCACGTGCCACGCAGCACACATGTGAAATTCTTGGGGCGCCTCGTATTGTTGCTGGTTGTCGCGTATGTTATTCTTGCTTGGTTGCGGTTGCCTGCGGTTGCTTTTCTGTGCGGCGCGGTCGCGGTGGTTCCGGCCATTGTTGTTGAATTGTTCTACGAGCTGGCACATGGGTATCACCGGTGGAAGGCGCTGTAAATCCGTAGCTTTCGTTCGTTAGAGCGAATCCAGATCATTCCTATCGCGGGAGATTCATGGGCGAAGAGCAGGTCTTAGGTGTAACGAAACTCGTGAACTGGCTGTTGGCCAAGCCAACTCTGGCGCTCTTTGCGCTGTTGCACGTGCATCCCGCGAGCACCGAATACCCGATCCCAAATTTTTTCGCCATGGAGCTGGTTGTTTTCGCGTTTGCGATTGTTTTCTTTCTGTGGCTGCGCGCGCGAATGTCTGCCGAACGACCCGGTGCCACGCAGCAATGTATGGAGTTTGTATTGACCAATCCGATGGGATTGGGAGTGAAGGACCTGATCGACGATATCGTCGGCCACGGCGCTGAACGGCACGTTCCTTTGCTGGGGACCATCGCTATTTTCATTCTGTTTTGCAATTTGGCCGCGTTGGTACCGGGCTTGATGTCTCCGACCGCGGAAGTGACGGTGCCTCTGGCATGCGCCGTTGTTGTCTTCCTCTACTACAACTATTTCGGCATCAAACACCATGGACCGGCAGCATACGGAAAGACGCTTTTGGGCCCTGTGCCGGCCATTTCGCCATTGATGGCGCTGGTTGAAACGATCAGTCATTTCGCGCGCCTGCTTTCGCTGACGGTTCGGCTTTGGGCGAACATGATGGTCGGCGAGATGATTTATGTAGCTTTCCTGGGCCTCACGGTCGGCCTTTTTTTGTTTCTGGGCCATCTGAACCCCGTGGGATATATTTCGGCCCTTGTTCCTATCGGCATACCCTTTGCCTTGATTATCTTTCACGTATTTGAAGCGGTTTTGCAGGCGTTCATATTCACAATTCTCGGGACTGTTTATCTGGGGCTTGCGTTAGCGGAAGAGCATTAATTCGGCATCATGCGCTGGCAGTGTGAGCCCGGCTGCTCGGTGTTCGGGAACCACCTCCTGACGGCAAATTCATAAGAGGAGAAGAAATGAAGAAGAAGGCACTGTGGTTGATGGCGGTCTTGGTCACGCTGGCCCTAGCGCCTGCGGCATTCGCGCAGACGACGGGAGGAGCGGCATCTGGGGCTATTGACTGGGTTGACGTTGCCGCTGCGTTGGGGCTGGGGCTCGCAGCGCTTGGCTGCGGCATCGGTCAGGGTAAGGCAACCGCTTCGGCGTGTGAAGGTACAGCGCGCAATCCCGGAGCGGCAGGCCCGATCCGCACTGCGTTCATCATCGGTGTAGCGTTGATTGAATCGCTGACGTTGTATGCGCTGGTGGTTGTGTTCCTGAAGTAAGCCTGCAAACACTGACTTTTGAGGCCCGAAGTTCGCGACGCCAGCTTCGGGCTTTTTCTTTGTGCGCGAGTGTCTATTCAGCGGATGAATTGAGGGTTGTTGCTAATGCAGCGATTGCGCTGACGTGATGGCCCACTGCATGACGCGATCCGGCAGGATGCCGAGGTAAATCGTACCCAGCGCAGTCAGCAGCAAAGCGATGAACATGGGCGCATGCATGGGCGAGGGCGTCCATTCCTTGTTGGGTTCCCAGAAATACATGGCCACAACCACTTTCAGATAGTAGTACGACCCAATCACGCTATTGATGCTGGCGATGACCACCAGCCAGACCAGGCGCTGGTCAATCGCGGCAGAAAACGAATAGAATTTTCCAAGGAAGCCCGCGGTCGCCGGCAACCCCAGCAGCGAAAACAAGAACAGCGAGAAGCACGCCGCCACCCACGGCTGGCGCGTGCCGAGGCCCGCATAATCCGCAATGTCGAGGCGGCGCTCTTCCGTGCCGCCAACATAGGCGAGGATGAGGAAGGCGCCCAGCGTCATGGCGGCATAGGCAGCCAGGTAAAAGAGCACCGCGGCCACTCCGATTTCGCTTGCTGCAGCGAAGGCGACAAGAATGTAGCCTGCATGGGCAATCGAGGAATACGCGAGCAGTCGCTTGACGTTGGATTGGACGATGGCGGCGAAATTGCCGATGCACATGGTCAGTACCGCGGAAACCCAGATCGCCCAGAACCAGATGTGCGAGGCATGCCCGAAGGCGCCATAGAAAACGCGCACCATCACGGCAAACGCGGCGGCCTTTGGTCCACAGGCCAGCACTGCGGTCACCGGCGTGGGCGCGCCCTCGTAAACGTCCGGCGTATAAATCTGAAACGGCGCGGCCACTACTTTGAATCCGAGGCCCACGAAGATCAATCCAAGGCCAATGATCAGCAGCGCGCCGGAGCCATTTGCAGCGATGGCTTGGTCGATGACTTCGAAGCGCGTGCTGCGCGTCGCTCCGTAAGTGAGGGCGGTGCCGTACAGGAAAAATGCCGTGGCGAACGATCCCAGCAGGAAATACTTCAGTGACGCCTCGTTGGACTTCAGCGCGTTGCGCCGGAAACCCGCCAGGATGTAGGTGGAAATCGAGCTGATCTCCAGGCCGACGAAGGCAGTGACCAGTTCATTGGCGCCGGCAAGAATCCCCATGCCTGCGGTGGCGAACAAAATCAGCGCGTAGTATTCGCCGCGCTGGATGCCTTCGTGGTCCAGATAATCGAACGAACCCAGAATGGCGAGCGCCGCGACCGCGATCACAATGCCGTGCACAAACAAGCTGAAAGTGTCCGCGCGCAGCAGGCCGGAGTACGCCGAACCTGGATTCACGAACATCCAGCGAAGCGACGCAAACGCGCCAAGCGTTCCTGCGAAAGCCAGCCAGCCCATCGACCGTTGGCGCCCCGCCGGGACGAATGGATCAATCAGCATCACGAGCATGCCGAAGAGGCACAGAACAATCTCCGGCGCGATGCGGTAGAGGTCCTGGACAGGAGGAAACATTACGGCCGGGCCTGCCTTTCCAAAGACACGCTGCGCATGGCGACTTCATGCGTGGTTGGCTTCGTCGAGGAAGTCCGACTGGCCACCTGAGTTTGCCAGGATTGCGCCTGATAGCTCGCCGTCGTGCGCATTTGCTCGAGCAACGCGTTGGTCGTCGCGTCCATGCGATGGGTGAACATCGGCGAGAAGATGCCCATGAAGAGAATCACGACCGATGCGGCGATCAGGATGAAGCGCTCGCGGGCCGAAGCGTCGGGCAGGGTTTCGTTCTTCGCCACTGTGATTCTCTCGAGGGCGATGCGCTGATACGCCCACAACAAATAAACGGCGGAAAGAATTGCGCCCGTCGCGGCCCACGAAGCCCACGCGAAATGCTGCGAATCGAAGACGCCAATCAAGATCATGAATTCGCCGATGAAGCCATTGAGCATAGGCAACGCCAGCGAAGATAAACACGCGAACAGGAAAAACGCGCATAGGATCGGCATCGGTTTCGCCAAGCCGCCATACTCTTTGATTTCGTAGGTGTGCCGCCGGTCGTAAAGCATTCCGCAAACCAGGAAGAGCGCGCCGGTCGAGACGCCGTGGTTCAGCATTTGGTAGATGGCGCCCTCCATGGCCGTAGGATTGAAAACGAAAATCCCCAGCACCACAAACCCCAAATGGCTGACGGATGTGTACGCCACCAGGCGCTTCAAATCGACCTGAACCATGGCCACGAGCGCCCCATAAACGATGCCGATGATCGCCAGCACGGCTACGATCGGCGCAGCGCGATGCGCGGCCTCCGGGAAGAGCGGCAAGCAGAATCGCAACATGCCGTACGTGCCCATCTTCAGCAGCACGCCGGCAAGAATCACCGATCCGGCCGTCGGCGCTTCCGTATGCGCGTCCGGCAGCCACGTGTGCAGCGGGAAGAGCGGCACTTTGATGGCGAATGCCAGCATGAACGCCAGGAACATCAGCAGCTGCGTGCCCCATGGCAAAGAAAGCCCCGAAGAAAGCATTCCCTGGATCGCGGGCAAATCGAACGTACCGGAGACACGGTAGAGCCACAAGATCGCGACCAGCATCAGGATGGAGCCAAACATCGTGTACAAAATGAATTTCAGCGCAGCATAGATTTTTCGGCCATGTCCCCAGATGCCGATGAGGAAGTACATCGGAATGAGCATCACTTCCCAGAAAAGGAAGAACAGGAACAGGTCCAGCGCGCAGAACACGCCGACCATGCCCATCTCCAGCACCAGCAGCATGGCGAAGAATTCCTTCACGTGATCCTGGATGCTGTTCCAGGAACAGAGCACCGCCAGCGGCGTCAGGAACGTCGTCAGCAGCACCAGGAACAGGCTGATGCCATCGATTCCCATGTGGTAATGAATGTGGAGATTCGGAATCCAGTGGTGAACTTCCTCGAGCTGATATCCGCCGTTGCCAATGTCAAAGCCGCGCAAGAGCAGCAGGGAAAGGATGAATTCGATCACCGAAGTGATCAGCGTCAGCCGGCGAATCCAGACGTGATCGTCACCTCGCAGCAGCAGCAAGGCAAACGTCCCCAGCAGCGGGAAGAACGTCAGCACGGTCAGGAGATAGCTCTGGTTCTGCACTAACGCACCATCCACACAAAGAACACCGTGACCGCCACGGCTCCGACGACTACCCAGGTTGCATAGCTGCGCGTATTGCCGCCCTGAATATGCCGCACTCCGCTGCCAACGCGGCGCGAGAAAAACGCCAGCCCGTTCACCGTGCCATCGATCAGTCCCACGTCGATGACCTTCCAGAGCACATTGCGCGATAGCCAAATGAGCGGGCCGATGATCACCGCGCCGTAAAGCTCATCCACATAATACTTGTGCCAGAGGAGCTCATAGATCGGACGCGTGCCGTCGGCGACTTTTTTCGCCGCGGCCGGCTTAATGATGTAGAGGTACAGCGCAAGCAGGAACCCGATCAACGCCACCACCACCGCAATCCCCGTCATTTGCAATTCAAGCAAATGAGGCGGCTCCGTCCAGTTCGGGTGCATCTGCAGCGCCAGTTGATTCGACGCGCTGAAAACCGGGTCGAGGAAGCCCTGGAATGAATCTTTGCCACCCCAGTAGGTGGGAAGCACGAACCAGCCACCGACGATCGAGAGAATCGCCAGGACCACCAGGGGCGCCAGCATTACCTTCGGCGACTCATGCACGTGCACGTGATGTTCGTCGAAGCGCGGCTTGCCGTGGAAGGTGAGAAAAATCAAACGGAACATGTAGCACGCAGTTAAAAGGGCGGCGAAAATGCCCAGGCCGTAAAGCACCGCATTCGCGTTCGGACCCGCATACGTGTCAAAAAGAATTTCGTCCTTGCTGAAAAATCCCGCAAAGAGCGGCGCGCCGGAGATAGCCAGCGTGGCCACGAGCATGGTGCTGTAGGTCCACGGAATTTTCGTACGCAGACCGCCCATCTTAAACATATCCTGCTCGCCGCCCATGGCGTGAATCACGCTGCCGGCGCACAGAAAGAGCAGCCCCTTGAAAAACGCGTGGGTCATCAGGTGGAAAATGCCGGCGGCATACGCGCCCACGCCGCAGGCCAGGAACATGTAACCGAGCTGCGAAATCGTCGAATACGCGAGAACTTTCTTGATGTCGGACTGCGCCAGGCCGATCGTGGCAGCGTAGAGCGCCGTCACCGCACCGATGATCGCAACCGTCAGCATCGCGGCTGGCGCGCGGCTGAAGAGCGGGTTCATGCGCGCCACCATATACACACCGGCGGTGACCATGGTCGCGGCATGAATCAACGCGCTGACCGGCGTGGGGCCTTCCATCGCGTCCGGCAGCCAGACGTACAGCGGAAGCTGCGCCGATTTGCCGACGGCGCCGGCGAGCAGCAACAAGCAAATCGAAGTCAGCGCGCCCCACTGGTGCATTCCCTCGGCGGGCATGTTCGCAACGGTATCGAACATCGATTTGTAGTCGACGGCATGGAACAGCCAAAAGGCCATCAATATGCCGATGGTGAATCCGAAATCACCGATGCGCGTGGTGATGAACGCCTTTTTGCCCGCATCCGCCGCGGATTTCTTCGTGAAGTAGAAGCTGATCAGCAGGTAGCTGCAAAGCCCTACGCCCTCCCAGCCCACGAACATGACGACCAGGTTAGCGGCCATCACCAGCGTCAGCATGAAAAACATGAACAAATTCATTTCCGCGAAGAAGCGGTAGTAACCGTCTTCGTGCGCCATGTAGCCGATCGAATAAATGTGGATCAGCATGCCCACGAACGTGACCACGCCGAGCATCACGATGGTCAGTTGGTCGACTTGCAGCGCGAAGTCCACGCGGAAAGGCCCAGCGGTCATCCACGTGAAATAATTCTGGATCCAAGGGATCTGGTTGGCGCTCAGGGCGAAGAATTCGCGTACCAATTCGCAGTAGGAAAGAAACGCCAGAACCGGGAAGCCCACGCTCGACAGGTTGACGTAGTTCTTCGGCCAATGCCGCCCGGCAAGGAGCGTCAGCATCGACCCTGCCAGCGGCAGGGCCATGATGATCCACAGATGTTCGAGTATGAACATTCGCCCTAATTGGAACTAGAACTTCAGCAAATCCACGTCTTCCACGTTCAGCGACTTGCGATTGCGCGCGATGACCATGGCAATCGCCAGCCCCACCGCCGCTTCCGCCGCAGCCACCACAATCACGAAGAAAACAAAAACCAGCCCGTCGAGCTGATTGAATTCGCGGCTGAACGCCACAAACGCCAGGTTCACTGCATTCAACATCAGCTCGATGGACATAAAAATCGTGATGATGTTGCGCTTGAAAACAAAGCCAATCACGCCCAGGCCGAAGAGCACGCCGCTCAATATCACGTAATAGGAAATCGGCACCATCAAGCGGACTCCTTCTTGGCCAGCACCAGCGCGCCGAGGATGGCGATGAGTATCAGAATCGACGTCAATTCAAAAGGCAGCACGTATTCCGTGAAGAGCTTCATGGAAAGCTCCTCGGTAGAGGCCGGCACCGGCCCGGCAACGGCGCCGCCGGCGGCAAGCGCCGTTCTCGCGGCGTATTCGTGGAACAGCGAATAGGTCATTTCTGCGAGGAACAGAATCGCCAGCGGCAGGCCCACCCAGCGTGCCAGATGGCTCAGGTTCGTGCGCACTTCCACGCCCGCATTGAGCAGCATGATCACGAAGATGAAAAGCACCATCACCGCGCCGGCATAGACCAGAATTTGTATCGCCGCGATGAACGCCGCTCCCAGCAGCAGATACAAAACAGCCAGCGCCACCATCACCAGCACCAGCGAGAGCGCGCTGTGCACCGGCTCGCGCGCCAGAATCAGCCCCACCGCTCCAAGCACGGCGAAGAGCCCGCAAGCGATGAACACAAGCATGGCCACGCTCATGGATGCCACCCCAGCACAACGAAAATGCTGGTTCCCACCAGGTTGATCAGCGAAAGCGGCAGCAGGAACTTCCAACCAAAGGACATCAGCTGATCATAGCGAAAGCGGGGCAGTGTTCCGCGTGCCCACACATAGAAAAACAACAACAGGAAAACTTTGCTAATGAACCAGAACGGGCCTTGCACGGCTTTCGCGACGGGGTGAGTCGCGCCGTGAAGTGTGCAAAGATAGCCGACGCCGATGCACACCAAACCGAGCACAGGAAAAACGGCCTTGGCGTTCCACTGCACGCTGCGCAGCCCGCCAACGATGAGTGCGAGCCCACCGATAATCAGCCCCGCTCCAGGCAAGTAAAGCTGCCAGCTCCATCGGTCCGGAAAGGGAGAGAGCCAGCCGCCGAGGAAGAGCAGTGTCGCGAGGCACGACACCGTGATCATGTTCCCGTACTCCGCCATAAAAAACATGGCGAACTTGAAGCTCGAATACTCGGTGTGGAAGCCGGCCACCAATTCCGTCTCCCCTTCGGGCAAATCGAAGGGCACGCGGTTCGTTTCCGCGATCGCGGCCGTCAAATAGCAGATGAATCCGAGGAATTGCGGGAAAATCTCCCAGCTGGGTAAAAAGTGAAACCAGTGCCCGGCCTGGTGGCCTACAATGTCGTAAAAATCAAAAGAGCCGGCGAGCAGCAGCACACCCACGACCGAAAGCGTCAGCGAGACTTCGTAACTGATCATCTGTGCTGAACTGCGCAGTCCGCCCAGCAAGGGGTATTTGCTGTTCGAAGACCATCCCGCAAGCATCACGCCATAAACGCCGACCGAGGAGATTGCAAAGAGCAGAATCAGAGCGATGGGGCTGTGAGAAATCACCAGTTGTGTCGGCTGGCCGAGAATGCTTATGGTCGCAGGGCCGATGGGAACCAGCGCAAGTGTCGTCAGCGCCAGCGCGAGCGCCAAAAACGGCGCGAGCAGGTAGGCCACTTTATCCGCCGTCGGAGGCACCACGTCTTCTTTGAAAAGGAACTTGATGCCGTCGGCGAGCGGCTGCAATAGGCCGTGCGGGCCCACCCAATAAGGTCCCCAGCGCGACTGAATGCGCGCAACAACCTTCCGCTCGAACCAGGTGAGGTAGGCGAGCGCCGTCATCACGACAAACAGCGCGATGGCGATTTTAATTAACGATACCACCAGGACTGGATGCTGGGTGACGAACTCCACGGTCTTTCCTTGGATTCCTTGCATGAATTCAGTTTGGAACAGTAGCGCCCCAGGGTCCCGCTCGAAAACAAAAAGTCTTGCGATGAAAAAATCGTCCCGGATTGTGCTTCTGACGTGCCATTCGCATTCGCCGGCGCCGCCGGCACCTTTTCCGTTCCGCCGGTCAGCAATCCCGCCGCCGGGACGTCGTAGCCCCGAACATTCTGCCGGATTTCTTCGAGCACCGCTTCGGGCGTACGCTGCTTGATCGCCGTGCCCAGACCGAGCTGCGCCAGCTGGTGAATCAAAATGCGCAGCAGATCGAAATCACTGCGGGGGCCCTGCGCATCGACGGCGCGCCACACCATCTGAATTTCGCCGGCCGTGTTGGTCACCGTGCCGTCCTTTTCGTACGTCGACGCCGCGGGCAAAATCACGTCCGCGCGCTGCGCCGTCTCCGTCAGGAACATATCTTGAACCACCAGTAGATCGACGCCTGCCAGTTTCTCCGGCGCAGTGATGTCAAACGTCTTGATGGGATTTGCGCCGACCACGTAGAGAGCCTTCAACTTGCCATCGACCGCCGCCTGCATCATTTGTCGCGCGTTCATCCCCGCCGCGGTGGGAATCTCCTTGCCCCAAAGCTTGGTGAAGCGCGCCCGCTCGCTGGCGTCCGAGAGCGGCGAATAGCCCGGCAAACGGTCCGGGAGGATTCCCATATCGGCGGCGCCGCGCGAATTCGCGTAGTCGCCCAGGGCGACGTAGCGCGTCTGTCCTTGCAGCGATTTGCCAAATTTCACCAGGTCGCGCACCGCCGCGCCGTTCACGCCCGCGCCGAACAAAATCACCACGTCTTTTTCTTTCGACAGTGCGTCTTTCAGCTTGCCCAGCTCGCCGGCGGCGCTTCCCCCCAAATCGCCGCTACCCGTCGCAAGCCAGCTAACCGCGCGCCCCTCGGCGTCCGCCGGCACCTGCACGAACTGCTTCGCCTGGCGCTGCAGCTTCAGCGGACGGCCGTTGATGATGTACAGTCGCGCATCGTGATGCCGCACGGCTGTGCGAATCTGCCACGCCACCAGCGGATTCTGCTGCGTGGCATCGTTGCCAATCAGAAGGATGGCGCTCGCGTCATAGATGTCCGCCATCGTCGCCATAGCCTCATCGGCTTTCGATCCCAGCGCTGAAGCCAGTCCGTTATAGTCTGCGGTGCGATGATGATCGATGTTGTTGGTGCCGAGCGTCACGCGCGCGAATCGGTTGAGCAGATAATTCTCTTCGTTTGTTGTGTGATTCGAACCAATCACACCGATAGCCGCCGGACCGTGCGCGTCATGCGCCTGCTTCAGCCGCCTGGAGATCTCTTCGATCGCGTCTTCCCAGCTCGCTGGCTGGAAAGCGCCGTTCCTGCGCACCAACGGCTGGCGAATGCGCTCCGCGTTCGCCGTGAAATCGTGTCCAAAGCGGCCCTTGGGGCAGAGAAATTCGCCATTGATGCCGCCATGGTCGCGATTGTTGGCGCGCAAAATCTCGTTGTTGCGCACCGAAAGCGTCGTCTTGCATCCATTGGAGCAGTGCGCGCACGCGGTACCGAAGTATTCCATCTCCCACGGGCGTGTTTGGTAGCGGTACGTGCCGCTGGTCAGCGCACCGACGGGGCAAATATCGATGCACATGCCGCACTCTTCGCACGCCAGCTGCCCCGAATCGTTGGGAATGATCACCGAAGTGACGCCCCGAGAAGCCACGCCCAAAGCCTTCACGTCCATGCCTTCATCACAAACGCGCACGCAGCGGAAGCACAAAATACATCGTGGCGCGTCGTAATAAACGGCGGGCGACCACTTTTCCTCGGGATAATGAAGCTTCTCTTCGGTATAGCGGCTGTAATCGATGCCGTAGGTGAAAGTCATGTCCTGCAGTTCGCACTCGCCGCCTTTGTCGCAAACCGGGCAGTCGAGCGGATGGTTTGTCAGGAGGAACTCCAACATGTCCTTGCGAGCTTTGTGGACTGGATCCGTATCGGCGTGAACCACCATGCCGTCTTCCGCTACAAGCGTGCAGGCCGTGGTCAACTTACGCTGCTTTTCCACTTCCACCAGGCACATGCGGCAAGCGGCCTGCAGCGCGAGGCCGGGGTAGTAGCAGAACGAAGGAATTTCGATCCCCGCGCTCTTTGCGGCTTCGATCACCAGCGTGCCTTTCGGCACCGTGAGCTTCTGGCCGTTTAGCGTGAACGTAATGGTTTGCGTTTGCGTCTCCGCCATGATTCCCTTTTTCCGCCCGTTCCTATCGCGCCATCGGCAGCACTTCGGCCGCGTTGAGCGAACACTTGCCCTTCAAATGATCTTCAAATTCGTTGCGCCACTTGTGCACGATGCTCATCGTCGGCATCGCTGCCGCGTCCCCCAGCGCGCACATGGTTTTGCCAAGCATGTTTTCTGAAACTTCATCAATCAGCGGAATCTCCTCCGCGCGGCCATAGCCTTCGTGGAAGCGGTCGAGCAGCTTACGCAGCCATGCTGTGCCCTCTCTGCAGGGGATACACCAGCCGCAGGATTCGTGGGCGTAAAAATGCATGATGCGACGTGCGACATCGACCATGCAGGTGTCTTCGTCCATTACCACCAGGCCGCCCGAGCCCAGCATCGACCCGATCTTGGCCACTGAATCATAGTCCATCGCCACGTCGCATTCGTCGGCGCTCAGCAGCGGGCAGGAACTTCCTCCGGGGATCACAGCCTTCAGTTTTCGGCCATTGGGAATTCCGCCGGCAACCTCAAAAATCATGCGATTCAGGTTGAATCCCATCGGCAGTTCATAAATCCCGGGCCGGTTGACGTGGCCGGAAATCGAATACAGGCGCGTTCCGCCGTTCTTCGGCGACCCGAGGCTCGAATACCAATCTCCACCCCTGCGAATAATCAGCGGCACAGTGGCAAGCGTCTCCGCGTTGTTCACAATTGTCGGGCATTGGTACAAACCCAGGACGGCAGGGAAGTAAGGAGGCTTGAAACGCGGATAACCGCGCTTGCCTTCCAAGGATTCCAGTAGCGCAGTTTCCTCGCCGCATTCGTACGCGCCCGCGCCCGTGTGAGTGTAAATATCAAAATCGAATCCGGTGCCGAGAATATTCTTTCCCACGAATCCGGCAGCGTACGCTTCTTCGAGCGCGCGGTCCATGATGTCCAAAATGTAGCGATATTCTCCGCGGATATAGATATACCCCAGGTGCGAACCGATGGCCTTTCCTGCAATCACCATGCCTTCGATCAACGCATGGGGATCCATCTCCATCAATGGACGATCTTTGCTCGTTCCCGGTTCGCTCTCGTCGGCGTTAGCGCAAACGTATTTCGGCTTCGGTGAATCCTTGGGCACAAAAGACCATTTCATGCCGGTGGGGAAACCCGCTCCGCCGCGGCCGCGCAGATTGGACTTTTTCACTTCATCGATGATCTGCGCCGGCGTCATTTCCTTCAGGGTCTTCGTAAGCGCTTCGTAACCCTCGTGTTGCTGATAGACCTTCAGGGTGTGCGAATCCCTTATGCCGAACCGCTGGCTGATAACGCGCACTTCCGCGGGGTCCGGCTCGTGCAATGCGCCGGAAATCACCGGCACGGACGCAGGATGCTTGCCGGCGGCGTACTGATCGAGGATCGCGTCAACCTTCTCCGGCGTCAGGTTCTCGTAGAAATCATAATTCACCTGGATGGCCGGCGCGCCCGAGCACGCGCCCATGCACTCCACTTCTTCCAGGGAGAAAATGCCGTTGGCCGTGGTTTGGCGGTTGCCGATGCCCAGCCGCTTTTGCACGTGCGCCATAATCTCGAACCCGCCGCGAAGCTGGCACGAGATGTTCGTGCAAACCTGCACGTGATATTTCCCCGCGGCCTTGCGCCGCAGCATCGAATAGTAGGACAGCGTCTCGGTCACTTCGGTCATTTGAAGATCCAGGCGTTCGGCAATTTCCTCGAGGATCGGATCGCTCAAATGGCCGTATTCATCCTGCGCATAAACCAGCATCGGCACCAGCGCCGAGCGCTTCACGGGGTAGCGCGAGATGAGCTGCTTGAACTTCGCGTCCAGTTGTGGAGAGACTTGCATCAGCGATCCACTTCTCCCAGCACGATGTCGATGGTGCCGATGCTCGCGACCACGTCGGCAATCAGTTTTCCGATCACCAGACGGGGCAACGCCTGCAGGTTGACAAACGACGGAGCACGCACTTTAACCCGATACGGCCTGTTCGATCCGTCGCTGCACACGTAAAAACCGATTTCGCCGCGCGGCGATTCGATCGCCTGATAAACCTCGCCCGGAGGCGGCGTGATTCCCTCGGTCCAGATCTTGAAGTGGTAGATCAGGCCCTCGATGGAGGTCTTCATTTCCTCGCGTGACGGAGGAACGAGGCCGCGCACTTCGGCGCGGAACGGTCCTTGCGAAGGGATTCTATCGATCGCTTGGCGGCAGATCTTGGCGCTTTGCCGCATCTCTTCCAGGCGCACTTGATAACGCGCATAGACGTCGCCGGCGGTCTGCGTCGCCACCTTGAAATCGAATTCCTCGTAACTGGAATACGGAAAATACTTGCGCAGGTCGTAATCGCTGCCGCTGCCGCGTAAAGAAGGCCCGGAGACGGCCATGGCAATGCCGTCTTCGAGCTTCAGAACGCCTACTCCTTGCGTGCGCAGTTTCCAGATCGGATTCTCCGTCAACAGGTCCTCGTATTCCGCCAGGTGTCCTGCGAATGTGTCGAGGAACTTCGAAATCCACTCGAGATACCCCGGCGGCGGTTCCAGGGCCAGCCCACCGATGCGGAAATAGCTCGTCATCATGCGCTGGCCGGAAATGGCCTCCAAGATTTTCAGCATCTCCTCGCGTTCGCGGAAGCAATAGAGGAAAACGCTCATGGCGCCCAGATCGATGGCATGCGTGCCCAGCCACACCAGGTGCGACGCGATGCGCGAAAACTCCGTCAGCAGCACACGAATGTACTGCGCGCGCTTCGGCACCTCGATGTCCGCCAGCTTTTCCACCGCCAGGCAAAAGCCTAGGTTATTCGATAGATTCGCGAGGTAATCCATCCGGTCGGTCAGCGGAATACACTGCGAATAGGTGAGCTTCTCGAAGTTCTTCTCGATGCCGGTATGCAGATACCCGATCACTGGCTCGGCTTTCAGCACAATCTCGCCGTCCAGCTCCAGAATCACGCGCAGTACACCATGAGTCGACGGGTGCTGCGGCCCCATATTCAGCACCATCGTGCGGCTTTCCGGCACTGTCAGCACGCTGCTCGCCATCAGCGATAACCCTCCACCGGATAATCCTTGCGGTGTGGATGTCCCTCCCAATCATCCGGCATCAAGATGCGTGTCAGGTTAGGATGCCCTTCGAACTGCACGCCCATCAGGTCCCAAGCCTCGCGCTCGTGCCAATTCGCGGTGGGCCAGACGTTAGTGACCGTGGGCACGGTCGGGTCTTTGCTGGTCACCTTCACCTTCAGGCGCAGGCGCTCGCGCCGGCTCAGGCTCACCAGGTGATAATTGACTTCGAAGCGCGGCTCCACCGGGAAGCGGTCGACAGGCGTGATATCCGACAGAAACGCGAAATCCAGCTCCGCGTCGGATTTCAGAAACTCGCATGCGGCGATCAGCCGGTTGCGCGGCAATACAACGGTCGTCTCGCCCCTGAAAGAGATGACTTCCGTGATCCCTTGTGGATCGCGTTCCTTCAGTTTGCGGACCGCCAGCGGGCTATCTTGTTGCTGCGATTCCACTCTATGATTCCCGGTTTTGGAGGTCAGGCTACTTCCACTCCAATGCGCCCTTCTTCCACAAATAAATGTAGCCCACCACCAGGATGAAAATATACAGAATCATTTCCACGAAACCGAACAGGCTCAGCTTCTTGAATACAATCGCCCAGGGATAAAGAAAAATGGCCTCAATATCGAACAAGATGAAAATCATCGCTACCATATAGAAATGCACGGAGAAAGGCTCGCGCGCGTCGCCCGTCGGGCGAATACCGCATTCGTAAGCTTGATCTTTCGCACGGGACTTCAAATGCCGGCCAACTACGGTGGAGGCGATAATCAAAACCGCGGCCAGTCCTGCCGCGAGCAGGAACATCAGCAGTAGTGGCGCGTACGCGTCGAGGTAGCTTCCGTTCATTTTCGATGCACTGCTATAATATCCAGGCACTACCTTCTGGTCAATGAACACGCAAAAAAATCTTGGGCGAGCGGTGGCCCTGCAGGAACCGAAGGAGCGAAGGATTATCCCACAATGAGCTTGGGATTCAATTCAGATGTGGCCGTCGGAGACGATGTCTTTCACGTGCAAACGGAAGACTACGGCCAGCCACAGTGCAGCATTGTGACCCTCGTTTATCATCGCGGGCGAATCCTGCACCGCCGGAATTCGAGCTACTCCGATTTAGCGAGCGCCGCCGGGTATTCTGAGGATGCCTTGGGCGAGCGCGTCGAAAGCCAGCATCGTTCCGTCATCGAGGAGCTTCGCAGCGGCGCGATTTCCATTCCACCGGCATCTGCGCGCACCGGCCGCTCCGGCCAGGGCATTCAAGTGCAGCTGCGGAACGCGAATTCCTGGCTGGCAAACGGCCAGGCCACGCTCGATGTACAGGTTTTGAAGCGCGCCGACCGGTCGCCGGTTAGCGATGTCAACGTCGAGGCCTATTTGAGTGGCGTAAAGGGAGAAGCTCGCTTCAATGGAAAAACGGCCGCCGATGGCGTGGTGCAGATTCGCTTTGCGATACCGAGTATCTCTTCCGGCGGCGGTGAGCTTGTGATTCGCGCCGATGCCGGCGCATCCGAGGCCGTCGACGAAATCCGCTTCGCCCTGCGCGCAAAATCCAAGGGCGGTGGGCCTAAGGTAAAGAGTTGACGGTAACCATCAACGGCGAAGCGCGCGAAATTCCCGATGGCTTCAACGTCGCTGAGCTGCTTGGCCATTTGGGAATCGCTGCGGACCGCGTCGCCATCGAACGCAACCGCGACATTCTCCCGCGCGCGCAGTGGCACGGAACTGCCGTCGAAACAAACGACTCTTACGAAATCGTTCATTTCGTCGGCGGCGGCTGATCCCCAAAAGTTCGCCCCGGCCGTACGCGCGTCAAATCCCGCCGAGAATATGTCCGAGTTTTTCCTTCTTGGTTTTCAGGTAGGAGTGCGAATGCTGGCTGGTGGGCGGGCGGCAGGGCACTCGTTCCACCACGCGAATGCCACCGCGCTCAAGCTGATGTACTTTGTCGGGATTGTTGGAGAGTAATCTCACTTTTTTCACGCCCATCAGTTTCAGCGCCTCGGCGCAAAACTTGTAATCGCGGTGATCGGCGTCGAATCCCAGCTCGCGATTCGCCTCGACCGTATCCATGCCGCGATCCTGCAACTCATAGGCCTTCAATTTGTTCATCAAGCCGATGCCGCGCCCCTCCTGCGGCAGGTATAGCACAATCCCGCATCGCGCACGCGCCGTTTCGCGCAGCGCCATTTCCAGTTGCGCGCGGCAGTCGCAGCGTTCCGAATGAAACACGTCCCCCGTCAGGCATTGCGAATGAATACGCACAAGCGGTGCATCGCCCCGGTGGATTTTCCCGTGCTGCAACGCCACCGCGGTTTCCGCGGTTCCGGTGAGGCTCAATTTCTCGGCGCCTTCGATTCCCAGGACGGTGAATTGGCCGTATTGCGTCGGAAATTTCGCGCGCGCAACGATGCGTGGGACGTTGTGCGCATCGGCGCTCCGCTTTTTCCTGTGCGTTCGTTTGGCCATACGATACGGATTTCTTCAAGCGCGATTATAGCAGCATTCGGCAATCGGTCGCGCCGGCCGAGAAGGGAGCCCATTCGTATCGCAGGGCCACCATGGGGTCGGTGCGCATGGCCCGTCACGCAGGTATGTAGCAAGTCGCAAGCGCCACCAAGCCTCTACTCGTACCGCAGAGCCACCAGCGGATCGACGCGCGCCGCGCGCCAAGCCGGCACTCCACAGGCAATCAATGACACGCCAGCCAGCACCACAACCACGCCCGCATACGTGATCACGTCGACGGGAGACACCGCAAACAGCAGCGAGACAATCGCTCGGCTTGCGGCCAACGCTCCCGCCAAACCAATCAACGCGCCCAGCGCCGTCAGCGCCATGCCTTGCTGCACGATTAGCCGCAGAATGTTTCCGCGCGGCGCCCCCAGTGCCACGCGGATGCCGATTTCGCGCGTTCGCTCCGTCACATTCCCGGAAAGCACGCCGTAAATCCCGACCGCCGCCAGCACCAGCGCCACGATTCCAAACGCCTCGAACAGGATAAGCGTGAAACTTCGTTCGGCTGCCGTCGCCGCGAGCAGGTGCTCCATGGTCGCGATGCGCACAATCGGTTGGTCCTTGTCCACCGACCAAATTGCTTTCTTGATGTTCGGCGTGAGCGTTGCTGCATCGCCGCGTGTGTGCACGACCAGTGACATCGCCTCGTCTGCGAACCACGACTGCTCGGGCGTGATGTACACCGCATCCGGCTCGCTCGCAATCAGCGACGCCTGCTTCACATCGCCCACCACTCCAACAACCGTGTACCACGGCCAGTTCGGGAAGCCGCCGACATGGGCGCGCTGGCCAATCGGATCCTGATTGCCGAATTCTTCCTTTGCCAGTGACTCGCTAATGACAACTACATGCGGTGCGTCTGCTGCGTCACCCTTGTTCAGATACCGGCCTCGCCGGAGCGGCATGCGCATCGTTTCGAAATAACCGGGACTCACCACATACCGAAATACACCGTAAGACTTTTTGTCCTTCTCGAACTCCGCCCCATAGGAGCCATATTGAGTATCGTCAGTCAGCGGCAACAGGCTCGTGAATGCTGCTGACTCGACGCCGGGAACGTCGCGCACGTTTTCCAGAGCCTGCCGAAAGAATCGAACACGATTGCCCGTAGGAGCCGAGTCGTCGAATTTATGTCCCGCAGTTTGCACTTGCATGGTCAGCACATTTGAAGCGTCGAATCCTGTATCAACCGCAAGCAGTCGCGAGAGGCTGCGTAACAGCAGGCCTGCACTTACGAGTAGCACCAACGCGAGCGCCACTTCGGCGACCACCAGAGCGCGCCTTGTGAATTGGTGGCTGCCACCGCTCTGGCGCGAGCCTTCCTTCAGCCCGGTTTGCAGGTCGCTGCGCGAGGCGTGGAGCGCCGGGATGAGCCCAACCACCAAGCCGATCGCCGCCGTGAGCCCGAGCGCGAACAAAAATACCTTTTGGTCGAGGCTGATCGCGCTTAACCGTGGCAAGTCCGGCGGACTTAGCGCCACGAGAGTTTTTACGCCCACTTGCGCGACCAGCAGCCCCAAAACGCCGCCAATGAGCGCCAGCAGCAAGCTTTCCGTCAGGAGCTGCTGCACCAAACGAAAGCGTCCGGCGCCCAAGGCCACGCGCATGGCAAATTCCCCGCGCCTCTGCGCGCCGCGCGCCAGCAGCAGATTCGTCACGTTTACGCACGCGATCAGCAGCACCAGCACCACGGCACCGACCACGGCGAGCAGCGCCGGCTTTACGCCTCGCGTAACGTCGTCCTGAAGCGAATCTACGATGAACCCGAGATGCAGATTGGCCCAGCGCGGGCGCGGGAATTCTGCCATAGGCGTACGCGCAATCATGGCGATGTCCGCTTGGGCTTGCCCAAAGCTGACGTTCGGTTTCAACCGGGCCACCACACTGCAGTGATTGCCCCATTCCACGCTGTTCGTGTCCGTGATATTCGCTGTGTTGTACTGATCCGGCGACCATATCTCCGTTGTGGGCGAGAGCACGTCGTCAAATCCCCGCGGCATCACGCCGATCACCGTGTAGCTGTCGCCGTCGAGAGTGATCTGCCGGCCAAGAATTGAACGGTCTCCGCCGAATCGCCGCTGCCACAGGCCGTAGCTGAGGATCGTCACCAGCGGTCCGTGAAAGGCATCATCCGATGGCTGAAAATCGCGCCCCATCGCGGGTTCAACTCCCAGCGCTCGGAAGTAGCCATAGGTCACGTTCTGGCCATCGAGCAGTTCGGGCTCATTCGGGCCCGTCATGGTTGGCTGCCACAGTTCGAATATGGCGAGAGCGTCGAAAGAACGGTTCCTCTCCAACAGTTCACGATAGTTATAGAACGTTACCCGTGACCGCGCGCCTTGAAAAATTCCCCAAATGGTCATAATTCGTTCCGGATGCGAATAGGGAAGCGGCTCAAAGAGAATCGGGTTCACGGCGCTGAAAATCGCCGTATTCGCGCCAATCCCCAGCGCAAGCGTCAGCACCGCGACGGCCGTGAATCCTGGCGACTTCCGCAGCATGCGCGCCGCGTAGCGGATGTCCTGCACGAGAGTCTCGAAGAAGGGGACCCCGGTGAGTTCGCGATGCGTTTCGCGAAGCTGCGCTGAGCCGCCCAGACGAATTTTTGCTTCACGCCGCGCCTCGGCGAGCGACATGCCGCGCCGCACGTTTTCTTCTGTGAGCAGGTCCAGATGCTCGCGAATCTCGTCAGAGAATTCTTCTTCCTGACGTTTGTGCGAGAACATTCCACGAATCCGCGATGAAAGCGTTTTCAGATTGCTGACCATAAAACCCTCCTTGCGTCACGACCTGCCACACTCGCTGGTCACGACATGCCCAGACGCCCTTAGCTCATTCGTACCGTAGCGCTACCATGGGATCGACTCGCATCGCCCGCCTCGCCGGGATGTAGCACGCGGCCAGCGCAACACCCAATAGCAAGGCAGCCACAGCCCCAAATATCAACGGATCCGTCGCGCTCACTCCGAACAGCAAGCTGGAAAGCAGCCGCGTCAGCGCGATAGCCGCCGCTACTCCGCTGACGATTCCGATGCCCGCGAGCCTTGATCCACCCGCAAGCACTAGGCGCAAGACATCGCCCGGCTGCGCGCCCAGCGCCATGCGCACTCCAATTTCGTGCGTTCGTTCGCTAACTCCATAGGAAGTCACGCCATAAATCCCAATCGCGGCCAACGCTAGCGCGAGAAAGGCGAAAACCCCCAGCAGGATAAAAGCCAGATGCTGCGCCGACACAGTTCCCGCAACGATTTCATCCATCGATCGGACCGCGAAAACAGGTTGGTCCTTGTCCATCGACCAGATCGCGTTCTTGATCGCGGGCAGGATCGTGCCGGGCGGCAAAGTCGTCCGTACCACCAGGCTCATCGTTTGGTCGGAGGTTTGCAGCGACGGGAAATAGATCGTCGGACGCGGCTGCTGGTCGAATCCCGTGTCGTGAACACTGCCCACCACGCCCACGATTTCGCGTGCCACCTGCTTGCCATCGGGAACCTGCAGGTGTTTGCCGATCGCATCGCCGTTGGGAAAAAACCGGTCAGCCAGCGCTTCATCGATCACCACCGCGCGAGGGTGGTCCAGATTGTCTTGCTGCGTGAACACCCGCCCCGCGATCAGCGGAATGCCCATCGTGGCAAAGTAGCTCGCGCTCACATCGCGGTAATCGGCGGCCAGATGTTCGCCGGGAGCGAGCGGCGGCTCTTCCTGGACGACAAAGTACCCTCTGTCCATGTCGTCCTGGCTCAGGGGAACAATTTCCGTCACTGCTGCCGATTGAACTCCCGGCACCTCCTGAACGCTGCTTAAGAATCGCTGGAAGGCGGCCGACTGCTGGCGTGGCTCCCGATATTTGGAATCTTTCGCGTCGTTGGGCAACTTAATCCGCAGCGTCAGCAGATGCTCGGGATGAAAACCCGGGCTCGTTTCCAGCAGATGCCAGAAGCTCTTGATCATGAGCCCGGCGCCAATCACCAGGACGAACGCCAACGCGGATTCGACAATCACCAGCGCCGAGCGCGTCCGATGTCTGCGCCGTCCGCCGCCAAGACCTCGCCCGCCTTCCTTCACCGATTCGATGACGTTGCACCGGAGGCTTTGCAGCGCAGGAATCATGCCGAGGATGATTCCCGCGGCCAGCGAAACCGCCATCGTGAAGAGAAGCGCCGAGCCCGTCATGTGGATCGTAGGTAGCACGACCGTATCGGCCGCGTTTGGTACCGGAATTCGTGACGGCACAAATCTCGCCAGCAGGGCAGTCGACCACAGCGCGAGCAACGCACCTGCGGCCCCGCCGAGAAGCGCCAGCAAAGTGCCTTCCGCCAATAATTGACGGATCAGCCTGAGCCGTCCGGCTCCCAACGCCATCCGAATCGCCACTTCCCGCTGTCGCACTACCGAGCGCGCCAAAACGAGATTCGCAACATTCGCGCACGCAATCAGCAGCACAAAACCGACGGCGCCCAGCAAAACCAGCAACGCGGGCCGCAGATACTCAAGGCGCACGTTTGCCAGCGGCACCAAAACCGCGCCGAAGCCTTTTCTTTCCGGCCGCACCGTCGCGATTCGCTGCGCGATCATGCTCATTTCTCCGCTAGCCTGCTGCAGCGTGATTCCGCGCTTGATTCTCCCCAAGACGCCAAGGTCGCCGTTGGCGCGCTTCAGCCATTCGTTGTCGAAGGGCACAACCACTTCCGCGGGGAAAAGCGTGGCGAACCCTGCCGGCAGCACTCCGATGATCGTGTATTGCTCGCCGTTGAGCGTGATGCCGCGCCCCACCACGGACGGGTCGGAGCCGAACCGTCGGCGCCAATAGGCATAGCCCAGGATCATGAGGTTGTTTCGCGCGGTGGCCTCATCAGGGAGGAATGTTCGGCCCAGAACCGGCTTGATACCGAAAAAGTCGCCGAAGTTTGTCGTCACTCGTAAACCCGCCACCTGCTCGGGCTCGCCTTCTCCGGTGACCGTCCCCGTTCCGTGCTCGAACAACAACAGATCATCAAAAGATTTGCTCTGCTCCCTCCAGTCCAAGTAGTCCAGTCCTGTCGGCCCGATCCGGCTCCAGCCGCTGTGAAGGTTGTTCACCCAAATCACCACCACGCGGCTCGCACTCTTCACCGGCAGCGGCGCAAGAAGGGTCGCCTTCACCACGTTGAAAATCGCCGTATTCGCGCCGATCCCCAGTGCCAGCGTCAACACCGCCACAGCCGTGAATCCGGGGTTCTTGCGCAGCATCCGCAATGCGAAGCGAACGTCATGTGCGGTGCTTTCGAGAAAGGGAATCCCCGAGAGTTCGCGATGCGTCTGGCGGAGCTGGGCTGCTCCGCCCAGCCGAATTCTTGCTTCGCGTCGCGCTTCCGCCAGTGACATCCCTCGTCGCACGTTTTCTTCAGTGAGCAAGTCCATATGCTCGCGAAGCTCATCAGAGAACTCTTCGTCGTCGCGCCGCCGCGTAAAGAACCCACCGAACCGCGCCGCGAGCACTCTTAATAGGCTCAGCATGAAGTCAGCCTCTCTCTTCGAGTTGCAGCACGCGCCCAATCACGCTCGCGATGCGCTCCCAGTTTTCCGATTCGGCGGAGAGCTGCTTCTTCCCCGACCGCGTCAATGAATAGAACTTGGCCTTGCGATTATTCTCCGACGCTCCCCACGCGCCCTTGATCCATCCCTTTTGTTGCAGGCGCACCAGCGAAGCATAAATCGTCCCTTGGTTCAGCCGCAGCGCCTCTTCGCTAATCTGCTCGATGCGTCGCGCGATGCCGTAGCCGTGCAGTGGCCCCATCGCCGCCAGCGTCTTCAGCACCATCAAGTCCAGCGTGCCCTGCAGAATCTCCGATTTGCTGTCCGTCATTACGCCTCCTTCCCTGTAACCTTGGTCCCGAATTCGCTCCTGTGTAATGCCCACAGGAGTATCCTATACGACCTGTGGGATGTCAACAGGAAAATGAGCGGACCAGTAGATGCTGTCGTTGCGGAAATGCCCTTGTCTTTAGGTAAGCGTTGTCGCGGACTCGACCAGCTCGGGTATCTCGATGCGGATCTGCGTTCCTTGCCCTTCCTGGCTCTTGATGTCCATGCGGAACTGATCCCCGTAGAGCAGGCGCAGGCGCTCGCGCACATTGCTGATGCCGATGCCCTCGTGATAAATCTCCGCCAGTCGCTCGCTGGAAATCCCCATCCCGTTGTCATGGATGTCGATCGTCAGCCGTCCGTCCGTCATCCTGGTGGATAGTCGAATTTCACCGCCTTCGAGCTTCGGAGCCAGTCCGTGCCGTATCGCATTTTCAATCATCGGCTGCAGGAGCATGCTCGGAACGAAGGCGTCCAGCGTGCTTTCGTCGACTTCTTTGAAAAACTGCAGCTTGTCGCGCCCGAAACGCGCCACTTCGATGTCCAAGTAATCGTCGATGAAATCCAGCTCGTCCCGCAACGGCACAAAAGTTTCATGGGTGCGCAGCAGCCGCCGCAAAATATTCGACAGCTTCAGCACCACAACGCGCGCCATATCCGGGTCGTACCGCACCAATGACGACACCGTGTTCAGCGTGTTGAACAGGAAGTGCGGATTGATCTGCCGTGACAGCGCGTCCATGCGGGCCTTCAGCAGCAGTTGCTCATTTTGCTCCAGGTTCATTTCGATGCGCGTGTTGTTCCAGATTTTCACCGGCATGGCCACGGACATGACCGTCGCCAGCACGATCAGCAGCAGCCACGGCCAACTCGGGTACGGCAGCGTGTACAGCCATTTCGCTGGTACCGCGCGCGCAAGCGCGTAGCGACCCAATTCCAGCACCACGCAAGCTCCCAGCGGCAGCATCGCCCAATTGATCTGCCCGCGCCGCACCAGCTTCCACAACGATTGCGGAATATTCAAGAATAGGAACGGCCCAAAGTGCCAGATGTCTTCCGTGTTCGGCAGCCCTTGCCGAATCATTCCGCCGATCAGGCCAACCAGCGCCGCCATCGGCGTGGCCAGCCATTCATGATTCCCAAACGCCGGGAGGCTCAGCATCGACCCGCCCAGCAGGCCCACCATTCGCCCGCCGATCAATCCCATCAGGAACGAGCCTGCGAGCGTCAAATCAAAAAACTCATAGCCATAGAGCCGCAGCACTACGGCCAGCGCCAGCGGCGGCGTCAGGAAAAGGAGCAGCAGAACCTTTTGGTCTGAGTCGCGTTGCTCGGTGAACAGCACGCGCCGGAATCGCGCGAATCGCACCAGCAGCGCAGCCAGCGACGCGGCAAAGCCGACCTTCAGCACCAGTGTGAAGACAAGGTCTCGGCCGGAGACGGGCGATTGCATGGTATTCGCTTCAACTTAGCCAATCTGGGAAGGGAAGTAAAGCGCGTGTGTTATAAGCAGAGTTCTACTTCGTTCAGTGATAGCCAATCGCAGCCACCGCGGCTGCCCCAAGGCGTTCGCGCAGTTGTTCCAGATACAGACTGGCAGGCTTCACATGTTTTCGCTCGGACTCCACGATGCCGCCGGGCAAATCGGCTCCTTTCCGTTGTCCCGGCGTTGGCATCGGCGCACCCCGTTGCTGGCCCAGATCGCCAATCGACCAGTTCGCGTCGCCCGGAGGGTTCTGCACAACCAAGCTTCCGGCACGGTTATTCCACAGCACCGACCATCCGATCGTCCACCCATGCCCGGTCCCCATTTCGCCGCGATTCATCAGGTTTATGCTTCCATCCGGCACTTCGCATCCATCCACCAGCAAACCGGTAGACCAACGCTGATGCGGCTCGATCGCGCCACCGCCGGAAAAGCGGCAATGCAGCACGACCACCGGTCCCTCGGACCCCGATTGTGTGGCGACATAGAAAACCTTGTCGCCTCTGCCGCTGCACCGGTCCAGCAGGATCTGCGATCCGTTCACCGAAAAATCAAACGGTTTCGCACGGCTCGTGACCGCAGCATCCTGATGCACGTCCACTGCTTCAATCGTCAATCGCTCCGCGCCTTTGCCAATGCGCACAGAATTCGTCGTGTCTTCCAAGGCCAGCGAACGGAGCCAGGAATCGACCACATTGTCCATTTGAATCCCATCGAATTCTGGTTCCTCGTTCAGATTGACGCTGCGATTCGGTGCGACGATCCGCAGATTCTCCACGCCCACGCCGGTGACTTGGCCCGTGACTTCCACGCGGCTGACGGCTGCCTGGGTCCGCGAAAAGAACCGTGCGTCGAAAGAATCCGTCAGTGGAACCTCCAGCGTCACTGCATTCCCCTCAACCGAAGCTACGCGTCGGGGCACGGTGATATCGTTCTTGACCCACACCTCCGGCTGACCATCGCGGGAAAGGCGATCCATACCCATAAAGTGCGTCCACTGTGCGGTGACCGGCTTGACGAGCAAAAGCAAATCTCCCTCGTGGATGGCCGACGCATCGGCCACATGGATTACCATGGCCCCGGCGGGAACGTACTCGTCGGTCAGGTACGTTTCTGGCGCCAGCTTTCGCTGATGGAATTCACCCTCGATATCGATGGCGAGGTCCGGCGCGCCCGTCATCTCCAGCACGGTCTGACTTGCGCCGGAAGAGCCCGAACCGCGCAGCACCACACCCGAAGCGGAGATGTGAAGTTTGCCCTTCAGATGAAATCTGCCAGGTGCCAGCTCTATGGCCCCGCGTTCGCCCGTCGCGTCGAGCGCTCGGTTGGCTACGGCGTCCAGAGCCGCCTGAATGGCCGGCGTATCGTCGGATCCGGCTCCGGGTGAAACTCGGATCGCCGTCGGCACGTTGGGCAGGGCGACGCCTCCGCCGCGATAGCCGGCGCTTGAGAAATCTGGGATGCGATCTCCCCTTTTCGTCCGCGCGTACCGCAGGGCTCCATCCTGGCCAATGTATACCCATCGGGACTGGCACCAGCATGACGGAACCGCCACCGCCATAAACCCGAGCACCAGAGCGAATCGCCTCGTCCTTTGAAGCGCGCGCCTGCGCTCGCACCGAATGGTGCGGCAGAGGTCTTTTTTCCGCTTTCTGAAACTTGGGGCAATCATGGCGCGCCCAGAGCTCCTGGCAAACTATCGCCGTTTCTTCTGCCTCGCCAGCCCAATCGAGAAAGTCATCAGCGCTTTGCCGACCATTCTTCCGCCATCGTCGGTCAAGTCGCATTCCACCACTGCGAGGTACTTTCCTTGCCGCAGGATTCGCGCCTCTGCGAACACCGTCCCGCGTTGCACCGGCTCCAGAAAATTCATCTTCATCTCAACGGTGGCCGCCCGCGACCCTCGCGGCAGCGCCAAGTAAACCGCCAGACCGCCCGCCGTATCCGCCAACGAAGCCAGCACTCCGCCATGAACCACGCCGTGAATCTGCATGTGCCGCGGCTGCACTTTCATACGCAGCGTCGCGCGGCCCTGCTCAGCGCTCTCCAAACGGAAACCGAATTGCCGCGCTGTGTTGCTGAAGTGAAATCGACGCCCAAGCGCCACCAGCGTGAGCGGCTTGCCGACGCTCGCCTTGCGCTTCATCTCATCGCGCATCATCCCGCGGTGCTGCCGCCGTCGAGCGCAATGGCGTTCCCAGTCATCCACGCAGATTCATCTGATCCCAGAAACACGGCGAGCTGCGCGACCTCCTCCGGCTTCCCGGCACGCCCCATCGGGATCTGCGATTCGCGCAGCCTGCGATACGCCGCCGGGTCCGGCATTCGCGCCATCGCCCCGAGCGCCATTTCCGTTTCCACCAGCGCGGGGCAAATGCAATTCACGCGGATTTTCTCCGCCGCATGGTCCAGCGCCATCGCTTTGGTCAGGATCGTCACTCCGCCCTTCGAAGCGCAATACGCCGCACGCTGCTTGATTCCCACCAACCCCAGGTAAGACCCAATATTGATGATCGATCCTCCGCCCGCCCGCCGCAGCGCCGGCACCGCCGCTCGCGACACCAGAAACGTCCCCGTCAAGTTTCCCGCTATCACGCGATTCCAATCTTCCTCTGACGTTTCCTCCGCTGTCCCCACGTGCAGCGTACCGGCGTTGTTCACAATCACGTTCAGCCTGCCAAACCGCTCCTCCGCCGCACCCACGGCCGCTTCCACAGACGCCTTTCGTGTCACGTCACACTCTACCGCCAGCGCCTCGTGCCCTTCGGCGATAATCTCCTGCGCGACGGCATCCAGTTTCTCGCGCCGCCGCGCCGCCACCGCCACCTTCGCGCCCTCCCGCGCAAACAGCAGTGCGCAGGCCCGCCCGATGCCCGTCCCGCCGCCTGTGATAAACGCCATTTTGCCGGAAAGTCGTTGCATCGCAGTCCTTCTCCCTTGCGTCTAAGGAGAAGCGGAAAGCTGCGAATCTAGCATCCGCTCGATACGCACGCAAGGGTGCACAGCCCCATGAAAATTGGAATCACTGGCTATCCCACGTACGGCGGTTCCGGCGTCGTCGCCACCGAACTAGGCATGGAACTCGCCGCGCGCGGCCACGAAGTCCATTTCATCAGCTACGCCATGCCCATGCGCCTGAATCCCACCCACGATCGCATTTATTTTCATGAAGTCGAAGTCACCAGCTATCCGCTCTTCGACCATCCTCCCTATACGCTGGCGCTGGCCGTGAAGATGTTCGAAGTCGCCGAGGCTGCCTCGCTGGATCTCTTGCACGTCCACTACGCCATCCCGCACTCCGTCAGCGCGCTTCTCGCCCGTTCGATGGCCGCGCCGCACCGGCTGCCCTTCATTACCACGCTCCACGGTACCGACATCACTCTGGTCGGCAGCGACCGCAGCTATCTCCCCATCACCCGTTTCTCCATCGAGCAGAGCGATGGCGTCACCGCCATCTCCAATTATCTGCGCGACCAGACCATCAAGGAATTCGACATCAAGCGCCCCATCGAAGTGATCCGCAATTTCGTCAACTGCGACCTCTATTGCCGCCCTGTAGACCAGCGCCGCCGCAGCGAATGGGCTCCCCATGGCGAGCCACTGCTCATGCACCTCTCGAATTTCCGTCCCGTGAAACGCATCACCGATGTCGTCGAGATTTTTGCGCTCGTCCGCCAGAAAATGCCCGCCAAACTCGTGCTCATCGGAGACGGCCCCGACCGCGGCGCCGCCGAGCACCTGGTGCGCCGCAAAAAACTCGCTGCGGATGTTTTCTTCCTCGGAAAGCAGGACCGCATTCACGATCTTCTCGGCCTCGCCGATCTCTTCTTGCTCCCGTCTGACTTGGAGTCGTTCGGCCTCGCGGCGCTGGAAGCCATGGCCTGCGAAGTGCCGGTTGTCGCCACCAATGTCGGAGGCCTTCCTGAAGTTGTCACCAATGGCGTCGACGGCTATCTCGTCGCGCCGCGCGACGTTGCTGCGGCCGCGAAATTTGCAATCCAGATCCTCTCCCGCGCCGACCGCGGCAAAGAAATGGGCAAGCAGGCGCGCATCGATGCCCGCAAGAAATTCTGCTCGAACGATGTTATCCCGCTCTACGAAGCTTATTACCAGAAGGTCCTCGCCGCCTCTTCCGCGGCGAGCGCGTAGAAGTTCACCTAGTGTGGCCGCGTCGCCGGCTGCAGGGAATCCAGCACGCAGTTAATGTCCGATTGCGGAAATGTCCCCGTCCCGCCCTTCGACGTGAATAGCAGCCGGAACTGCTGGTTGCCCGTGTCGAATAGCCGCACCACAATCATCGGGTCTCGCGACGGATCTCCAAACTGCAGGCCGCGCAGGCCGCCCGTCTCGACGTTGTAGATCGCGCTCGCTCCGCTTGCGCCGAACGCCAGCTTCCACTCCAGCAGCGTCCCGATGCGCTCCAGTTTTCCGCGCGGCATGAACGGCGAAAGCGAAGCCGGCGACGCGTCATACACCGCCATGTAAAGGTCGTAGTTGCTCGGGAACAGGTCCTCGCCAAAAAGCGCCTCATAGCGGTCGTATGTTTGCGGGTCGCCGTTGCGAATGCTGGAGATGATGTCCTTTTCGCCCTGCGGATTGAAGAAAACAATCACCGGCCCGGCGCTGAAGTCCACTTCCGAATGCGCGTCGCCTTCATTTTGCGCCGCTATCCCTTTCCAGGGCGCGTCAAAGCTCATGTCGTAGAACGAAAGATTCTTCTCCTGCGCCGGCGAGACCGCTGTCGAAGGCAATGCTCGTGGAGTTTCCTTGAGGAAGGGGGATCGGCTTGCCCAGTGCCGCGCCTGGAAGTAAAACTCGGTCTGCAGGCCGTAGGCAAGCGCATACATACCGACGGCCAGCGTCGCCACTGCCAGAATGATCGTCGTGAGCGCGGATTCCTTCTTCTCAGCCATCGGCCTCGCCCCGCAAACTTAGCAGGCCGAGCGTCCGAGCGCAAATCTTACCGCGCCGCTATCGGCGTCAGTCGGGCCGCGAGGCCGCTCAGGCTCCGTGGCTCCCGTTGCCGTTGCCGTTTCCGCCTTGCGCCGCCTCGTCACCGTCCTTGTAGACGTATTTGATCGAGTGTTTGTAAAGCAACAGGTTGGGGTTGCCAAAGCGCGTCAGCTTGATGCAGTCCCGGTCATACCACTCCACAATACCGTGCAGGGTTTCTCCGTCGTTGAGTACCACGGCCACTGGTGTGTGAGCCTGCATCTGCTTGACGTAGTAGAAACTCTCTGCGTGTGTCTGTTCGGGCGGAGCGGGTTTTTTTCTCTGCCCGGGCTCATGAGCGTTGCGCACCGGGTATTGCTGCTCTTTTACCTCGGTGAGCGAGGGACGGAATAGCTTGCGGTTCACGATAGCATGCTCCTCAAGAAGTTCTAGGCTAGCCTTATACCTATAGGACTACTGCCAGCCCGATTAGGTTTCCTAAAAATTATTCTTTTTTTGTCGCGCCCGTTCAGCGCACCCGAAGACTTTCCGCCACGGCATCCAGCCCCAACTGCCGGCCGACGTTGCGCCGCAATCGCCCTTCTAGCCGGTCCAAACTGTCCGTGGCCCGCGACACCCAGGTGTCTGTAACTTTTCCCGCGAGCCCCTCTAGTTCACGGCGCAAATCCGGATTCCGTGGTGCATAATTCTTCGGGTTGTGGGACAGCACGAGCAGGTCTGCTAAGAGACTATAGAACAAGCCCAAGACATTCTCAAACGATTCAGATTCTTCTTTGGCCAGCCGGGTTGTCGCGGCAAAGATCGCGCGGTACGATTTTCCCTCCATCGCATCGCCAACCAGCCGCAACACCTCCCGCCTCAGCCGTCCAGATTCCGCCAAATCCAATCCCAACGCCGCGCCGGGGCTTCCGTCCGCCAGTTGGGCCGCCAGTTTTCGCTCCGCGGCCTTCCATTCCGCGCGCCCTTTCAGCAGCCCCTCGATTTGTTCGGTCGCCATCGGCGCAAACCAGAACGTCAAACACCGCGAACGGATCGTCGGCAGCAGCGCGTCGGCGCGCGGCGCCAGCAAGATCAACGTCGCGGTCTCCGGCGGCTCCTCGAGGATCTTCAGGAAAACATCGGCGTCGCTCCAGCGCATCGTCTCCGCGCCGTCCATGATAAAAACTCTCCGCCGCGCCTCCGGCCGGAAATATGCCGCGCGTTGCACCGCGCGCAGCTGCCCCATGCGAATCATCGGCCGCGCCACCGGATTCCTCCGCCGTACCGGGTCCGGCACAATCGCCCAAACGTCCGGATGCGTCTCCAGGATCAGTGGCATTCGTTCCACCGCAGCGGCGTCCGGGCTTTCGCCGCGCTCCGCCAGCCCTTGCTCGATGAGCGCCGCCGGCTCCGCCAGCCTCGCGATTTTCCTGCACGTGTCGCATTCCCCGCAAAAGTCGTCACCTGCGTGCCGCGGCGGGCGCAACCTTTCACAATTAGCCGCCTGCGCGAACATCCGCGCCAGCGTGAACTTCCCGATTCCGCGCGGCCCCACGAACAGCAGCGCGTTCGGCACATGCTCGCGCCGCAGCATCGTGCGCAGCGCCTGTACGATCCGTTCGTTCCCAAGGAACTCGCTGAATCCCATCACGCTTCCTCGGCTTGCGCGAAAACGCGCTTTTGCAGGATGGCCATGACGTTCCGGTGAATCTCCTCCGGCGCCCGCAGCTCATTTTTTCGCTTTTCCATGCACTCCACCGTCGCCCAATTTCGCTGCCGCGCCAGCCGGTCGAAAATCCCCGCCGCGATCTTCAAATGAGCCAGATTCGCTTCCTGCAAATCTCGGCGCCGTCGCGTGTAGCTTCGCGCTCTCTTCTGGCCCACCAGCTTCTGCGCCCGCGCTGCCGGCAAACGCAGGTAAATCACCAGCTCCTCTCGCGGCAAGCCATAAACTCCGTATTCCAGGCGCTCCAGCCAGCGCAGAAATTCCGTTAGTTTCCGCGCCTCCACACGCGCCCCCTGATGCGCCAGATTCGACGCAATGTACCGGTCCGCCAGCACCAGCCTGCCGTCGTCTAGGAAATTCTCCAGTTGTTTTTTGTTTTCCAGCCGGTCGCCGGCGAAAAGCAGTGCCGAAAAATGCGCGTCCACTTCCGTCAGTGTTCCGAACTCGCCGTTCAGATACTGCGCCACCATTTTCCCGAAGAATCCGTCGTAGCGCGGGAAATCGATGGTCGTGTGCGCCACGCCGCGCTCCCGTAGCGCGCGTGCGAGCATCTCCAGCTGCGTGTGCTTCCCGGAGCCGTCAATTCCTTCCAGTACGATGAGTTTCCCGCGGGCAGGCATCGGAACGCGCACAGTCTAACATATTCGTCCAGCCATCTCGCGCGGCCGTGTTCGCTCAGCTTGAAATTTCTCGATTATGCGCTCGCAAAGCCGCCCGCGCCGCGGAAAATTCTGCGCCTGTGTTACCATCGCTCGCCAGAGAGGTCCTTCATGCCAACTGTCGATACCAGCACTCTTCGCGTGGTTGAGCGCCTGCCCGGCTGGCGCGGGCGCTATTTTCATTCCCCGAATATGACCTTCGCCCATTACGATTTCACCGCCGGCGCTTCCGTCCACGAGCACTTTCATCCGCAGGAAGAAGTCTACACGGTGCTCGAGGGAGAGATCGAAGTGAACATCGACGGCGTCAGTCAAGTCGCCCGGCCCGGCCTCGTGGTCATCGTCCCCAGCGGCGTTCGCCATTCGCTCAAAGCGCGCACGAACGGTCGCGCCATCATCGTCGACTACCCATTGCGCCGCGATTTCGATTAGCCGCCCGTCGCCGCAATTCTGGCGCGTTCGCTATCGCGTCTCACCGCCCAAATTTGCTTGTCCAAACAACTTGGTTCCGCACTAAAATGCCCGCATGCCTCGTGCGGTTTCGTCGATTGCTTCCAATCTCGAGCGCATTCAGGAGCGCATCGCTCGCGCCGCGGCGCGCTCCGACCGTCGCCCCGAAGACGTCGTTTTGGTCGCCGTTTCGAAAACATTTCCTGCCCAAGCCATTCGCGCCGCTTACGACGCTGGCGTGCGCGCCTTCGGCGAAAATCGCGTCCAGGAGTGGGAAGGGAAGCAGCCTGAGCTCGCCGATCTGAAGCCTAGTTGGCATCTCGTCGGCCACCTGCAAAGCAACAAAGCCCGTCGAGCCTCGCGCCTTTTTGACTGGATCGATTCCGTCGACGACGTTGCCTTGGCCATGAAGTTGGACGATGCCGCCGCCGAAACCAACGAATGGCTCGCCGTCCTCATCGAAGTCCAGGTTGATCCCACGGCGACGAAATCCGGCGTCGCCCAAGTCGATTTGCCTGCGCTCGCCGAAGCCGTCGTCCAGCTGCCCCATCTGCAGCTCCGCGGCCTGATGGCCATTCCGCCGTTTTGCGAGGATCCGCGCGACGCGCGCCCCTATTTTCGCCGCCTGCGTCGCCTCCGCGACGATCTCGAGCAGCAATTTGGCCGCTCATTCCCCGAACTTTCCATGGGCATGAGCCACGATTTCGAGATCGCCATCGAAGAGGGCGCCACGCAAGTCCGCGTCGGCTCCGCCATCTTCGGCGACCGCCCGAAAAAATGAATCGAGGTGACGGTTCCTTCAGAAAGGACGCTCACGAATTCCGCGAAGCTATTTTTTCCCACACCGCTTGCACCTTCCCCCAAGCGGCCTCCGCGTCAAGCACCAGACGTTCTCCCTCGAAGCGGAAAAGTCGGATTTGTCTGCTTCCGTTGAGATTGGGAAACGAGCTTCCTTCCACATGGTGGATGACCGCATTTCTCTTTTCTTCGATCGAAAAACTTCCGAAATAACCAAAGTAGTCCAGCCAGGCTCTCGCTCGTTCTTCCCCGGTCGCTTCGCGCGAATCGTCGTCCGCGAACTTCTGCGCCTCGGCGCGCGCCAGTTGCGCGGACATTCTGCCTTCGACGCTATACATCAGCTGGCCCCGGGCGTCCTCGCCCAGCGGATAGACGATCTTGCCATCCGCGCCAATCTCGCGCAGCGCAACCAGCCGCCAGGCGCCGATGAGGCGCGCACGAATGTCTTCAACCGAAGTCCTCGGAGCTCCCTTGCTCATTTCATTCTCCCGGCCTCATTCATACCGCAGCGCCACCATCGGGTCGGTTTGTGACGCCCGCCACGCAGGGTAAAAACAGGCCGCCATCGACGCGAACATCATGATCACGAATGCCGAGCCAAACGCCACGGGATCATGCGCGCTAACGTGATACAGGAGGTCCGCCACCAGCCTCGCGAGCGCGAACGAAGCCACGCCTCCCACCGCCACCCCGCTGGCCGTCAGCGCCAGCCCGCGCGATAGCACGTGCCACAGGAGATTTGACGAATTGGCGCCCAATGCCATGCGCAGCCCGAGTTCGCGCTTGCTCTGCGACACCGCGTACGACACCACCCCGTACAGGCCGATAGTGGCGAGGAACAGCGCCAGCCCGCCCAGCACCCCCAGCAATCCGACCGCAGCTTTTTGCGATGACGTTGACCGCTCCAATTGTTGCTGCATGGTGATCAACGCATAGTGAGGCACGCCCGCATCCAAAGCGTCCATCTCTCTCGCCAGTAGCGGAGCCGCCACTTGCGCCGGCATTCGTGTCCTTACGCTCAAGCTCGCCCGCGGCGCGGGATTCTGCAGCAGCGGCACAAAGAAAAATGGCCGTGGCGTTTCAGAGATGTACTCATATTTCGAAGTCTGCGTAACGCCGACCACGCGCATCCATCGGCCGCCCACCTGCAGCCGCTGCCCAACGGGATCCCTGCCGTGCCAGAACTGTTGCACCATGGCGTCGTTCACGATGGCCACCGGCGCGGCAGTACGGTTGTCGGCGGCGGTGAATTCGCGTCCAGAGACGAGCGCGATTCCAGCCGTCGCCAGGTAGCCCGGACTTACCTGGTTGTAGTCAACCACCGGCTGCTCGTTCGGCGGCGGCACGTAACCATCGACGGCAATCGGAGCCGTTGCGGGAGGCACAAGGCCCAAGGGCACGAATCCCGCGAACGCCGCGGATTCGACGCCCGGCAGCGACTGGACACGCTCGAGCAGTTGCTTCTGAAAGTTCTCCGCGCGCTGCGCGTCATAGCCTGAACCGAACAAATCCACCTGCGTCAGCAAAACCCCGCGCGTCGAAAATCCCGGGCTCGTGTTCCGCATTTTCTGAAGGCTTTGCAGAAGCAGCGCGGCGCCCACCAGCAGCACGAAGCTGAGCGACACTTGTACCAGAACAAGCCCCGAACGCAGCCAAGATCTGCTCTGGCTGCTGACCAGGCCTCCCATTTCGGATTTCAGCGCGGCCGCCAGGTCGATTCTGCTCGCTTGCGTCGCGGGAATCAGCCCGAACAGCACCGTCGAGAAAACGCATACGCCAATGCTCAACGCCAGCACGCGCCAGTCGATCTCCCCTGGTAGATAAGGAACCGTTCCTGTGCGCGGAAAAAACAGTACCAGCAAATGGCGGCACCAATGAGCCACGAACAGGCCGCCAACGGCCCCCAGTCCGGCGAGGATCAAGCCTTCGGTTAACAGTTGCCGCACCAGCCGGCTGCGCGCCGCCCCCACGGCCAGCCGCACGATCATTTCATGTCGCCGCGCAAAAAAGCGCACCAGCAGCAAGTTGCCCACGTTTGCGCACGCGATCAGCAGCACAAAAATCACCACCGCCAGCATGATTTCCAGCGTCGACCGCATCTCGTTGGCTTTGTTGAACGGAGTCAGCCATAGAGGCACCAGATTGACGCCCCGGCCCCGGTCGATCTCCGGATACGTGGCGTCCAGCCTCCCGGCGATGCCGTTAATCTCCGCCTGCGCCTGCGCGCGCGTGACGCCGGGCTTGACCATCGCGAAGCCCTCGATCCACCGCGCGCCGCGATCCTCCAGCGAGAAGTTGCGGCCTTCGAATACTTGCAGCATGGAAGCCGGCGCCCAAAACTGAATTGACCAGCCCACAAAAGTTCCGTAGAAGCCCTTCGGCGCCACGCCGATAATCGTATGCTGCACATTGTTGAAGCGCTGCGTTTTCCCGATGATCTCCGGGTCGCCGTGGAAGGTGTTTTGCCACATCTCATAGCTGATCACCACGACCGGATGCGCGTTTTGCCCGGTGTCCTCGCCGGGCTCGAATCCGCGGCCAAGAATCGGACGAATCCCCAGCGCGTCGAAATAATTCGCGGAAACAATGCTGCCGATGGCCCGGTCCGACCGCCCGCCGATGCTGAGCGACGCGCCCATGATCTTGTCGGCGATCAGCCAGTCGACGAGCCTGCAATTTCTCTGTAGGTCTAGGAGGTCCGGCCAGGACAGATCGACGCTGGTGTATTCGCTGCTTGGCGTCGTTCCCTCCAGAGCGACCATGCGCTCCTGATGAGCCACCGCAGGGAACGGCCGCAGCAGTATGCCCTCGATCCAGCTAAAAACAGCGGCGTTCGCGCCAACGCCAAGCGTTAAGCACAGCACCGCTAAGGCCGAAAACCCGGGGTTGCGGCGCAGCATTCGCAGGGCGAACCGGATGTCCTGCAGCAGAGTTTCCACGAAGACCATTCCTCCCTCGGCTCGATAATCTTCTTTCATCGGCTCCACTCCGCCAAATTTCAGCATCGCCTGGCGCCGCGCCTCGCCCGCCGGCATGCCCGCGCCAACGTTCTCGGCAGTCTGCAGAGCGATGTGCTCCTCGATCTCGTCTTTCAACCGCTGCTCGTCTCGCCGCTGCAATGCCGAATTGCCCAGTCGCGCGAAGAACCGCCGCAGAAATCTCATGATAAATCGCCCGCTTTCACTTCAAAGAAGCGCGCGATGGTCGCCGCCGTCTGCTCCCAATCGCGTTTCTCCGCTTCCAGCAATTTGTGCCCCGCGCGTGTCAATCGGTAAAAGCGCGCTCGCCGGTTGTTCTCCGAAGCGCCCCATTCCGACGCAATCGCGCCTTCCTGCTCCAGCTTCAAGAGCACCGGATAGAGCGAGCCCTGATTCACCGCCAGCACGTCTCGGCTGATCTGCTCGATGCGCCGCGCAATGCCGTACCCGTGCAGCGGCCCCAGCACATCGAGAGTTTTCAGAATCATCAATGCCAGGGTCCCCTGCGGCACATCGCTTTTTTGTTTACCTGAAGTCGTCGTCATTTTGGTTTCCGACAGGAGTATGCCATGCTTCCACTAGGAAACCAACAGGTAGCCTCGCCTGCCCGGCAATGCTTGCCTGAACCCGCCGCCGTTTGAACGCTTCGCTCTGTACTGCTAGAATCTCTGCGAAGAATCGCATCTCCGGGGAGAGCGCGCATATGCCCGAAATCAAGGCCATTCAATCCGAACTTCGTTCCCAGAAACTCGACGGCTGGCTTTTCTACGATCATCATCATCGCGACGCCATCGCCGCCCGCATCCTCGGCCTGAACTCCCACGGCAAAGTCACCCGCCGCTGGTTCTATTTCATTCCCGCCAAAGGCGTGCCCTCGAAGCTCGTTCACCGCATCGAGGCCGGCGGCCTCGACAGCCTCCCTGGTCGCAAACTCGAGTATTCAGGCTGGGAAGAGCTGCACAAAGGTCTCGGGAAAATCCTGGGCGGTGCGAAGTCCATCGCCATGCAATATTCCCCCCAGAACGACATCCCCTATATCGGTCTCGTCGACGCTGGCACCATCGAACTCATTCGCAAGCTCGGCAAGAAGGTCCACAGCTCTGCCGATCTCGTCCAGGAATTTGAAGCCGCGTGGACCCCCGAGCAGCTCGTCTCGCACCGCGCCGCCGGCGAGATCGTTCATCGCGTCACCCAGCAAGCCTTTTCACGCGCCGGCTCCTTCGTGCGCGAGAAAAAACCGCTCACGGAACGCGAATTGCAGGAATGGATGGGAGCGCAGTTCCGCTCGCAGCACGTCGTCGCCGATGGCGACCCGATTGTCGGCGTCGGCCCTCATGCGGGCGATCCTCATTACGAGCCACCCGCCACGGGCAGTGCGCCCATTCGCGAAGGCGATCTGCTTCTCCTCGACGTTTGGGGAAAACTCGATCGTCCCGGCAGCGTTTTTTACGACATCACCTGGATGGGCTACCTCGGCGCCTCCGTCCCTGCCAAATACGCCAAAATTTTCACCATCGTTCGCAGCGCCCGCGACGCCGCAATCAACTTCGTCCTCGATTCCGTTTCCGCCGGCCGCGAAATCCACGGCTGGGAAGTGGACCGCGCTTGCCGCGAGGTCATTCGCAAAGCGGGCTACGCCAAATACTTCACCCATCGCACCGGCCACAGCATTGGACAGGACGTTCACGGCAACGGCGCCAATATGGATGGCCTCGAGACCCGCGACAATCGCCGCATCGTTCCGCACACCTGCTTCTCCATCGAACCGGGAATTTATCTGCCCGAATTCGGCGTGCGCAGCGAAGTGAACGTCTACGTCGGCGACGGCAAAGCCGAGGTCACCGGCCCGATCCAGCAGGAGATCATCCCCATCCTGGCCTAGCCCATCGCGCGTTTTACCCGCGCGAAGCAGTTCCTCGCGTCGTAGAATGCTGTCTGCATGGACGAAACCTCGGAAGCGCGCGAAGCTCACCCGCCCGAAGCCGCCGCTTCACCAGTGCCATCGCCCGTGTCCGCGCCTCCGGACTTTGAAAACACTCCGTTCATCGCCTGGTTTGCCGCTGCGGCCGCCTGGTTCGTTCCCGGACTCGGCCACTTGCTCCTGCGCCGCTGGGGCCGCGCCATCGCGATTTTTCTTTGCGTCGGAGGCATGGCCATCGCCGGCTACAAACTCCAGGGTCAGCTCTATTCCATTCGCACCGGCGACGTCTACGGAATCCTCGGCCACTGGGCCGAAATCGGTGCCGGCAGTTTCTATTTTCTCGGGCGCGTTCTCGAACCCGCGGGCGCAAATCTGGCGCAGGCCAGCGGCGACGTCGGCACGCGCCTCCTCGCCATCGCCGGCCTGCTGAATTTTCTTTGCGTCGCCGATGCCTTCGAAATCGCCCGCCGCGCGAAGTCCTGATTCCCATTCGTGATGCGCTGGCCAGGCTCTTGCCAACGAAAAGTGCACACTGTTGCACAATCATTCCTAAGGACTTGCGTATCTTTGTGCCTCCAAATACACCGCACAGTTCATCAGATCGATCTCTTCACTCTACGTTCGCTTTTCTCTTATTTCCGTCCGTTTAGAAGAGCCAACTACCCTATTGTTTTGATAGAGTTGCTCGTTTAGATGCTGTACAGAAACAATTTAGACGAGTCCTGCGCCCAATCCCTCTCTTTTTAGCGTTACGGTACCTCGCTTGCACGCTTTTGCACAGAGCGGGTGGTTACCTTGCAGGTTGCCCGACCCAGGAGACGAGCCGGATATGACGCGATACACGAGTTTTGCTAGAGCAGCAGTTCACGTGGCGATGGGAGCTTTTGTTTTGGGCATATTGTTTTTCTCGGCGCTTCCGCGCGCCAGCGCCAATAGCGTGAAGATCACTTATTACACACTCGCATGGAACGATCCCGATGCGGACAACCTCTCGTTTGGATCCGTGTCCAACGAAGTGCAAAATACGCTCGGGCCGGACGGCCTGCCCGTGTTGAACACGCCCGCATACGGCTGCACGTCAGGCTGCTTTTCGCTGCCGAAGGGGCCGACCAATCTCACAGCGAGTGGTGAGATCACCTATTGGGACCCCGCTCTCAACCCGTACGTCACCGAAACCGGCACCGCCACCGTGTCGTTGCCTTTCAACGTTCCTTCGAATTTCTTTCCGCCGGACGGAACGGGCGTTGCTGACGGCTATCCCTACGGCTACCAAGCCGCCGTACTCTCCGGCGATTTGATCGTTCCGGCCCATACCACGGAGACGATTTCCTTCAACATCGGCGCCGACGACATGGCCTTCGCCTTCCTGAACGGCCAGGTCGTTTGCGATCTCGGCGGCGTGCACGGCGACACAGCGGGTACCTGCGTGTCTCCCATGACGCTGACGACCGGCACCTACAACCTTGAAGTGTTCTACACCGATATCAATCAAACTCAAGCCGCCTTCACTTTCGGCATCAACACCTCGGGCATCACCACAACGCCACCCACCAGCTCCACTCCGGAACCGGGAACCCTTACGCTCCTCGGTCTTGGTCTCGCGGCGGTCGGCCTCGCGGTGGTGCGCAAGGCTGTCTAACGGTCACCGATACCTCGGTTCGGTCAAAGGCCCCGGATTCGTTCCGGGGCTTTTTGTTTTTGCAAACTGATTCGCCGCGCTGACTTCCTCTGCGCCGCGAAATTCCTGTCGCGCGTTTCATCCGTGCGAAGTATTCTTTTCCCTGCCGTGCGTCGCGCCATCAATCGGCATTCAATGCCGCGAAGGAGGACCACCCGAATTGCTCCTCGGCCCATTTCCCGCACTGCTTCTCTGCGCCCTGCTCATCTCCGTCGTCTTCGCCTGCGTCTTCCAGCCCACCGCCAAGGAACGCTTTTTCGCCGCTCTCCGCTACTTCCTCATTCTCGTGATTCTCTCGCTCGCCGTCGCCTGGCTCATGTACCCGCTTTCCCGCTGAGCCGCCTCGAGAAACGTCGCCAACCCGCTCACCGTCAACCTCGCTGCAACACCTCCACCGGCATATGGCTCAGTTTCCGGAAAACGCGTTCGCGCCGCCGCACCGGCCACCAATCGTAAAGATAAATCTGCATCGGCCTCCACATCGCCACCCAGCCTGCAATCGTCAAGCTTTCTCGCACAATCACCGCCCAAGTGCCCTCGTCATGGCCCAAAAGCATCTGGCTCGCCACCAGGCACGCTGACAGAAACACCAACCCAATCAGCAAGCTCGTCCGCCCCTGCTTCAGCAGCCGCCGCAACTCCAGCCGCGTCAGCTCCGTCCGGTGCGCAAAATGGTTGTGTACCGCGGTCTTCACCATTTCCCGCGGATCCTCGCTCGGCCACTGCTCCAGGTAAATTCGCAGTCGCACCGGAGCGTCCACCGAGTATTCCTGTGCCCAGCTCACGATGAACTCCTCCGCATCATCATCCAGATCCTTCTCAATGAATGGCGAAGGGTCCATCGAATTGAACAGTTGGCTCACGTCGTGCAGCTTTACGCTGATGTAATGCGGATGCCCGTGCGGCTGCGGATGAAGGTGCTCCTGCAAATGCCCCAGCTCTGGTTGCTCGTCGGCCGACTTCTTCGCCTTCGCCGCCGCTGTTGCGTCTGCGGCGTCCGGCTTCTTCGGCGCATGCGCCTCCGCGTGCGTCTGCTCCGTCTCTTGCTTTTTCGCTCCCGGCGCGCTCATCCCCTGCATTATAGGCAAACCCGGCCGATTCGGTCAGACCCGCCATCACTCCCACCCAGCCGGAGGCCGCAGCACGAGCTGCCCGCCGCGCAACTCGTACGCGTGCAGCGTCGGCGCCGGACAGCTCGTATTCCCGTTCTCGCCCTTTGAATAATCCGTGTTCGTCACTTTGTTGTTTTTCAAATCCAGCCACAGGTGATGCGCCAACGCGCACGGCCCCTCATCAAAATCGCTCGCCACAATTCCATCCTTCGTCCATGTCGCCACGTAGTAATTGAAAAATCCCGGCTGCAGTACGCCCGACGGTGACACACTCGCCTGAAACACTCCGCACGTATTGTTGTACTCGGTGCACTCGATCTCCACCGCCACCGGAGAGAGCGGCCGTTTGTCCTTGCTCGCATCCGTCAATTCCCAGAATCCCACCGTGGACACATACCCGAGCTTCTCGTCGTGGCTGATCTTGAGCGCCGCGCTCACCTTCGTCCATTTCGACGTTCCATCTGCATGCACGATCTCGGCCGCTCCGCGCAAGTATCCCGCTCCATAGCTGGCGCCCATCACTGCAAGCATAGCCGCCACTCCCGCGACGCTCCTTTTCATTGACGCGTCCCTCCGCATCTAATCCGATTTCCAATTTGTCTTTGGTGTTGCCCGGTGGGAGAGGCGTATATGCGGGCGGTCTAAGGCAGGGCTTTGCTTCTCTTCACCGTTTGATTCGCGCTTCTGCAGCAGCGCGAATCGCCGCAGGAAATGGACACGACTTGCGCGTCTGCCGGTCCATGTGGACAGCGATCAGTTCCGTCACCGCCGCCACTGTATCCTTTTCAATATTTCGCATCTCGTGCCGGAACCGCATCACCTTGTCGCGAATCTCCAGCCCTTCCGAATGTATTTCCACCACGTCGCCGGCAAACAGCTCCTCCTGATACGTCGTGTTTTGCTGCACGCCCGCCATCCCACGCTGCTGCTCTCTCAGATAAGAAGGCGTGATGCCCACTTCGGCAAACAGATTCCACGTCGCTTCATCGAACTTCCCCGTGTACCACATTACGTTCATGTGGCTCATGTGGTCGCAGTGCCACGGATGCACCGCGCCTTTGTATGTGATAGTCCGCCAGAGAGCAAACCGAGGCTGAAACATTCTCTCCTCTGCTCAAGTCAAGCCGCCCACTTCGCACACACGCCCACGTACCAGGAGTCCGCCTCGTGGCGCCGCGCTACCCGTCGTTTATCAAGCACGCACTTACCTCAAATAAACCTGCGAGCGAAGACCGAAATTGGAGGATACTTCGTGCATCGTCGAAATCACGATTCTCATTGCCGCAGCATGAATACACGACAGGTCACATTGGTTGCAATATTGGTCGCTCAGTTTTTTGGGCCGTGGCCTTTGGTCGCACAGGAGAACCAAGGCCGGCCACTCTTCAGCCAGCGACCGATGATGTGCTATGCCGGACCCTATGTTGCGATGATTCCATACGCATCTCCCCAAACTCTAGTTGTCGTACCTGTCGGACCCGACGGCATCGCCCCGACGCAGACGATTTCCACGACTGGCTACGGCGTGATAGGGATGAAATGTGCTACGTGGGGCGTCGAATTGCTGGTTAGAGAGAATGGGGCAGATCATCTTTCGAGACTTCCGTTCAGGATTGAGGACGGAACCGTAACGCAGGAACCGCAGGAAGTAATCAGTTGGACCATTCCGAAATCGAACAGTAGCCCCATGCCGCTTGAGATAACACGAATGGAGGATGAATACTCCCAGTTTGGGCCTCGCGGTCTGGGCGATTGGTTTGTTCGGCTACCTCACGCGCGAACGCCCGAGCACGAATATGTCGTCCACTTTGTAAGCGTGGAAAAGCGCCTCCCCGAGGAGCTAGAAACGACACTTCGTGCAGATTTATTGGAGAGGACCTTCGATGGCCACGTTACAAGAACGGTGCCGCTCGTTCGGTCGAGGGTTTTCGAGGGCGAATAGGTGCACGTTCACGAATTTGTTTGACTCCTTCGGCTTCATGTCGTGGCGCATCCTACAACAGATAGCGCCTGCCTCCAGCGCATTGACCTCCAGATTCTTGCCGGCTCCTAGCCGCGCTCCTCTCGTCGTCCCGTCCATCGGGCTTCTTTCCGCATTCGCCGCCTTCCGCTCCGGCCTCATGTTCCGCTCCTTCCGCTAATCCCGCGGTGGCTGGCTGAATGCTTATCGGCGACTCGACCCTACTTCTCCACATTCTCTTTCACCCGGAATTTCACAATCTTCGTCACCAGCGCGAGCGGCAGCGGCTTGTCCTTCGGGAACTGCACCGCGCCCTTCGACCATTTGTACCCGCCCAACTCCTTCTTGAACGCGGCGATTCCCGAAGACGTAGGATAAAAGCCAATGTGATTTGGAAATGCCGCGAAGTGCACCAGATTCCCGTTCAAGTGGAAAGTCGGAATCCCGTAGCTGATTTTTTCCGTGGCCTCGGGCGCGGCCTTCTGGATCGTGGCGCGCATCTGGCCGAGCAGCCGCTGGTCCTCCCTTGAGCGGCGCTCTAGGTACTCGTCGATATCTTTCGGCATCTTTCGCTTCATGGTGTGTTACCCGCTTCTTTCCAGTTTTGCGACTCCAGTACGGATCGGCGAGCAGTCTAACACCGTCGCGAGAGCATGCTAGGGCAGATCGGTTATTCGCGGACTGCTTGGATGGAGCCGCGGGGCGGACTTGAACCGTCGACCTGCCGATTACGAATCGGCTGCTCTACCAACTGAGCTACCGCGGCTGTAAATCGAATTTAACATCGTGCCGAAGGTCGGGTCAAACCCTTCGCCGCTCGCCCGTGTTTTCCCAGGAAGCAAGAGGGAATATTTTTTCACAGCGACTCCGAAATTGCTGGCGCTCCGCGATGCACTTGTGCTATCCATCGTCTCGATGTTTGGTGAGCCGCATTCGCCGCATCTCCCAATCGCATCGCACACGCTTTTTTCGCTGCTGAGTTATACCGCGAGCTACTTCTAAGCCAAACCTCCAGCCTCAATCGCCTCTTCTACTAGGGGTGTTTCCCGATTCGCGGTTGAAAGGAGGATGAACCATGAGTTTGTATCCGGGAAGTCCGATCAGCGCATTTATGAAGCATCATTACCGGCACTTCAACGCGGCCGCAATGATCGACGCAAGCGAGGGCTACAAGCAACTGCTGGCGAAGGGCGGGAAAATGTTCGTAACCCTCGCCGGCGCGATGAGCACAGCGGAATTGGGGTTGTCGCTTGCGGAAATGATTCGCCGGGATAAGATTCACGGCATCTGTTGCACGGGGGCGAACTTAGAAGAGGACCTTTACAATCTGGTGGCGCACAATCAGTACAAGCGCGTCCCGCATTATCGGCAACTCACGCCGCAGCAGGAAGTTGATCTTCTTGAACACCATTTGAACCGCGTGACTGATACGTGCATTCCTGAAGAAGAAGCGATGCGGCGGATTGAGCGCGTGGTGATGGAAGAGTGGCACGCCGCCGACCAGGCAGGCGGCCGGTGCTTTCCTCACGAATTTCTCTTCAAGATTTTGCGCGAAGGAAAGCTCAAGCAATTTTACGACATCGACCCGAAAGATAGCTGGATGGTGGCCGCCGCAGAAAAGCACCTGCCCATATTTGTCCCCGGCTGGGAAGACTCCACACTGGGCAACATGTATGCGGCGCAGGTAATCGGCGGCAAGGTGAAAAACGCCACCACGGTACGCGGCGGCGTCGAATACATGATCGAACTCGCGCGCTGGTATGCGCACACGACGAAGCAAAGTCCGCTTGGGTTTTTCCAGATTGGGGGCGGCATCGCGGGCGACTTTCCGATCTGCGTCGTTCCCATGCTGCATCAGGACCTTCGACGAGAAAATGTGCCGCTCTGGGCTTACTTCTGCCAGATCAGCGACTCCACGACCAGCTATGGTTCCTACTCTGGCGCGGTGCCAAACGAGAAGATCACGTGGGGAAAGCTCGGCCCGGAGACGCCGCGATTCATCATCGAGTCCGATGCGACCATCGTTGCGCCGCTGGTGTTTGCATATGTCCTTGGCTGGTGAGAAATCAAGTTTTGGGAGGTCAAGGGGGGCAATATGCGCTTCCGATTCCTGTCATTGACGATGACCGTTTGTTTTCTCTTGAGCGCAAGCAGCCTGGCTCAAGACAAAGGCCGCACGATCGCCTTAGCTTCTGCGAATCCACTCGAACAAGTTGCCTACATTCACGGAATGCCCGGCCCGTTCGCCGTGGCCGGTTATCGCATGGGGGAGCGCGCACTAAAGGAGCTAGGAGTCGCGAGAGGAACTTTCGCGTTGGAAGTGGTACACAATACGCCGCTCGAGGTGCAATGGAGTTGCATCGCCGATGGCGTTCAAGCCGCCACGGGCGTGAGCGTGGGAAAGCTTAACCTGAAGCTTGTAGAGGTTCCTCAGGATCGTATGGAAACAATTGTGTCAGACCGATCTTTAGGCAAAGCTGTCGTTTTCCGCCTCACGCCGCAGTTCATCCAGCGATTCCTCAACCTGCCTCACAAAAGACTTGCGGATGCAGGGCGACAAGTTTTATCGATGCCCGACGATCAGATATTCTCATTCGTCGTGAGACGGACTGATCAGACCAATTAGGTCGTGGGGCAAGCGCGCCTTGTCCGAGGTGCCGGCCAAGATGCGCGCGCATCGACTGACGACCTCCTCCCAAAGCTGTTTCTCTTTTCTTGGAAAAATTGAAGTTTAAGAATCCGCCACATAGCCGCAGAAATTCCCGTCTGCGCGCCACATTCTCGGTAAGCTTGTCAATAAGGCCGCCAGCCAATGCTCGACGCACCTCCATCTCTGCGCCAGAAAGCCATCATCGCCCTGCTCATTGCCGCATTAGCATTGCCCTACGGACTCTATCGCCTCTGGGATGCCTGGAGCTTCACCTCGCGCGCCCGCGAAGCGGCCGGCGAAATCGTCGACCGCGACTCCTCCCGCTTCACCATTCGCTACATTGTCGAGGGTCAACCGTTCCAGATTCAGGAGGACCTTCCGAGCGCGAAGGGCGCGTCCTATCGCAGGGCCCAGCTTCAACCCGGAGTGCAGGTCGCCGTTCTCTACGATCCGGCGTCGCCCCAAAACGCCCGCTGGGAGAGCGACCGCATCTGGGCTTTTCCGCTCGTCCTGCTCTTCATGGGCCTGCTTTCCGCATTCGCCGCCTGGCGCCCCGACTTCATGTTCCGCCCCTTCCGCTAACCCGCGGCGGCTGGCTCAATGCCATCGGCGACTCGACCCTACTTCTCCACATTCTCTTTCACGCGGAATTTCACAATCTTCGTCACCAGCGCGAGCGGCAGCGGCTTGTCCTTCGAGAACTGCACCGCGCCCTTCGACCATTTGTACCCGCCCAACTCCTTCTTGAACGCGGCGATTCCCAAAGACGTGGGATAAAAGCCAATGTGATTTGGAAATGCCGCGAAGTGCACCAGATTCCCGTTCAGATAGAAAGTCGGAATCCCGTAGCTGATTTTTTCCGTGGCCTCGGGCGCGGCCTTCTGGACCGTGGCGCGCATCTGGCCGAGCAGCCGCTGCTCCTCCTTCGAGTGGCGCTCCAGGTATTCGTCAATATCCTTCGGCATCTTTCTTTTCATGGCGTGTTGCCCGCCGCTTTCCCGTCTTGCGCCTGCCGTACGCATCGGCGAGCAGTCTAACACCGTCACGAGCAGGCTCGCGCAGGAAGAGCCATCCCTACAAAAAACAACATACAAAACCGGATCTATTTTTAGTCTTTGCTTGATTACCCTATCAGCGCTCGGATTTTTGCGCGCACGTCGGCCAGTTCAGCCGCCGACACGGCGCCCTTCCGCCTGGCTCGTCTTTTGCGCCAATCGAGACTCTTGAGCTGGTCCGCGAGAACCGCGCTGGGAGTCGTTCCGGCAATCACCACCTCGAATGGATAGTTTTTTACCTGCGTGGTCATAGGACAGCAGACCATCAAGCTCGTTTTCGCGTTATATGCCGCCGGGCTCAAAACCAGGGCCGGTCGGTGTCCCGCTTGTTCGTGCCCGGCCTGTGGGTCGAAGTCAATCCATACAATGTCGCCAGCGTCAGGCACGTAGCTGCGTGACATTACCAGGCCTCTTTGCCAACCGCTCGGCCAAATTCGGCTTCGTCATGTAGATTCTCACGCGTAATCCCCTTCAGCAGTTCAGCCAAATCGTATTGCTTTCGCTGGACTGGCTCGATGACGATGCGGCCGCCCTCCTCGCGCACGTCCACGGGCTCCTCTAAACGCAGTTGCGCCGCCTGCATCACCGAGGCGGGCACGCGTACCGCGGCGCTGTTCCCCCATTTCTTGACCACCACTCTCATGACCCCAAACCTCCTGTATCAACATTGTAGATACATCCCTGGGAAATTGTCAACGCCCCGCACCGCTGTTTGCTTCTTGACAATTACCTTTACTCTATGGTATACAGAGGCCTCGGCTGGGCGTTCCAGCCGGGCGGGAGAAACGGAGAAGAGAAAGGCCAGGCCGCGGAGAGCGGCTTTTTCGTTTTTATGGCCTCAAGGCGAAGAAAAGGTGATTCTAATCGGGTAAATATGGAAAATTAGAAATCGATGCAACTTACACAAAACAAAAGACGGAACGCATTTCTAATCGGGGAAATCTGCGCTTTTTTCAAATTTTACCCGATTAGAATCCCCGCCGCCCCGCCTGCTCCAGCGTCGCTCCCCGCGCGCAGCAAGTTAACAATTTCTAATCGGTACACAAAACGCCAGTCGCGAAGAGCCAACTTGCTGAAAACGCGTCGGATGCTACTTTCTAATCGGGACAGATTCACGCTTTTTTCAGAGCCTGCAGCAAGACGTCAGCTGTTACGCGCTGACCACTGTCCAGTGACCACTAGCGATTGGCTTCTACTCCCCCGCCACGCTCGTGCCTCCGCCAGCGCCCTTCAAGTATTTCGCGTACCACGCCAGATACCGTTCGTAGCGATCGCGCACGAAGCTGGGCCGCGTGATGCCGTGAAACTCGTTGGGGTAAATGATCAGCCCTGTCGGGACGCCCAGGCTGCGCAGCGCCTGGTACATTTGCATGTTCCCGACCATCGGCACGTTGGCATCTTTGTCGCCGCTGAAATAGAGCGTCGGCGTTTTGATCCGGTCGGCATGCAGAAACGGGTAGGAAATTTTCTGATACGTCTCCCACGACTTCTCGTTCCACGGCGGGCCGATTTCATAGTCGTACTGGATGATGTACTCATCCACGCCGTAGAGCGCCACGGTGAACCCTGTGCCCGCGCCGCACGTGGCGGCCTTCAGCCGCGGATCGCTCGCGATCATGTAGTCCGTAAGAATGCAGCCGTAACTCCAGCCGCCCACGCCGAGCTTGTCAGGGTCCGCAACGCCCATCTGAACCACGTGGTCGATGCCGGCCTTCAAATCAATCACTTCGTAGTGGCCCCAGTCGGCGAAAATCGCGCGCTGGTATTTTTGTCCTCGTCCCGAGCTGCCGCGATAATTGACGTTGAGCACGGCATAGCCGTTCGCGGCGAAAATCTGCCGCTCAAAGCTGAACGCGTGTGCGTCCTGCCCGTTCGGCCCGCCGTGAATGCGCAGCAGGAACGGCACTTTCGTGCCGGCCTGGTAACCGACGGGATAGGTCAGCAGCCCGTGGACGTCCGTGCCGTCCGGAGACTTCCATTCGACGTCTTCCGTCTTGCCCAGGTCAAGCTGCGCGAAAAGGGCATCGTTCTGATGCGTGAGCTGGCGAAGATTGCCGCCCTCCCAGGAATAAATTTCCGTCGCTTTGTCGTCGCCGCCGGCCAGGCCCACCAGGCAGCCGCTCGTATGCGAAATGCCGCCGATGACGATGGGCGGCTGCAGCAGCTTGGTCACGCTCTGGTCCGCCACGCTGACCGAGACCGGGTATTCCGAGCGGTCGTCTTCTTCCTCCACGACGATCGACTTGCCGTCATCGCTGAAATAAGGGCCGGAGACGGAGCGGTCCAGCTTCTCCGTCAAAACCGTCGGCTCGCCCGACCCGTCCGACGGCACAATGGCCAGATGGCTCATGCCGTAGGCGCCCCATTTCTTTTCGTCTTCGAGGAGAAATGCGATCCACTTTCCATCGGGACTCCACGCCAGCCGCCCGCGCGTGCCGCGCGTGTCGTAGTGCGTGATTTGCGTTTCCGCCGAGCCTGCCTGCGCGTTAGCCACAAAGATTTGCGGGACCGGATCGCGGTCCGGCTGCGGATCGTGATTGCTCAGGAACGCGATGCGCGTTCCGTCCGGCGACCATACCGGGCCGGATTCGTCGTGCCCGGTGTCGTTGGTCAGGCGCTCTGATTTTTTCGTGGCGATGTCGAAAATGTAGACGTAGCTGTGGCGCCCGCTGAGCAGGTAGCCGACCACGTCCTCGCGGAAATGATAGCGGTCGATGACGATGGGCTTCGGCGGCTTCGGCTTGCCTCCCTCGGCGTCGCCCTGCGGCTCATCGGGGTCCGGGTCGCCAACCACGAGCGCCAGGCGCTTCGAATCGGGCGACCATTCGTAGCTTTGCAGGTGCCCCTTCACGTTGGTGAGCTGCATCGCTTCGCCGCCTTCGCGATTGAGGATCCACACCTGGTTGCCTTTGGCTTCGCCCGCGCGGCCGGAGGTGAACGATAGATATTTCCCGTCGGGAGACCATTGCGGATTGCCCTCCGACTCTTGGCTCTCGGTGATCTGCCGGTCGGTCGAGCCGTCGGTGCTGACCATCCAGACGTGCGAGCTGTGCTTGTCATCTTTCACGTCGATTGTGCTGACGGTGTAGGCCACCCATTTCCCGTCGGGCGAGCACTGCGGGTCGCGTACGTCGCGCATCCGCGCAAGGTCGTCCAAGTTGAGCGGCCGCTTTTGCTGCGCGAAGCTCGGCGCACCCAGCCCCAGAATAAATGCGGCGCCCAGGCAGAATGCACCGAGCGCGCTCGCGCGCATCCCGATATGCGTGCGCGCCGCGGCCCACGGGCGGCAATTTTCGCGAGAATCGTTCCGATCAGAGGCACAATTCGATTTCATCGTTTTCATCTCACACCCCTTGGATCTTTCGCGCCGGTAAACGCGCGACGCACCGCTTTCTATAATACAAAATGCTTGCCCTCGCAAAGCGCAATTTGCACCGAGCGAAGGAAGTAGAGGCAGCGCGGAGGAGAGTCTCACCTACAAGAAAACGGAGACGCGCTGGACAATTGCGCGCAGGATCGGGCTGCGCTTGGAAATGATGGCCGAGGAAGCCCGCGCAGAAAATCGCGCCAAAAAGCAGAAGGCCCACCGCGAAGTGGGCCTTCCAGGGAGAAAAGCTTCTGGGCCAATGCGCGGATGGCCCGCGAAACTCTTCCACAATTTGGAGTCTATGAAACCTGGTTGGCTGAGTCAAGGGCGAAAACTGTTGAAACGCAGGCAGTATAAGCTATGTGTAATGTGTTAGATAGGAACGCAGGATGATGCGCATCCCGTCACCAATTCACCCTTGGGGCCGATCTTGACTCGCCATCTAATACAAATCACTGCCTTTGACCGGGCGGCTCGAGAGCCCCAACTCGATGATTTCCAGCTGCATCGCGCGGTCGAATACGCGGCCAGGCAACACCCGTTTGATGAGCAGGCGAAACCCGGCGAAGAAAAGTCCGCCCAAGAGGGCAAAGGCGCAGATCTCGCCGGCTCCAATGAAAGTTCCGATGACGACGGTGACCATGGGCGGCTGATTGGTTATCAGAACGGGAGTATTCCAGGTCAGCACCAGGCCGGAATTAAACTGGTCAAGAAGGGAATTCGCAGCTTTTTCGGAAGGAGCATTGGCAACCAGCGCCACCATCGTGCTGTCGCGGTGCGCGTACAAGCGCGAACCGCCCGGGCCGGAGGTCGCGGTGTTCGCGCTTGTGGACAGATTGTCCGTGGCGATGACGCCGAGCTGCGCTTTCAATTGTCGGAGTTGGTCTGCCGCGATCTGCGGCGTCGGGTAATCCACTATGAGCATGGTGGAATCGTGACCTGCGAGCCGGTAATGGGCGAGCTCCGCTTCGGCGCCTTTGGAAAAGCCGATCCAGTCGCCGCCAGCAAGCGGCAAGAACTGCGCCAGGGCAACGGGCCCCAAAATGAAGCGATCGGAACGCGGGACGAAATCTTTAACCGGCAAGCGCTGCACGAGAGGAGGATAAGCACCCCAGTGGGCGTGGCCTCCGGCCTGCGCCACGATCAGCTCGATTGCATCGCTGTCCTTTTCGCGATTCCTGAGGTTAGAAAAATCAAGCAGCAGATTGCCGGTCAGCGCGAGCGCGCGGCTCAGCGAAATCGAGGAATGCTGGGTGAGGTTCGCCTGGGCCATGTCCGGCGTACGCAAGAATGAATACGCGGCGTACGCGCCTTCTGTGTCTCCGAAAGAGTAGACGGTGCCGTCGAAAGAGTCCGCGCCAAGAGTGTACGCACGCCGCTCGGTTGCCTTGAGCCCATCTTCCTGGAGCACGAGTGTCTCGAGGGGAGCGGAGGCAGTCGCGGCGAGCGGCGTGGAATTCCAGCCCGCCACGGAAGCAGGCAAAATTGCCTGTGCAGACGACTTCGGTGCAGCGAGCAGCAGTAGCGGCAAACAGAGCAGCAAAAGGCGGCGCATGGTGGCTCTCTTCATTATACGACGGAAAGGCTAGCGCTGCTCGCGGGAGGAGCCGGAAGTGACGGGCTGCTGCACGGTCATCAGTTTCTGCCGCTGGCGGTCGAGCGCGAGGCTATTGAGGCTGGAGAGATAACTCTCGACGCCGCGGAAAATCCCCTGGGCGATGCGCTGCCGCTGCGCCGCTTTTTCGAGCAGTTTTTCATCGGCCGGATTGCTGAGGAAGGAAATTTCTGCAAGCACCGACGGCATGTCCGCGCCGATGAGCACGACAAAGGGCGCTTTTTTCACGCCGCGATTGCGTTCCGCAGTGCTGACCTGCCGCAACTGCCCGGTGAGGGAATTCTGGATATCGGAAGCCAGCTCGCGGGATTCCTCGATCTTGTCGTTATCGGCGATTTTCTTGATCAAGTCCTGCAATTGATGAATGGAGGCATCGGACAAGGCATTTTCGCGAGACGCGGTTTCGAGCGCTTCTTGCGAGGTAGTGAAATTCAAATAATACGTTTCAATGCCGCGCGCGGTGTCGTTATGGCTGGAGTTCGCGTGAATGGAAATGAACAAGTCCGCTTTGGCCTGGTTGGCGATGGCGGTGCGCTCTTCGAGAGGAATGAAAACGTCGGTCTTCCGCGTATAGACCACTTCCGCTCCCGGGAGTTTTTTCTGGATGAGTTTGCCGAGCCGCAGAGCCACGTCGAGGCAGACATTTTTTTCCATCACGCCATGCGGGCCGATGGTCCCGGTATCCTGGCCGCCGTGGCCGGGGTCGATGACGATGCGGCTGATTTTCAATCCGAGCGTGCGCGTCAAAGAACGCTCGCCATCGCGGGTTGGTTGCGCAGCGACGGCGGGGGCGAGCGGGCCAGAAAGCACGCGACCGCTGCGGCTCGGTTGCGGCGAAGGTGGGGCGGACGCCGGTGGTTCCGTTGCATTCTCCGCGGTCGCGCCGCCATCGGGCGGCACGGTGACTTTCTCGGAAGGCACGGGCGGCGCGGCCGGTGTATCGGGCGCATCGCCAGCCAGCTTGCCGACGCCGATGTCCGCGGCCGGCTTCTTGTTGTTTGCGATGCTGACCGCGCCGTGCACATCAATCACCAGGCGGAAGGGATCGGGCAGCAGAAATGCGGAGTATCCCTGGACGCTCTGCACATCGAGCACGAGCCGCACCACGCCATCTTTGTTCTGCGCGACACGGACGGCCTTCAAGAAGCCGTTCTGCACGGGCATTTCTTTTTCGGTGAGCGATTTTGCGAGATGCGCGGTGTACAAATCGAAATAGATTCTGTCGGGATCTTTGATGCGCGCGGATTCGTACTTCACCGCGCCATCGAGATCAACCACCACGCGCGTGTAATCGTCCGCGTTCCAGGTGCGAATCGCGGTGACTTTCGCAGGGCCGCTTTGCGGATCGCCGGGAGCCGGCTGCGCGACTGTTTCGGCGTCTTTCACCGGCTGCGAATCGGCGGCCTGGTGAGCGGCGTCAGGATCGGCGGTGTCCGGAGAGGATTCATCTGCATTCGCTGCGCCGGTTTTGGCCGCGGTTTGCGCGGCTGATTTTGGCGCGCCGATTTTGCCGGCGGCGATTTCCTTCAGCGCTTCACGCGCTTCCACAGCGCGCGGCGAATGCGGATATTTCTGCAGGAATTGCGTGAAGGCGTCCTTTGCTTCGGGGCCTTCGCCCAAATCGTCTTTCTCGATTTTCCCGACTTCGAAGAGCGCGTCGGTGCGGAATTTGCTGCCGGGATACTGCGCGATGAGGAATTCGTAAGTGACCAGGGAATTCTGATAGTAAGCCTGGTCGAATTGATCGCCCATGCCGTGATAGAGCTGGGCGACCTCCATCAGCGCGGGAGTGACGGCTCCGGCGGAGGAGGAAAGCAGGTAGACGCGGCGATAAGCAGCGACGAGTTGCTTGTAATCTTCAAGCGAACGGCTGTCTTCGGGCTTGGCTTCGAAAGCCTGGCGCATCTGCTCGGCTTTTTGATATTGCGCTTCGGCTTGCGCACTCGAGGAGCCCTGCGCTTTTGCGGCGGGCGCGCAGAAAAACGCCAGAGGCGCTGCCAGCGTCAGCAGGAGCCACCAAACGATTTGGGGAGTTTTGTTTTTGCTCGGCCGCTTCATTCGTTTGTGAAAATCGTCCGGCCGCCAGGACCCGTGACTTCATGGATCGAGGTTTGCCGAGAGGCCGTGACGACAGGAACCCTCGGCGAGCCGGACTGGAAGTAGGTATGAGTCACTTTTCGGACGTAAGCTCGTGTTTCGGGATATTGAGGCACGCCGCCGAACCGCTGCACGGCTTGCTCGCCGGCATTATAGGCCGCGAGCGATTTCTTCAGATCACCGTGATACCGTTCGAGCAGGTCCCGCAAATATCGCGTCCCGCCATTGATGTTCTGGACAGGATCGAACACGTCGCTCACGCCGTAACGTTCTGCCGTCGATGGAATCAGTTGCATCAACCCAAACGCTCCCTTGCGGGACACCGCGTACGGATTCCAGTTCGACTCCGTTTGGATCACCGCCTGCACCAGCGCAGGATCCAGGTTGTTGCGCGTCGCCGCCGCACTGGCCAAGTTTTGCAGCTTGGCCGGCGGCACCGTCAGGCCCCCATCGGCGGCGGAGTGCCGCGCCGCCTTGGCGGGAGGGTTTGCGTTGATGTATATCGTGCGCCCATGCACATCTACGTAAGATGCAATTTGGGCCTGCGCCGGACCTCCCAGGCACAAACCCAAAACCGCCACAAGAGTTGTCATCGCATGGGTACGCAAAACCCTCCGGGCTGCCCGCCAGGGCAGGCTGGCCCGCTGGGACTGGCTTGCCACACCTTTACGGAAAAGGCAGAACATTCCCACTTCCTCACAAACGACACTGCATCCGCGACCGGGTTTGAAGGGATACCCGGCTTGGTTTCTAGCGCTTGTAAGGAATTATACCAGCCGCTCGACGAGCGGGCCGACCTGCGCAAGAGCTGTTTCGATACCAGCAACATCCTTACCTCCGGCCTCGGCCAGGTCAGGCCGGCCGCCTCCGGAGCCCCCTACGAACTTGGCGATTTCCTGGACCATCTTCCCGGCGTGGAGGCGGTTCGTCAAGTCTTTCGTTACAGCCGTAATGAGAGATACCTTACCGCCCTCTTCGGTCGTAGCGCCGGTGGCCAAAACGACCACCCCGGAGCCCATTTTCTGCCTTAGGCCGTCGGCGAGCTGGCGGAGGGCCTCGCGGTCGGCGTTTTCGACCCGGGCGGCGACGATTTTCACGTTTTTTACGGTGCGGGCTTCGGCCAGGAGGGAATCGGCCATGGAAACGGC
>JASHQB010000183.1 GCA_030037775.1 Candidatus Acidiferrales bacterium
CGGCGATCTTCTCGGCTTTGGCGTCCCGCGGTGACGGCGCAGGCTGCGATTTCGCCTCCTCCCGGCTGTGCTCTTCGGCCACTTCTGGACGCAATTCGCCTTCAGAGGTGAACAGTCGCCGGTCGACGACGCGGAATGATTCTTCAGGCTTCGGCTCAGCCACGGCAGACTCCTTGGATTGGGCACAGAGAACTCTAGACGTCAGTTTACCATTATGGGCAAGAGCGCGTCACGAGGGTGGGGAATTTGGCATTGGGTCGGTTTGAATTTTGAGTCCTTGTGTCATGATCGAGAAAATTCAAACTGACCAGCGCTGGGAATTTCATCTTGTCAGCGCGCGCAGCGTGCCGTAGAGTGTGCGATTGCTTAGAGAGAGATTCGTCTTGCCGTCGCCCACAAAGAAGCCCGGAAAACTGAAGCGAAAGACGCGAAAACCGGCGCGAGCGCGCGGAGGTGCGAGCGGCGCCGGAAGACTGTTTGAGGATTTGGTGGCGTTGCAGAAGCGCCTGCGTGCCGCCAATGGCTGCCCGTGGGATCGCGAGCAGACGCACAGTAGTTTGCGGCCGTTCCTGATTGAGGAAGCGTACGAGGTTCTGGACGCGCTGGATTCCGATGACGCGCAGAAATTCGCCGGCGAGCTGGGCGACCTGCTGCTGCAGATCGTGTTTCATGCAGAACTGGCCAAGGAAGAGGGCCGGTTCGACATTGGAGACGTGATCCGGGCGGTGCATACGAAGATGGTCCGGCGGCATCCGCACGTCTTCGGCAAAGTGAAGGCGCGAAGCTCGGCGCAGGTGCTGAAGAATTGGGAACAGCTCAAGGCGGAAGAGCGCGCGAGCGAGTTTGCTCCTGGAGATGGGAAACGGACGTTTCATTCGGCGCTCGATGGAGTTCCGCGAGGACTTCCAGCATTACTTGAAGGCTATCAACTGACGCGGCGCGCTTCGAACATCGGTTTCGATTGGGACGATGTGGAAGGGATACTCGAAAAAATCCGCGAGGAGATTAACGAAGTCCGCGAAGCATTAGAGCGTGAGACGCGAGGCTCCGCAAAAGCTCAAGTTGAAGTGGAAGCGGAGATTGGCGATTTGTTTTTCTCGATTGTGAATCTGGCGCGATTCATTGGTGTTGACCCGGAACGCGCGCTGAAGCGCGGGAACGAGAAGTTTTCGCGCCGATTTCAGTGGATGGAGCGGAAAGCGTCGGCGCAGGGAAGTCGGCTCGCCGACGTTCCGCGCACGGAGATGGAAGAATTATGGAACGAGTCGAAGGCCCGGGGGTAGCCCGCGCGCCGATCACGGTGCGGCACTGCGCGACGCTGGAAGAATACGAAGAGTGCGTGCGGCTGCAGCTCATCACTTGGGGAGAGGATCTGGTGGTGCCGTCGGGACTGTTCGTGGTGGCGCGCGAAACCGGAGGGCAGACGCTTGGTGCGTTCGCGGGCGATCAAATGGTCGGGTTCACGCTCGGGCTTGCTGGGTTTCGCGGCGGGAGGCCGATTATCCATTCCCATATGACCGCGGTGCTGGCGGAGTTTCGCGATCGCGGCATTGGACGGATGCTGAAACTGGCGCAGCGAAACGATTGCCTCTCGCGGGGAATTCAGCTGGTGGAGTGGACTTTCGATCCGCTCGAATTGAAAAACGCGCATTTCAATATCAATCGCCTCGGCGCGGTGGTCAGACGGTACATTCCCAATTGCTATGGCGTTACGGAAAGCCCTTTGCATGCGGGCTTGCCAACGGACCGGTTGATGGCGGAGTGGTATCTTGATTCGCCGCGCGTCGCCGCGATTTTGCGAGGCGAGACGCCGGAAACAAGCGCTACGGCGGTGCGCGTTACCATCCCGCAAGACATCAGCGCCAGGAAGCAAGTGGATCCGCCGGAGGGAGCGCGTGTGCAGCGCGAAATACGCGAGCAGTTCTTAAGCTACATGAAGAAAGGGTACGTGGTCACAGGATTGGAAATCGGAGCGAAGGAAGCAAGCTACGTATTGGAAGAGGAAAGCCGGATCGCGTCACAAATCGCCGCGAAATAGCGTGCAAAAACAAGGGCGGAAACAATGCGCATCGAGAAAGTAATGCTGCGGGAAATTCGCATGCCGATGGTCATGCGTTTTGAAACGAGCTTCGGCACGACGACGGAACGGCGAATCTTGCTGCTCGAAGTAAAAGCGGACGGCGTCACGGGATGGGGCGAGTGCGTCGCGGACGAAAAGCCGTACTATTCGCCGGAAAACATCGACACGGCGTGGGTCATCCTGCGTGATTTCCTGTGGCGCGATGTGCGAGGAAAGGAGTTCAGTGCCGCCCGCGACATTTGGGGAATGCTTGGGCACACACGAGGCCACAACATGGCCAAGGCGGCGCTGGAATCGGCGATCTGGGACGCCGAAGCGAAGCAGAAAAACATGCCGCTGTGGAAGCTCCTGGGCGGTGTGCGACAGGAAATTCCATGTGGAGTCTCGATCGGGATTCAGCCGAGCGTCGAGGAACTCTTCGCTAATGTGGAGAAAGAGCTGGCGGCGGGATACCAGCGGATCAAAATCAAAATCAAGCCCGGCCACGATGTAAAGAGTGTTGCGGCACTGAGAAAGCGCTGGCCACAAATCCGCCTGATGGCGGACGCAAATTCGGCCTACTCGCTGGAGGATATCGCGCTGCTCAAACAGCTGGATGCGTTCGGTCTCATGATGATCGAGCAGCCGCTCGGCTGGGACGACATTTACAGTCACGTGAAGCTGCAGAAGCAGATTGAGACCCCGATATGCCTGGATGAATGCATCCACGAATATGAGCACGCCATTGCGGCGATCGAGATGGGAGCGTGCCGAATCATCAATATGAAGATGGGACGCGTGGGCGGGCACACGGTGATGCGGAGGATTCACGATCTGTGCCAGCGGAGC
>JASHQB010000184.1 GCA_030037775.1 Candidatus Acidiferrales bacterium
GCCAGGACAATCGTGACGATGAGCGATTCGACGTAGCCCTGGAGCAGGCCTTCGCCCTCGGGATTATTCCCCGAAGGCGCGGGAAAATCAGAGGCAACGGAAGATGGCGCTTCTTCGGGCATTTTACTTTCCTTGCTGGCGGTGTCGTGCGGCTTGGACGGGTTCTTCGCGCAATGACTTCAGGGCCAGAAGGGCAGCGGCTTGCTGCGCGACCTTCTTGGTGCGTCCCTCACCTTGGGCGAGGGACCGGCCGTCAACGCGCACGGAAACGCGAAATGTCTTGGCATGTTCGGGGCCGGATTCGGCAACGACACGATATTCCGCCGGGCGGAGGCCGCGACTCTGAAGCCACTCCTGAAGAGCCGATTTATGATCCGGCTCGGCAAGCAACTCCGTGATGGTCGCTGGGTCGTACAATAGAGAGCGGCCGACAAATGCGGCGGCAGCGTCGAAGCCAGCATCGCGAAAAATGGCGCCGACGACGGCTTCATAAGCGTCCGCAAGGAGATTCTGTTTCTGGCGGCCTCCCGTTTTCTCTTCGCCCGGGCCAAGGCGCAGGTGCCCGCCCAGATTCAAGCGATTGGCCGCTTGTTCGGCGCTGCCAACACTGACCAGACGAGCCCGCGCCTTGGAGAGGCGGCCTTCGTTCCAATCGGGGAACTTCGAGACGAGAACGCGACTGACCGCCAAGCCCAAGACGCTGTCGCCCAAGAATTCGAGGCGCTCGTTGTGCCGAATGCCGGAATTGAATGCGTGAGAACGATGAGTCAGCGCCCGTTCGAGCCACTCGATATTGGTAAACTGGTGGCCGAGGGCAGTTTCGAGCGCTTCTCGTTCGGAATCGTCCATAGAGGGTGGCGCGTCAGGGCTTCTGCGGCGGCGCGGCTCCTTCTTTGGCTTTGGCTTCCGCGGAGAGCTGTTTGCATCGATCCTGGAGCGAAGAGGTTATCTGGGCACAACTATCGAAGGCTTTCACGGAATCCGGAAACTTCGACAGATATTCATCATCCACTCCGAGCACGAAAAAGTCGGTGGGGTCGGGGGTGGCCTCCGTCGTCGTAGCCTGTTGAAGCTCCGCGGAAGAAACGTCATATTTCTTTTGCCGGAAGTAAATCAGACCGAGCCCGCTGTGCGACTCCGCAAGGGCCGCAGTCTTGCTGTCGGCGAACTGCTGATCGGTCAAATTCGCGGGCTTGGGCAGCGAGTTCAAAACCAGAAGCGCGTGCTTTTCGTACTGCTCGGCCTTGGCCAGATCCTGGTCGTAGTTGGGCGTATTGGGATTACTGTGGGGGATCATCCAGCCGACGTGGGTCAAAATGGTCAAATCATCCGGATTGATGGCCAGAGCCTTATCCGCTGCGTCGCACGTTTTGTCAACTTCGCCGTGCTGGAAATAAGCGCCGGCTAAAGTCGAATAAACTGCTTCCCGATAGCGACTCTGCGGGTAATCCTTGACGAATCCCTCACCCGCCTGGATTTTCGCATCCAGATCTGCCGCGGTGGCCGGCTTCATATCGTAGAAGGTCTTGAAAGCGGCCTCTTCTTTGGGATCGACGGCCGGCGGAGCGGGGGCGGCGTTTTGCTGCGGATTCTGCAGCGAGGGCTTTTGCGTCTGCTGGGGTGGATTGGTTTGTTGCTGAGACTGCTGCTGGCTCTGTTGCTGGCCCTGCTGGTCCTGCGCGCGCAAGCGGGGAGCGGCGATCAAAGATGCGATCGCGCAAAAAATAAAAACTTGGAAAGCCCTTCGGTAATTCATGACGATCTCCTTTTTCGTTACGGTTGAGCGTCTTTCGGCGGGCCATAGGGCGCGTTGAGTCCCTGCTGGGCAGCGACTCGGGCCTGCTCGGGAGCGCCGCTCACGGCTAATGCGGCGCGATATTCCTCTTGAGCTTGCTGGCGATTGCCGCGCAGGTCACTGATCCTGCCCAGATATACATAGGCCCAAGCCAGAACGTCCGGATCCGTAGCCGCTGAGCCGCTTGACGAGCTGGCGGGCGCATGCACGATGCGCTGAAATAAATCCTCCGCCTCTTGCCCCTGGCCCTCAAGCACGGAGGCAATTGCCAAACCGTAGAGAGCACGGGGAAGATTCGGGTGCTGAGTGAGAATCGCCTGGAAGGTCGCCGCCGCGCCTTTGCCGTCTTGCGTGGCAATCTGGCGATCTCCGCGAAGCAGCGCCTGCTGCAGGGCTAAGTCCGCGGCGCTTGCGTCGGCTTCGCCAGCCACGCCTCCCGGAGCAGTTTGCTCGGAAGCGGTCGCGAACTGAAAATTCTGCAAGCGCTGCTCTTCGGCGGCGACGTTGATGCCCTGGACCAGAGTGGGAAAATAAAACGACATCGCAGGCTCGGACTTTTCAAAAATAATCATCTGCTGATACAACGGCCGGACCAGAATGAAGCCCGTGCGATCATCCTCGTGAAGGGTTGCCTCCACGCGGTTCGGCGGCAATTTCTCGAGCCGGAGCTCGGCAGCGCGCACCAGGCATTCATCGAAAAGTCCGACCAGGTCGTCGCGGTAAGCCAGAGGAAGCTGCGGCGCACGATTCGCGACTTCCAGCAGGGCACGGCGCGTAGAGATGACCTGTTGGTACTTGAGCGTTAAAGGGTCGAGAAGGAAATGGAGAAAGCCGTGACGGATGCTGTCCATCGGCAGCACCGGCCCGGGCCCAACGATCATGGAGTATTGGTTGCCGATGTTGCGAAAGTTTACGCGATTTCCGACGAGCGGCTCGACATAGACGGTGAAGGTCCGGGTACTAATCGGCGTCATGAGTTCGCGCAGATACCCGCTGGTCCGAAATACGACCTGGCGCAGGGGATCGGTCAGGCGAGCAACTTCCGCGTCCGCTTCGGGGTGCACCACTGCCCACTCGTGGTCGAGGTGAGCTTCGGCGTAGAAATTCTGGAGAACATCGTCAAAACCGTCGATCGAAGTGACGGCCGGGGGAACATCGCTACGCGGTACGAGAAACGGAAAGTTCGGTGGCGGCCCGACGACCAGTGCGAAGGAAAGGAAGGGCGAGAGAGTCTCGTCGGAACTGACAAACTGATGCTTCTGATAGAACTCGCGCATCGTTTGAGTGGCGGGGCCGCTCAATTCCAAGAGACGCTGGCGAAGTGCAGAATATGCGGGGTACATATCGAGAGTGGCTGAATTCGCGTCGAAGCCCGCAGCATCGAGCGCGCACATCGTGGCGAAGACCTGCTGGTTGGTCTGCACCGTAACGGATTGGCCATTTTGCTGTGCGGCCGCGGGGTGCGGAGTGGCGACGCCGACGGCTGCGCAGAGCAAGAGAGCGAGTGAAATCGGCAACAATGGACTGGGAGCAAGTCCGCGGCTAGTCATTCGTTGTGTTCGCACGCTTTGTTCGCCTGGCTCCCCGCGGAATTTAGAATCCCCCGCTGCGGGGAGGAAAGTCGATCGCTCTGAGGGCTTAGACGTGAAACACCACTCTATCGAGCGTCGCGAGGCGAGTCAAGAAAACGGAAACACGGCCCGCCTTTCTCCCGTCCGCCATGCCGGAACCCCGACCAGCAATATTCTACAACCTGCTTCGATTTCCCTGTGGGCGAGGGAGTTGTATCGACTGAAGGAGCCGATGCGACGAAAACGGCGGGCTGGGGCCCAAGCGAGATTTATTCGTCGAGTTCGCGGTACGAGAGAAATCAAGCGCGGAGACGGGCGAGGAAACAGGCGGTCAGCCGCGAGCGCGGATTTCACCGAAGCTCAACACGACGCGGCCACCTGGCGTGGGCCGGCCGAACATCATCTCCGGCTGGAAGCGAGAGAATATCAAGACCTGGTCAATCGCGTGGCGGATCGCGGCATCCGTCGGGCCGGCAAGAATCGTGTAACCGGCAACCTGTCCCTCTGCGTTGAGAGTGGCTTCCACCGTCAATATCCCGGAACTCGACGAGCTGCTGATGATTCCAGGAAGCGGGAATGGCGCGAGGCTTTCCAGGCGCGCGGGCTGGACCAAATCCGTCGGCAGATCATTAGGTATATTTCCCGTGGGGATGCCGACAACCAAACTCTGCACGAGGAACACGAAGGCGAAGGCTGCGGTGAGCAGTCCGCCCGTGGCCGGCACCGCTAGAGGCCGCAGGATGTTGTCGAAGAAAACGGAAACGCGCAGCCACAGGCGACGCGATGCCCGTTGCGACTGCATCCGGGAGGCCTGAACGCGAATGCGGGTGGCCAAATCAGCAGGCGGCGCGACCGGAATAGAATTGGCCAGCGCCCGCGCCAAACGGCGGTATGCATCCAAGTCAGCGCGACAGGCAGGGCAACCAGTGAGGTGAGCATGGACCACGGCGTGGCGTTGAGCAGACATCGCCCCGTCCAAGTAGCCCGCTAGATGACGTCCAACCTCTCGGCAAGTCATCGCCAGCCTCCGC
>JASHQB010000185.1 GCA_030037775.1 Candidatus Acidiferrales bacterium
CCCATGGCGGCGGTGGGCCGGGCGCCGGACCCGTGACGGTGAAGAAAATCTTGGAGCCGTTTTTGCCGATCCCCGTCGTGAGCGAGCGGAACGGCAGATTTGCGCTCGATTACGAGCGGCCGAAGTCGATCGGCCGGGTGCGCGCGTACTGCGGAAACTTCGGAGTGCTCCTGCGGGCGCTAGCGTACACATTGGCGTATGGGCCTGGCATTCGCCAGGCCACGGAAGACGCGGTGCTGAACGCGAATTATATTCGCAAACACCTCGAAGACCTCTACGATCTCCCCTACAACCTGCCGTCGATGCACGAAGTGGTGTTCAGCGACGCGCGTCAGAAAAAGCACGGCGTAAACACGATGGACATCGCAAAACGGCTGATCGATTACGGATTCCATCCGTACACCACGGCTTTCCCGCTGATCGTGCCAGGCGCGCTGATGATCGAGCCGACCGAGTCAGAATCGAAAGAAGAGTGCGACTTATTCATCGACGCCATGCGCTCGATTGCGGCGGAAGCGGAGACGAATCCGGAAATTGTGAAGACCGCGCCGCATGCGACTCGCGTTGGGAGGCTGGACGAGGTGGCCGCGGCGCGAAAACCGATCCTGCGCTGGAGACCGCGCCAGAATCAGGACGAGCAGCGGGCGGCGGCCACGCCGGACGACCGGACTCCGGTCACACCCACCGCGTAGGGCGCCCTTACTCCGCGCCGGGTTTGCGAAGCAGCGAGAAAATGGCCGCCAGAGCCATTCCGTAGCACATTCCCGTAGCCAGAAGCTGAAGAACGTCAACCGTGTGGAACGCCTGGAAGCGCGGGCGTTGCGCCAGGTTCACAAATCCAATCGAGCCCACTACCCCCAGCAGAACGATCGTTACACCTAGGTTTCGCGTGCGCCTGGCCATGGTTCCTCCTCGCGAGTTTGCCGAAAAAGTGAGCCCGTAATTGCGGGGAAACTATGCTAGAACACACAGTCCTGTCAAGCGCAGCGATGGTATATACTCCGGAGTCAATCAGCCTGATCATTTTCATGAGAGGTCACACCTCGGTCCAAGAGGACCGGGCGCAGAGGAACGCCGATGACTCCCGAAGAAGCATCCGTTCTCGCGAACCACTTGCTCTCGCGAATGCAGCACGAATCGCAGATCACCGCTAGGGTGATCGCGGCTCTGCCGGACGACAAGACCAGCTACCGGATTCATCCCAAATCGCGCACCGCACTGGAGCTGGCTTGGCATACCGTGGCGCTCGAAATGTGGTTTCTCGATTCCGTGTTTCAGGGCGAATTCTACGCGGCGGCGGGCAGCGCTGTCCCCGATGAAATCAAAACCGGCACAGATGCCGCGGCGTGGTACTCGCAGCAATTCGAGGCGAATTTCAAAAAAGCGTCGAAGCTCAGCGGCGATTATCTGGCGCAGCCCATGTCGTTCCTGCGGAAATTCGACTATCCCGGCGTGATTTATCTGCAGATGGCGCTGTCGCATACGGTGCACCATCGCGGTCAATTTGCCGCGTACCTGCGCGCCATGGGCGCGAAGGTGCCGGCGATCTATGGTGGAAGCCTGGACGAACCGGCCACGTAAGCGAACCTTTTTCGTACGGCGACCGGTCATCTCGGCAGGCTCGTTAACGGACTCACTGTGAAAACTTAACGGAGTGGACCATGGCGCGGAAGGCGCCGGCGTAGGCGTTGTAGTCTTTCTGCGGGACAATGCAGAGCACGTAAAAGAGGCCGTTCGCGCGCAGCGTGGTGGTCAGCCAATCGGCCTCGCGGCCGCCGATGGGCGACTCGCTCTGGAGATAGGTCGAAAGGGCCGGGCCGCCGCCCAGAGTCTCCGAATCGTTCTGGCGCATGAGTTTCACATGCGGATTTGAGCGCTGCAGACTGGCGACGAGCTGGCGCGTGGCTTCTTCGAGCGATGGCGCGTGGCCGTCGACTTGCTGCGGCGTGAAGGTGCTCACGATGACGCCGTAGGCCACACCAGAATTGCCATGCGTGGGTTCGACCATGCCCCCAGGCGGCGAGAGAAAAGCCGTGCCGTTCGGCTGCGCCTCCGCCTTCCAATTGTCGGGATACACCACTCTGAACTCTCGGCCGGAGAATGTGAGGTAAGTCGCGGAGGGGGCCGCGGGCGCTCCGCTGGCGGTTCCGGAAGCGCCCCGCGCGAATTGCGGCGGAGACGGGAGCGATTTGACGTAACCCTTGATGATTTCGAATTCGGTCGTGTCATGCGTCGCGTTGGGCAAGGCGCGGCCCAGGCGGTCGACTTCCTCATCGATGCGATCGATGCGATGCGCGGGGCTTGGATGGTCGCTGAAGAACTCCGCCGGCTGCTTCTGATTCTCAAGTTTCTGAAAGATGTCTCCCATGGCCTGCGGGTCGTAGCCCGCGTCGTGGAGAATTTGCGTGCCGACAATATCGGCCTGACTTTCGTCGGTGCGCGACATTTTCAGAAACGCCAGCGGCACAGCGGCGCCGCTAAAGAGTTGCGCCATGAGCGAGGCAGCGGCGTTTCCGCCGACCAATGCGCCCACGATGCCAAGAGCCACTTGCGCGCCCGCCGACTTCGTAGCTTGCGCGGTGCCGTGGCGCAAAACAACGTGCGCGGTTTCATGGGCCATCACTGCCGCGAGCTGCGCTTCGTCGTCGGCGTTCTCGACAACACCGCGATTGATGTAAATGAAGCCGCCGGGCAGCGCGAAAGCGTTGATCTGCTCGCTGTTGATGCAGCGATATTGGTAGGGATACGGATAAGTGCCCTTCGGAACGTGGGCCACGAGCCGCATGCCGACGCGCTGAAGGTAATCGTCGACCCGCTTGTCATTGAGCAGCGGATATTCGTACGGGACGGCCGCGGCGGCGCGTTGGCCCAGGGCGATGTCCTGCTCGGGCGAAAAAACATTGAAGGCGGGGTGAATGATAGTGCGGTCATCGGAAAGCGCCTGTGTGGAAAGTGCGAGCGTCAGGGAAATCACGAGCAGCGCGCGTGTTTTTTCGAACCGCGGACGATAAATTCGCGCCTCGCCCATGCACTCTCCCGCCATCCATCTTAAGGCATATTGGCGCTGTGCTGCTTTCCGACATCGACCACGTTCAACTGGCGGCGCCCGCGGGGTGTGAGGCAACGGCCCGCGAGTTTTTTGGAAGGCTGCTGGGATTGCGGAGATCGAAAAGCCGGAGACGCTGCGTTCGCGGGGAGGCTGCTGGTTCCAAGTGGGCTCGAGGCAACTCCACGTCGGAGTCGACTCCGATTTCCGTCCGGCGGCAAAAGCGCATGTGGCGTTCACCACACAGGATATCGATGCGCTGTACAGCGCTCTGGAAAAAGCGGGCGTGGGATGCGTTTGGAACCAAACCCTCGGCGGCGCGCGGCGCTTTTACGCGGGCGATCCGTGGGGCAAGCGCCTCGAGTTGACGGAACCAACTTCTCGCGTCGCGAGGTGATCCAGCACCACCTACTGGATCACCCGCGCCGTCGAGCCCTGCTAGATGCGGTCCTTGCGCGTGGTTCTGACCTTTCCTTCTTCCGAGGGTAGCGACTGATGCGCGGCCGGGCGCAAAGAACGCGTCGGGTAAGCATGCGCCTCCGCCGCAGCGGCGGCCGGAGCGGCGGGAATTTCGCGGCCGTGCCCGTCTTCATCGGCAGCAGCAGCAGCAGCCAGGCCCGGATGTGCAGGCTCGACGGTGACGAGCGCGCCTTCCGCTTCCTTCCAGAAAACCAGACACGAGGCTGCGCCATCCCAATCGATGGAGAGCACATCGCCGAGGCGAATCTGGTCCGTGGCGAGCAAGCTCGCCAGCGGATACACCAGATGGCGCTCGATGGCTCGCTTCAAGTGGCGCGCGCCGTACTTCATATCCGTGCCTTCCTTGAGAAGAAACTCGCGGGCCGGCTGCGTCACGCGGAACAGGAATTTGCCCTTGGCGGTCTCCAGGACGCGCTGTTGTACCATGCCCAGCTCGATATCGAGAATCTGTTCGAGCTGTGGCTCGCGCAAAGGATGAAAGACCACCACTTTGTCCAGACGGTTCATGAATTCCGGCGAGAATTTGCGCTTCGCTGCTTCGGCGGCGGTGCGCTCGATCTTCTGTTCCAGGCGCGCGGGGCTGTCGACGGCGGCGGCCACCGGCGCGAACCCCAACTTGCCGGTCATCAGTTCGGTGATTTCCGAGCCACCGAGGTTGGAGGTCAGGAAAATCATGGTCTGCGAAAGGTCCACGCGGCGATTGTCGCCGAGAGTCAAAGTGGCCTTGTCGAGCATGCCCAGCAGCAACTGCCAGAGCGCGTCCGACGCCTTCTCAATTTCGTCGAAAAGAAGGAATGAGAGCTTGACCTTCTCGGTATGAAATTGCGCGAGGGCTTCCTGTGTGATGAGCGGATGCGTCTCGCGGTGGCCCAAGTATCCCGGGGGCGAGCCGATCAGCTTGGCGATTTCATGGGAGTGTTGGAATTCAGCGCAATCTACTTTGATCACCGCATGTGCGTCGCCGAAGATAACTTCCGCGGTCGCTTCTACCACACGCGTCTTGCCGGCGCCGGTCGGGCCCAAAAACAGAAGATTGCCCACTGGCCGCCCGGGCGAATTTAGTCCCGCGCGGAAGACCTGGTAAAGATCGACAACGGCCTGGACGGCCTCTTCCTGCCCGACGATTTTGCGGCGTAGAGCGGCCTCGAAGTCGCGAGATTCCCGGCTGCGCTGCGTCGGGTCCAAATGTTGTGACTGCGTCATGGCCTTGCTCCCCCCTTACCGAAACGTCCTGCTGCCTGCTAGCGCGCGTGGATTCACGCGCTCGAACTGCTCGAGCTTAATATCGACCGTGGACCGTAGGAGCCTGAGCTGGGTGACAAGCTCCTGCCCGGATTCCGAACGGTCCGGCAGAAGCAGAAGCGGCGGCGACAGATCCGCCAAATCCAAGTTGATGAGCCGCAAGGAATTGAGCAATTGCTTCACGTAGGGAGAGCGCGGGTCAAAAAGCTCCACGCGGCTGTTCACGTCTTCGCGCAGACGCGACCAATCCAGATCCAACATGGGGTGATTGCGCGAAACCTCGCGGACTACATCGTCGGTAATGCGAGGCCGTTCGCCGAGTTTAGCAAGGTAGAGCTGCTCAACCCTGCCGCGACGGCGGACGTTATGGACCAAATAGTACGAGTTACCCTTTCGCCGGACGAAAGCCACGACCGCCCCCTAAGAGCCTATCGCGTCCGCGTAGTGTAATGGCCAGGCACTACGCTGTCAATGGTATGATGCCTTCTTCGGTGACGGGTTGCTTCGTATCAGTAATTAGTACTGCGAGCGCCCGCGCAGCGCACCGACACGCATTGCCAGAGGAAGAATTTGAGAATCCCTGCAGCGCGGCTCTCATTTCAATCCAATGCCCTCCATTAATTAGATGAAAAACGGAGGGCAAGTGTTCCGCAGCGGTACACTTCGCCGCAAAAATTCTTGGATCGATGTTGAGAAAAAAAGCCACGCAGCGAGTAATTTTGAAGACCTAGTCCCAAAGCGCACAATCAGACATTCGAAGAAAGGCATAGGCTATGGCCAGAAAAAACGACGGCAGCTGGAATTACATCTACCGGCTGGTAAAGCAAATCCCGCGTGGAAACGTGACCACTTACGGACAATTGGCCCGTCTGCTGCACGTACCGGGAGGCGCGCGTACGGTCGGCTTCGCCATGGCGGGATGCCCATCCGGATACGGGATTCCGTGGCATCGCGTGGTGGGCGCGGGCGGACGGTTGCTGCCGCGTGAACCCTATGCGAGCAAACAGCGCATGCTGCTCGAAACCGAAGGCACGACGTTTCTGGGGATGAAAGTGAATCTGACAGCGCACGAGTGGGAACCGCACAAGCGTGGCCGGAGCAGCCAGAAACGGGCGCGCAAGAAGAGCCGCGTCCAGCGCAGATTCGCGAAGCAACGGCGGGTGTGATAAAAACGTAGCGGAGTCAGCGAAACGGTGAGTGAGCCGGTCGTCAAAGTCGAGGGACTATACAAAAACTACGGCGCGGTAGAGGCGCTCAGGGGCGTCAGTTTCCAAGTTGACGAGGGCGAGCTTTTCGGCCTCCTCGGCCCAAACGGCGCGGGTAAGACCACCACCGTTGAAATCCTGGAAGGCCTGCGCACGCCCGATCGCGGAGCGGTGCGCGTCTGCGGTCTCGATCCCCAGCGCCAGCCCATCGAGATGAAAAACATCGCCGGCGCGTCCCTGCAATCCACTTCCCTACCGGACAAAATGCGCGTCGCTGAGACGCTGGAAATGTTCGCCCGTTTTTACCGGAATCCGCGCAACACGGACGAACTGCTTAGGCGTTTTCAGCTCGAAGAGAAGCGCGACGGGTTTTATCACCAACTCTCCGGCGGACAAAAGCAACGCTTGGCGTTGGCTCTGGCGCTGGTGAACAATCCACGGATCATTTTTTTGGACGAGCCCACCGCGGGCCTCGACCCGCAGGTCCGCCGCGAGATTTATGACACCATGGAGGAACTGAAAAAAGAGAAGAAGACCATCTTGCTGACCACGCATTACATCGAAGAGGCCGAGCGGCTGTGCGATCGCGTGGCGATAGTCGACTACGGCCGCGTGATGGCTCTGGGCACGCCGCGAGAACTGAAGCACCGTTCCGCCGGAACCACAAGGATTGAAGTGCGCCTCAGCCAGCCGCCCGTCGATGGCGCGCTGAGTCGCCTGGAAGGCGTGACGGAATCGCTCAAACAAGATGACGTGTACGCATTGCATTCCACCGCGCCGACCAAAACGATCGTCGCGCTGGTCAAATACCTCGATACGGAAGGTGTCGAGCTTCAGGGCTTGGAGATGCGGTCCCCCTCACTGGAAGACGTCTTTTTGGAGCTTACCGGCAGGCGTCTGCGCGAATAGAGTTTCGGACCACTGCTTCGACAACCAATTCGCAGCCGTTGAACCTGCACCCTACGCAAAGAGGTACAGAAAAGTGTAGGCCAAAGAGATGCCAATGACCGAGCCAGCCAGCACGTCGCTCAGAAAGTGCATCCCGAGGATGATTCGCGAAGCGGCAATGCTCACCGCTACCAGCAAGAGCGCCACTTGGAAGTCTGGATAGAAAAAACCCAGGGTCATCGCGATGGCAAAGGCCGTGATGGTATGGCCTGACGGAAAGGAGAACTGATCCGGCGGGAGAATCGATGCCCAGCAGTGCGGCTCCAGGTCGCACGGGCGCCGACGATGGCTGACGCGTTTCAAAAGAAGGAAAACCGCAATTCCTGACAGCACCGCAAGTCCCGCTGAACCGATGGCCGCGAAACGCGAATGTCCGCCCCAGACCAGCACCGCAGCACCCGCCGCGTACCACAGCCAGCCGTCACCCATCCGGGTGGCCAGAACCATGAGCAGGCGGAACCATCGCGGAGCGTGCCAGCGATTTATCCGGCGCATCAGCCGGTGATCGCTCGATTGAATCTGGTTCCACACAGCGCGGGCTACGGTCATGTGAGCCCCTCCATCGCCGATTGCGGAGCGGCCAGCCAACGGGGCCTGCGTCCTTGCGGCTGAGTTAGGATCGCAGCCGCCCAAAGCTGACCGAATTTTTGCTCGCTTCGGTAATTCAGGTAAGTTGCCACGGGGACAAGCAGCGCCAGTGGTGCAAGAAACAGGTTCCACGGATTCTCCCGCATGGCCCCGGCGCCGATGATCAGGACGTCACGCGTCAACTTGAGGTAATTTCCAGAACCGCCCCTCACCCGGCCTTTGCCTGCCCGCAGGCCAGCGAAGAACTCCTCTTTGTTGCGCGCGCCGGGCACTTCCGTATAGGCCGTGGCCGCCGATGCTGAAGCGTGGGCGTCGCTGCCGGCAACCTCAACCTTCCGCCATTGCCGGGCAAGCCTTTGCGAATCTTTATTCTGGCCACGGAGCATGTGGCCATTGCGCGATTCGATTGCGGGGAAGTAATCGCGAAACCAGCCGAAATCATCGGCTTCGCGCCTTCCCGTCAGGCACGAAAACACGTGATTGACGCTGAAAAACAGGCGGCTCTCGGTCAGATACATGAGCAGGCCCACCAGATCGTCGCGCCGCTGCTGGATATGCGTGTGCTGCCGTTCGGTGATGTCATACACGCCGATGTGCACCTCGGCGCCGCTGGGCATGCGGCAGGTAAGCTCTTCGCTGGTAAAGAAATCGGCGCGGCCGCGTAGTTCTTCGGCGCCCTCGATGGAGTCGTGGTCCGTCAGCGTAACCAAATCCATGCCCCGGCGACGGAGAAGCGAGTACACCGCTTCCGGTTCGCTGTAGCTCTCGCGACAGATTCTGCGAAGAAGCGGCGTGGTGCAAGCACCGGAAAACTTTGAGTGAATGTGCATGTCACACTTCATGTGGAAAAGCTTAGGAAATTTGTGTTAATGCGAGGTAACGACGACGCTAAAGTTCTGAAACAACAATATTTGACCATTTCGGCACAGTAACCGAAAATTCATACAAATGTAGCCTGGCGCGGCTATTGCTTTGCCATGATGGTTCGCGGATGAAGCGAATTGAGTTCGTCTTTTTCGACGCGGGCGGAGGCCACCGCAGCGCGGCAAACGCTCTCGCGCTCGCCATTCAGGAATCAAATCTTCCCTGGCAAATCGAAATGATGAATCTGCAGGAGATCCTCGATTCGCTCGACATTCTGCGCAAGTATGCGCGCATCCGGATACAGGACTTTTACAACTGGATGCTCAAATCCGGCTGGACGCTCGGTAGCACCGAACTGATGCGCGTCCTGCAGGCCTTCATCCGGCTCTATCGCGGGCCCACAGTGCACCGGCTGGAAAGCCATTGGCGGGAGACCGCTCCGGACATGGTTGTATCTTTTATCCCACACTTCAACCGCGCACTGTATGAGAGCTATCGCAACGTCTTTCCCGGCCGGCCGTTCGTTACCATTCTCACCGACATTGCCGACTATCCTCCGCACTTCTGGATTGAGCGCCAGGAGCAGTATCTCGTCTGTGGTTCAGACCGCGCCGTGGCGCAGGCGCGAACTCTGGGACATCCGCCGGAGCGCATCTTTCGCGCCTCAGGAATGATTCTTCACCCGCGCTTCTATGCGCCGCGGAACACCGACCGCGCCGCCGAACGCAAACTTCTGAACCTGTTTCCGGACTTGCCCACCGGCCTGGTGCTTTTTGGCGGGCAGGGCAATCGCGTAATGCTTGAAATTGCCGAGCGCCTGGATAACAGCAAACTCGATTTGCAGTTGATCTTGATCTGCGGGAAGAACCAAAAGCTGGCCACCGCGCTGCGGCAAAGGAAAGCGCGAATCCGTTCTTACGTAGAGGGCTTCACTTCGGAAATCCCCTACTACATGCATCTCTCCGATTTTTTCATTGGAAAGCCAGGGCCCGGGAGCCTGTCCGAGGCCCTCGCGAAACAGTTGCCCGTCATCGTCGAGTGCAATGCATGGACGCTGCCACAGGAGCGTTATAACGCGCGGTGGGTCATCGAGCGAAATGTGGGATTATCGTTGAAGAGCTTTCGCGAAATTGTTCCAGCAGTCGAGCGGCTGTTGGACCCGCAGACATTCGCGTCGTATCGCCGCAATGCCGGGCTCCATCCGAATCGTGCGGTATTCGAGATTCCTGGATTCCTCAAGGAGATCTTTCAGCGCGAAGACAGCGCGCGCCAAAACACGCTGCATCCAGAGCAGCGTGCATTGATTTGACATCGCGCCGCTCCTGTGAAATCTTCCTTGGTCGTTCCATTTGCACACGCGATCTAAGGACGCCGCAACCTGTGGCCAATCATACTTGGACGCTTACCATGATGCGCATCCGCCTGGCGTTGCGCAGTCGCACGTTTCTCTTTTTCAGTCTGGCGATGCCTGTCGGCTTCCTCTTCGGCTACGTGATTTTCTTTGGCCGTGGCAACGCGGCCGCGATGCCCTACCTGCTCGGCGCGATTCTCGCGCTGACGGTCATGGGAAGTTTTTGGGGCCTGAGCATGCAGCTGGTTATGTTTCGCGAGCAAGGGATTCTGCGGCGCTTCCGCTTGGCGCCCATCGGCGCGGGAGCGATGCTGGCCTCGAGCATTCTTGCAAACTTCTTTCTTGTCTTACCCACCGTCGTTCTCGAATTCCTGATTTGCCGTTACGGATTCGGAATGCAAACCTGGGGAAATCTGTGGGCGGTCTTCCTTCTGGTGGCCGTTGGCGCGGCCACCTTCTCTGCGCTGGGGCTGATTGTCGCCAGCGTCACCAACGATATGCAGGAGACCACCGTCATCAACAACATCGTCTGGTCGCTGTTTCTCTTTCTGTCGGGCGTGACGATACCGCTGGCGTTCATGCCCCGCTGGGTGCAAAAAGTCACCCTATTCCTGCCCGCAACCTATCTGGCCACAGGGCTCGAAGGAGCGATGCGCCACTCCGCGGGATTCGGCCAGATCCTGGAAGACACGCTCGCGCTGCTCATCAGTCTGGCCCTGGCGTTTGAAATGTCGCGCCGGCTCTTCCGCTGGGAGCCCGAAGAGAAAATCCCGGGCAGAGCCAAGCTCTGGGCCGCCGCAACGCTGATTCCCTTCTTGTTGCTCGGAACCTGGCAACTAACGCGGGGCCATCTGCTGCGGGAAATCAACCGCGACTTCCAAATGATGAGCCAGGGCTCCGTTTCATCGCGACCCGTCGCGGCGCCCCTTGCCTCCAAGCCAAAGTAGCCCAGCCTTGGCTTATTGATTCACCGTGCCGGTTTTCTGCGCAAACAGAATGACGTGCCCGGCCGGATCCTTCGCACCCAGTTCTTTCATGCCGTAGAACGTGGTGCGCATCGGAACGGCGATCTCCGCGCCCTGCAGCGCTCGGGCTATCGCGTCGACGTCGTCCACTTCGACATACAAGAATGATGGACCCTTTCGCCCCAACTGGGCCAATGCGGCATTGTCTTTGTCCGCGCTGCCATGCGATTGATACATCACCTCGACTCCATTTTTCTCTAGAATGGCGAACCCGAGTCGATTGCCGTCGGGCACCTCCGCGGTTTTTTGGAAACCCAGGCCTTCCACCCAGAACTCCAGGCAGGGCTCGATACTCTCGGCAAAAAGAATCGGCGTAATTCGTTCGACTTTCATTTCTTTCTCCCCTTGAGATTTCGTTTGAGCGAGAGACGTCGTGGCTGCCGTCATTATTGTTGCTCTTCCTCCTTATTTGTTGTAGTCTTGTTTAGACTAGATGAACGATAACGCGCCTAAGCCGCGCTGTCAAGCTCAATTCAGGAGGAACCATGAGGTCCCCACAAGCTGGTTTCCAGCATCTGATTTCTGTCGGCCCGGCCATCGAGCGCGATTTCCATCTGCTCGGCATCCGCACTATCCCCCAACTTGCGCGGCAGAATCCGCGCAAGATGTACGATAAGCTTTGCCGGTTGACCGGCGAGCGCCAGGACATCTGCTGCCTCGACGTGTTTCGCGCGGCGGTCGCGCAGGCGCGCGATCCGCAGTTGCCGGCCGAGCAGTGCCAGTGGTGGTATTGGAGCCGCAAACGGAAGGCGGAAGATGCCCAGGGCAAAAAATAGCAGCCTCACCACGCCGGATCTGGTGCTCCTCAGCCTGCTCGCCGAAAAACCCATGCATGGCTATCAGGCCAATGCCGAGCTGGAGCGCCGGCAGGTGCGCGACTGGGCCGGCATTTCCCGCCCGCAGGTCTACTATTCCATTGACAAGCTCGCGCGCACGCGACTGATTCGCGCTTGCGAAGACGGCGGCCCGGCCGAAGGGCCGCAGCGCCGCGTGTTCCAGACCACCCAGCGCGGCCGCGATGCCCTTGCGGATGCCCTGGAGCGTGACGACTGGGCCACTGAGCGCGACCGGCCGCCCTTCCTGACTTGGATGGCGCTCTCCTGGCAGGCGCGGCCCGGCGTCTTCGCGCGGCAGATCCGGAGGCGCCGCGAATTTCTGGAGCGCGAATTGGCGCGCGAGAAGAAGACCATCGAAGCAGTTCGAACTGAAGTCGGCCACGATTTTCACGAGGCCGTCTGGATGCTCGCGCTGGTGATCGAACAATTCCGGACTGAGTTGCGCTGGCTGCGAAAGGTCGAGCGAGAAGCAAAGAAACGCGCCCCCGCGCGCCATCCGCAACACACGATGCGATAGTGTTGTCGAGGGGGATGGCTCTCGGACGGCATCCGAGCCACGCGCCGCGCATCAATTCAATGTAGATTCCTTGTTTTGAGTAAACTCAACACAGAATCATCTGCGGGGGACCGATGAAGATAGCGATTGGGGGTGCAGGCAACGTGGGCAGCGCACTCGGGAAAGGCTTTCCCGAACATTGCGTTCAAACTGCTGCGCCGCTAGGCGCAGTACGCCGTCCAAATTGGACGGCTCGACCCTGGGCAATCAAATTTCTCAAGCGCATCGCCGTTCAAGCGGCGTGCTATAATGCCGCTGTTCGTAGAATAGAAGTTCGCTGAATCAAGTTCGCTGAACCAAAGTCAAAACCCCGCGGAGACAGCGATGAGCCTGAAGAAAACCGAGAAAATCTGGCATAACGGAAAACTGATTAACTGGGACGACGCTCAGATTCACGTGGTTGCGCACGTGGTTAGCTACGGCTCGGCGGTGTTCGAAGGCATACGGTGCTACAAAACTCTGCAAGGCTCAGCGATTTTCCGCTTGCGCGAGCACATGGAGCGCCTTCGCAATTCCGCGCACATTTACCGCATGGACTTCCCCTTTTCGATTGACGATACCTGCCAGGCCGCCCTCGACTTGGTGCGCGCCAATCACATGGACGCCTGCTACATTCGCCCCATCGTTCTGCGCGGGTACGGCGACGCCGGCGTGAATCCTTACAGCTCCCCGATCGACGTTTATATGGCCTGCTGGGACTGGGGCCGCTATCTCGGCGAGGAAGCCATCAAGAGCGGCGTGGACGTCTGCGTCAGCTCATGGAATCGCTCTGCGCCCAATACCCTGCCGCAAATGTCCAAGGCCGCTGCGAATTACATGAATTCGCAGCTCATTCGCATGGAAGCGATGGTCAATGGCTACGTGGAAGGAATCGCGCTGGACGTGAACGGCTACGTCAGCGAAGGTTCGGGCGAAAATGTTTTCCTCGTGCATCGCGGCAAGGTGATCACGCCGCCGCTTTCGAGCTGCGTTCTGCCGGGCATCACTCGCGACACAATGATGGAACTGTGCAACGAGATGGGCATTCCCGTGTCCGAGCAAATCATTCCGCGCGAGATGCTCTACGTCGCCGACGAGGTTTTCTTCGCCGGCACGGCCGTGGAAGTCACCCCGGTTCGCTCCATCGACAAAATCAAAGTCGGCAATGGCGGCCGCGGCCCCATCACGAAAAAATTGCAGGACGAATTCTACGCCCTCACGGGCGGTACAAAAGAAGATCGCCACGGCTGGCTCACGCCGGTCAGCGCACCGGCAACCGCCGGCGTGCGCTAGCAAAACACCGTTTCCTCCGGCGTTCCCTGCCCATCAGTTGTCGCCGGGATTTGTCGCCTTAAAAGCTAAGGCCGCTACGGCACCGGCCGCGAACTCTGCTACCCAATAGATCCAAATGCTCGGCCACGCCGCTAATCCCATAACCGAAATTCCCAGCGCAACCGCCGGATTGAATGCGCCGCCGGAAATGCTTCCCACGGCGAACGCACCGCTCATAACCGTAAAACCGATGGCCAGTCCATAAAACGAATTCCCCGCCGTGCCTTTGGCCGTCGCCGTATTCAGGACTACGAACACCAGCGCAAAGGTAAACAAAAACTCCGACAGCAACGCCGGCAGAGTCATGAGGTTCATGGGCACTACTTCCACGCCCACCTTCAAATACTTCACCGCCAATGCAGCGACGACTGCGCCCACCACCTGAGAAATGATATAGCCGGGCACCTCTTTCGTTTCGCACTTCCCCCTCATCCACACGCCCAGTGTGATCGCCGGGTTGTAGTGCGCTCCCGAAATATGCCCTCCGGCGAAGACCATCACCATCAGCACGGACCCGATCGCCAGCGGCGCCAGCGGCCCCGCTCCGTTCCCCACCACGGTGCATCCCACCGTGAATACCAGGAAGAACGTTCCTATGAACTCCATAATGTACTTGTTCATTTCAATCCCTCCTCAGTCCAAATATTTGCCGGCCAGTGGTGCCCCCTTGGCTGCGCAAGATATCACCAACAGGGTTTTTCTCAAACGCTGAAGCCGCCCCACACCGGAACGCTTCGACTTTGCTCGCCATCCTGCTAGAATCGCCGGTCTGCGGAGGTAGGTCGCATGTACCGGATCTGGCAGAAGCTCTGCGCGGAATTGATTGGCACGTACCTGTTCGTTTTTTTCGCAGCCGGCGTGGTATGCGTGGACCAGGGACTGCGCTCCGCCGGCCAGCCGGGAATCGGCCTCGCCGCAATTGCCCTGGTGCGCGGGCTGACGTTCGCGATTTTGATCTTCGCGCTGTCGCAGGTTTCCGGCGGACACTTCAACCCCGCAATTACAATTGGCGCCTGGGTGACCCGCAAAATCGGTTCCCTTCAAGCGCTTTTTTACGGCATCGCGCAGATCCTCGGCGCGATGGCCGCGGCATGGACTCTGGCGCGTCTCATCCCCGATCAAGTGTGGCGCAGCGTGTCGCTGGCCACGCCCGACTTGGCGGCGGAAGTTTCGCGTACTCAGGGAATTCTCTTCGAGTTGGTGCTCACATTTTTCCTGGTGTTCATTTTTTTCGCGACGGTGGCCGAAGCCCGCTCCGAGACGCCCGATTTCGCGCGATTCGGCGGATTCGCCGCGGGGCTCGCCATTTTTGCCGGCATGCTCGTCGGCCAGCCGTACAGCGGCGCCTCCATGAATCCCGCGATGGCCCTAGGGACCGCGGTGGTCGCGCACCACTGGGCGAATCACGGCGTGTACTGGGCCGGGCCCCTTCTCGGCGGCGTGATCGGCGCGTGGATCTACCGCGCACTCTTCGTCCGCGGCTCCTGAATCCCCGCTTTGCCCTTGTTGCACTTCAGACAATCGATCCGCGCACAATGATTGCCCTGCCCGATTACGCGTGTTAGCGTGAATGTCGAACTTCCTCGAAGGCTAAGGTGACCCATGGCTGTCGCTGTTGACGATCTGTTGCGCAAGGCCGTCGAAAACAAAGCCTCCGACTTGCATTTGAAGGTCGGTAACCATCCTTACTTGCGCGTCGACGGCATTCTCCAGCCGATCGCCGAAATCCCGCGCATCACGCCCGAAGAAATGCTCTCAATGGCTTTCAGCATGATGACCAACCGGCAGAAGCAGAAATTCAAGGAGACCGCTGAGTTGGACATGGCCTACGGCGTGGCTGGCTTGGGCCGCTTCCGCGTCAACGTCTTTCAGCAGCGTGGCAACGTCGGCATGGTCCTGCGCGTGATTCCTACGAAGATCCGCACCATCGAGGAACTGAACCTGCCCCCGGTCATCGACAAAATCTGCGAAGAGCAGCGCGGGCTGGTGCTCGTTACCGGAACCACCGGCTCCGGCAAGTCAACCACGCTCGCCGCGATGATTGACCGCATCAATTCCATTCGGCCCGAGCACATCATCACCATTGAAGACCCCATCGAATATTTACACCGCGACAAGAAAGGATTCATCAACCAGCGCGAAGTGGAAGTGGACACCTCGACGTTCTCCACCGCGTTGCGCGCCGCGCTGCGCCAGGATCCCGACGTCGTGCTGGTCGGCGAAATGCGCGACCTGGAAACCATTTCTACCGCGCTGCTCGCCGCCGAAACCGGCCACCTGGTTTTCTCCACTTTGCACACTTTGGACGCAACCGAGACGATTCAGCGCATCATCGCCGTCTTCCCGCCTCCCGAGCAGAAACAGATCCGTTTGCAAATGGCCTCCACGCTCAAGGCCGTGGTCAGCCAACGCCTGGTGCGCAAAAGCGACGGCGTGGGCCGCGTGCCGGCGGTCGAAGTTCTGATCTCCACCGGTTACATTCGCGATTGCATCATCAATCCAGACAAGACCCGGCTGATTCGCGATGCGCTTGCCGCGGGCACCAGCCAGTACGGCATGCAGACCTTCGATCAATCGATCTTCGATTTGTACACGAAGAACTTGATCACTCTGGACGAGGCCCTCATTCGCGCGACCAATCCGGACGAATTCAAGCTGCGCATCCAGGGAATTCGTTCCGCCGCCGATGCTGCCCGCGAAGAGATGGAACGCCAGATGAACGAATTCGAGCGCACCGGCGCGCGCCGCTAACCGGCACGACGGCAATTTCGCTTCGTCTTTCGCCTGCGCTTTCCCGCAGCGAAATCCCGACTCCTCGCTCGCAGAGTGCTATCCTCTTGCTGTGCGCTCCTCCGCTCCGCGAAAGTTTTCCACCGAGCCGCAACTCTACACCGCCGCCATTCGCGCGCTGATGCGCCGCGCCTATTCGGTTCACGAAATGAAGGAATACCTGAAGGCCCGCGCAGAAAATCTCGACGATGCCGCCGCGGCTCTACAGCGCCTACGAGAACAGAACTACATCGACGACGCGCGTTACGCGCGGGATTATGCGCGCTCCCGCGCGCAGGGCCGGCGACAGGGGAAGTTCAGAATTGCGCGCGAGCTGCGGGCACGGGGAGTGCCGGACCGGCACATCGAAGCGGCGCTGGATTCAGTTTTTGCGGAGACGGATGAAAACGCCCTCGTCCGCGCGCGAATCGAGCGAAAACTGCGGCAGTTGCGCGGTTCTCTCGATGAAAAGAAGCGCGCCTCGATTTACCGGAGTCTGCTGCGTGCCGGATTCTCCTCCGACGCGATTCGGTCGGAATTGCGCGCGGCGGTGAAGTCTGCGACGACTGAGGCCGCCGAAGACGTCTTCGAAGACTGAGGATTAAGAATTTGGACTCTCTGCCGGAAGCGAACAATCCGGCCACGCCGAGCCTACTCTGAGCGCAGCGCCTGAATCGCATCCACCCTAGCCGCGCGAAGCGCAGGAAATGACGACGCCATCAGCGCCGCGGCGAGAATGACCGCGCCGGACAGGATCAAAGGCAGCGCCCCGGGCAGCTGTAGTCCGCCAACGTAGGCGCCGATCAAGCGTGCCAGGCCAAAGCCGGCAAAAACGCCAGCGCCCACGCCTATCGTTCCCATCACCAGGCCTTCCAAGAGAACATTGGTGAGAATATCGCGCCGCTGCGCGCCCAGCGCCATGCGGATTCCGAATTCGCGCGTGCGGCCGCTGACGGAAAATGCCAGCACACCGCCGACGCCGACGACGGAAATCAGCAGCGCCAAGGTCGCAAATCCCGTGAACACGATGGCGTTCAGGCGGTCCGGCGTCAGGACTTCCGCGCGAACGTCCTCCAGCGTACTGCTGTGTTCCACGGGCTGGTCTTCCGACATTTCATGAATGGTGCGCGTGATAGTGGGAACCATCGCGTAAGGAGCGGCCTTGGTGCGGACAAACAAGCGGCCGGACCAGCCTTCCTGATCCACCGGCTGATACACGGTCATCCCCGGCGACGGAATGATGTTTTCATCGTCGAAGTCAGGCACGATGCCGACGATGCGCCGCGGCCCGGGACTGATGCCGATAAACTTGATCACGCCATCTGTCCAGTGCAGATGGCGATTGAGGACTTCCTGCCCGGGAAACAGCCGCTGCGCTACGCTTTCGCTGACAATGACCACAGGTTCCGCGCCTTCCTTGTCGTTTTCCCGGAAATCGCGCCCTTGCAGGATCGGTATGCCCATCGTTGCGAAAAATCCCGGGGAAATGGTACGGAAGCGCGCACGCGGGTCATCCTCGCCGTTCTTGCGTATCAGGCCTTCGACCGAGAAGGACAGGCTGATGTCGTACAGACGGGTATCGCGCCAGGGAACGCTGAATCCGGTGGAGACATGCTCGACCCCCGGCAGCGTGCTGATGCGCGTTTGTACGTCGCGATAGAACTGACTCACCTGCTCGGGAGTCTTCCCGTAATTCATCACCGGCAAATTCACGGCCAGAACGTTTGCGGTGCCAAACTGCGGCTGCGTCCTTTCCAGCGTCAGCAGCGTCTTCAACAGGGCGCCGGCGCCGGCGAGCAGCAGAAATGAAGCGGCAATTTGAATCACGGCAAAAGTGCGGAGCCGCCGGCGGCTGCTGCCGCCAGCAACACGCGCCCCACCGCTGGATAGGCCCGAGCTGCGCGAAGCATCCAGGTTGGGCAAGCGCGGAACAAAGGCGAGGAAGATGGCAGCCGCGAGCGCGAGCCCCGCTCCGATCCAAACCAAAGTGAAATCGAGCTTCATATCCAGTGCGCGTACGGAAAAACGAGACGCGTAGCGCGCCAGCACAGCGACCATGGGAGCGGCGATAAGGCATCCGGCCAATGCCCCGCTGCCGCACAGCACGATCGCCTCCGCCAGCAGAGATCGGCGCAAGGCAGCCGCCGTTGCCCCCAGCGCCGAGCGAATAGCGAGCTCGGATTCGCGTGGCACCGTCCGCGCCAGAATCAGATTGGCAACATTCGAACAGGCGATCACGAACAGCAGTCCAGACGCCGCAAACAACACCCACAACACCGTTCTCGCATTGGCATTGATCTGGTCGTGCATGCGCGTCACAGTGAGCTGGAAGTGCTCGTCTGGCCTGTACACTTCCGGATGCGCCGCCAGCATGGCCCCGTACACCGTGCCAAGCTCGGCCCGCGCAGCTTCCAGCGTCGCGCTGGGAGCGAGCCGCGCGAAGACTTCAGTCATGCGATGCTCGCGGCCCTGCACCATGGTGGCCGACAGATGATGGGGGCTGGTAACGATGTTGGCGATTATTTCCGTTTCCGCCGGATAAGGCACCGACGGCTCCAGAACTCCCACGATGGTCGCCGAACGATTGCCATCGAAGCTGCCGAGGCGGATAGTTTTGCCCAGGACGTGCGGGTCGGAGTGCTCGGATGTGGCCCAGAACCGGTAAGTCAGCACCACCGCCCCCGCAGCCTTTGAGCCATCGTCGCTGGGACCCAGCAGGCGTCCGATCACCGGATGCAGGCCCATCACTTCAAAATAGTTACCGTCGACAACGCCGGCGTTAATCTCGCGCGGCTCGCCCAGCCCGAGCATGGTGAAAGCGATCGTCGAGAAGGTGCCGAGCTCGTTGACGGTTTTCAGGTTGCTGCCGATATCGTGAATTTCAGGGACGGAGAAAGTGGTATTGTCGGCGCCCAGGCCCGCGGCGCTCTGCCGCAAATAAAGCAGACGATCCTCATCGCGATTCGCAAGCGGCTTCAAGAGCACACCGCGAACCAGGCTGAACACCGCCGCATTTGCGCCGATACCGAGCGCCAACGTGACCGCCACCGTGATCCACAGCGCGCGTGCTCGCGCCAACGAACGTATCGCAACTTTCAAATCGTGGAGAAACCGCATGTTCCCTCCTCCGTTGCCACGTCGTTTATTCCAGTTGCCAGTTCTCCATCATACTGGCCCCCGGCAATCGCGCCGATCACAAAAAAAGGCTCCGCTCCCGAAGCAACTTTATCAGGCAGCGGCGCGTCTGGCGGCTCGTGCGACAAATCCCGTTCGCACGCGAAGAAGCGCACGTACGCGCGGCGCTCGAGCGTCACGTGCTCGCGAATCGTGCCGCGCAGCATCGGGTAACGCGCCTCGAGCGCGTCCAGCACCGTCCGCTGCGTCACCGGCGGCGCTACTTCCAGCTCCACGTCGCCAGCAACGTGCGCCAGTATTCGCAGATGCGGCGGCAATACCACCGTGATCATGTGACCGACCCCGCGCGGCGCACATGCAACCGCCCAATCACGCGGTTTGCTGGGCCGCCTGGACGCAATTGATCATCCATCCGATACCGAAGCGGTCATCCACCATGCCAAAGCCGGGAGACCAAAACGTCTTCTGAAAAGGCATGGTGACTTTGCCGTTTTCCGCTAGCGCCTTAAAGATGCGCTCGCCAGCCGCGACGTCATTCAGCTGAATCGCAACCGAAAAGCCGGCCGGAGCCTGAAAACGCCCCGGCGGAGGATCGCAGCCCATGAGGAGCTGATCGCCCACCGAAAGAGTGACGTGCATGACCTTGTCCCGCCAGTCGGCGGGTACTTGTGCCTCGCCCGGCATCGCAGCGTAAGTCGAGATATTCTGAATTTTGCCGCCGAGGCACCGCTCGTAAAACTTGAAGGCCTCTTCGCAGTTGCCATTGAAATGCAGATGTGGAATAAATTGCATCGCATCCTCCTTGCTGATTCTTCGTGACCTGCCACTTCCCCTACTGTAACGTCTGCACCTCGACCGAAAGCACCGCCGGCAAATCGCGTACAATCGGCGCCCACGAATCCCCCGCGTCCGCTGACGCGTACACCTGCCCGCCGGTGGTGCCGAAATAGACCCCGCACTTGTCCAGCGAATCGACGGCCATCGCGTCACGCAGCACGTCGACGTAGCAGTCACGCTCCGGCAAACCCTTGCCGAGCTCCTCCCACTCGTTTCCGCCCTTGCGGCTGCGATAAACGCGCAGCTTGCCGTCCAGTGGATAGTGCTCGCCATCGCTCTTGATCGGCACCACGTAAATCGTCTCCGGCTCGTGCGCGTGCACATCAATGCAGAAACCGAAATCCGTCGGCAAATTGCCGCTCACTTCGCGCCACACGTCTCCGGCATCGTCGCTGCGCATCACGTCCCAGTGCTTCTGCATGAAAAGCGTACTCGGACGCGACCGATGCAGCGCAATCCGGTGCACACAGTGCCCCACTTCGGCATCCTGGTCGGGAATGTATGGCGAACGCAGCCCTTTGTTGATCGGCTTCCAATTTTTTCCGCCATCGTCCGTGCGAAACGCGCCCGCTGCAGAAATCGCCACGTACATGCGATTCGCATTGCTCGGATCAATCAGAATCGTGTGCAGGCACATGCCCCCTGCGCCGGGTTGCCATTGTGGCCCGGTGCCATGCCCGCGCAATCCCGAAAGCTCCTTCCAATTCTTTCCGCCGTCCGTAGATTTGAACAGCGCCGCATCTTCAATCCCCGCGAAAACCGTATCCGCGTCGGTGAGCGATGGCTCCAGATGCCACACGCGCTTGAACTCCCACGGATGCTGGGTGCCGTCGTACCACTGATGGGTCGTCAGCGGTGCACCCGTTTCTTTCGAAGTGTCATACGCAAATTTATTGCTCTCGCCCTTCTGAAAACCGAATTCGTCCTTCTGAACCTCGCCCGGAGGCGTGCCTGGCTGAATCCACGTCTTGCCGCCGTCGTCGGAGCGCTCGATGATCTGCCCGAACCAGTCGCTCACCTGCGAAGCGTAAATGCGGTTCGGATCCACCGGCGATCCCTTCATGTGATAAACCGGCCAGCCCGCAAAGTGCGGCCCGCTGATGTCCCACTTTTCGCGCTTGCCGTCCGCGATCAGAATGAACGCGCCTTTGCGCGTGCCAACCAGGACCCGCACTCTACTCATGCGCTGCTCCTTCGCCCTTTGTTTTCTCAGACCCTTCCGCCGGTTTCAAGCATTTTCCTTTTTCTAAGCCGCGACTCGACGAGATGGCAGCACTCCGCGCTAATGCGGGGAATCCGCCGCCGTTCCGTCTGACCAATTTCGAACCCCGACAATGAAAATATTGATCACAGGCAACCCCTTGAGCTGATTCTTCGGCTGCTGAGCATAGAACCACATGGAGCCCCCACCCCCCACCGGGGAGTTGGGCAGGTTTGCACCCCAGGCGGCGTCCGATGACGTGTAAAACATTACGTGGGCGAGGTCGTGACTCCCCTTGTCAGTCAGATATGACCCTTTGCCCATCATGTAGCTCATCGCGCCGGGCTCGACGGCGTGCAATTCTCCCTTGGCGAAACTGGCTTTGAGTGCATTAATGACTTCTGTCGTGGACCGGCCAGCCATCAGCAGTTCGGTCTTTTCGCGGACAATCGGTATGATGGAATGCGCGGCCGGAGGATTGACGCAATAGGCGGCACGGACCTTGGGATTCCAGAACTCCGGCCAATCAAAGGCTGCTCCCCAGCTTCGATCCACCAAACATACGAAGCCATTATGCCCTTGCACGGCGGTTTCGTATCCGTGGCGGCCGAGAACCAGAACCGTTGCGTCGCGAGAAATCGAGTCCGGCGCCGCGCTTCGCGCCAGGGCGATTTCGGCGTCGCGATCCATCAAATATCGGTCGAGCGGAGCCATCTTCGGATACGGCGTTTGCGAGTTCTGGGCGTGAGCCGGCCACGCCGCGCCCAATCCCGCCAACAGCGCAAAACTTGCGATCGCTCTGATTATCTTAGCGTTCACTGGCCACTCGCCGCTGCTTTTTGCGGCCGCATCATCTTCATCATCTGGCGCATCGCTGCCATCTGGCCCGGCGACCGCTTCTCGCTCCACGCTTCGAAGCGCTCCGCCGCTTTCTGCAAATTCGCCGCGAACTCTTTGTTCACGAAACGCTGGCGAGCCTCGGGAATCGTGGCCTTGACGCGTTCCCACACGCCCACAAATTCCCCGCTATGTTCGAAGAATAGGTCCTCGTGCAGCAATCCATAATTCAACATGGCGCAGGCCTGGTCCCAGTAGCTGAGTACCATCATGAAAAATGCGCCCTGCTCCGTTCCCATCGGCGCGATCTTCATGGCTTCGTCGAGAGTGTCGGCGAAAAAGTTCTTGGAGAACCAGTCCCGCGCTTGGCGCAGCCTCTCCTCCCGCCGCAAATCGTAGAGTTGCAATTGCAACTGGGCCTGTTCGTGCGTCGGTTTCGTTTCCATGATTCGTGTCTCCTTTTTCGTTTTATGGCCTGATCAATCCGCTCGCCTGATTCCACGCTTGTCTTGAAGGTTATCGGTCGAGGCACATTCTCCCGTGTTTCACTTGCATAATGCAAGTGAAAAATGCTACGTTAACAGAATATGACGAAACGTGGGACGAACCCCGTCCGGCGCTCACCCTGCCCGCTCAATGCTTCCGTCGAGATGCTGGGCGACCGCTGGTCGCTGCTGATTCTCCGCGATATGATGCTGCGCGGCGCGCAAACGTATAAGCAATTCTTGGGGCTATACGAAGGAATCGCCACCAACATATTGACGGACCGCCTGCGCAAGCTCCAAGCCTATGGCATCATCACCGTGCGCCCGGACCCCTCGGATGGGCGCAAGCTGATTTATCTCCTCACCGCCAAGGGTATCGACCTCGCTCCGGTGCTCACGGAGATGGTTCTGTGGGCCGCGCGCCACGAAAAAACCGGTAACCAGCCGCTCATCCAGCAGATGCGCAAAGACAAAGAGGGATTGATCGCCCAAGTCCGCCAGCGCTGGGCCGCAACCCAAGCCGCTTCAGCAGCGGACTAACGGCCGTCTCGCATCCTTTTCCCCATTCCCCTAAACGCCCAGACTTGTCATTCCGAGCTGCCCGCCGCGTCCGCGCGAGTCCCAACGCCCGCTGCCGAGGAGACGAGCCTGCCTGCCGCAGGCAGGGAATCTGCTCTTCGTGCGGCGCGGTCAGTTTGAATTTTCTTGATCGTGACACAAGGAGTCAAAATTCAAACTGACCCATTCCCCGGCACTGCGTTGCGGCACCGCCGCGCCTCTGCCATAATCATTGGATTCCGTCGTTGCATTTCTCTTTTTCGAGGGCACATTGACCGAACTGAAGTGGCCGGGAAATAAAATCCGCGAGACGTTCCTCCGGTTTTTCGAGGAGCGCGGACACAAGCGCGTGCGCAGCTCCTCCCTCGTCCCGGCCAACGATCCCACGCTGCTTTTCACCAACGCCGGAATGAATCAGTTCAAGGACGTTTTCCTCGGCCTCGAAAAGCGCGACTACAACCGCGCCACCACCTGCCAGAAGTGCGTCCGCGCCGGCGGCAAGCACAACGATCTCGAAAACGTCGGCTTCACCAATCGTCACCACACTTTTTTCGAAATGCTGGGAAACTTCTCCTTCGGCGATTATTTCAAGAAGGACGCCATCGCCTACGCATGGGAACTGGTCACCTCGCCCGAATGGTTCGGCATTCCCGTCGACAAATTGTATTTCACCGTCTTCGGCGGCCACGAAAATCTGCAACCCGACCACGACGCCGCGAAACTGTGGCTTGAAACGGGCGCGTCAAAGGATCGCGTCTTCGAAATTCCCGGCCTGAAAGAAAATTTCTGGGCCATGGGCGACACCGGCCCTTGCGGCCCCTGCAGCGAAATTTTCTACGACATGGGCGTCAAAGCCGTTGACACTCCGCAGAGTCCGGAATGCAGCGCGGGCGCGTGCAAATTCCCATGCGACTGCGGCCGCTACGTCGAAATTTGGAATTTGGTTTTCATGCAGTTCAATAAGGATTTGTCCGGCGCGCTCAATCCCCTGCCCAAGCCCTCCGTTGACACCGGCATGGGCCTCGAACGCGTCGCCGCCGTCCTCCAAAACAAAATCAGCAACTTCGATACGGACCTGTTTACGCCGCTCATGAAGCACGCAGCAGCGCTTTGCGATGTCGATCTTGCGGAAGAAAAGAAAATCGAAGAGAGCGAGGAAAGCAAGGGGGACGCCGCGTCGCTTCGTGTCATTGCCGACCATTCCCGTGCGATGACGTTCCTGATAACAGACGGTGTACTTCCCTCAAATGAAGGCCGGGGTTACGTTCTTCGAAAGATCATTCGGCGCGCAATCAGTCATGGGCAACTGATCATGCCTCACGAGCCAAAACCGTTCCTCGCGCAGATGGTACCGGTTGTGCAGCAGTTGATGGGTGACGCTTATCCGGAATTGCGCTCTACTGCCGCTGCCCGCGCGTCCGAAATTGTTCGTGCCGAAGAGAGAAGATTTGCCAACACGCTGGATAAAGGTGGGCATGAGTTGCAGGTACTCATCACTAGAAATTCACTCGAAGGTAGGGCCAGTCTTCCGGGTCAAGACGTATTTCGGCTCTACGACACATACGGTTTGCCCAGAGATTTCATTGACGATGTCACTCGCGATGCCGGAGTCAAAGTAGATTGGGCTGGATTTGACTCAGCCATGGCCGAGCAGCAAGCTCGCTCCAAAGCTTCCTGGAAAGGCGCGCACAAAGAAGCCGCCAGCCCCGTCTACCGCAAACTCGCCGACACATTCAAGACCGAGCCCGATTTTTATTTCGGCACCACCGCGAAAGACTGCCGCGTCGAAGCCATCGTCACCGCCGGACCCAACGGCGGCGAGCGCGTCAACGAACTGAAAGCCGGCCAAGAAGGCGAAATCGTCCTCGACCGCACCACCATTTATTCCGAGTCTGGCGGCCA
>JASHQB010000186.1 GCA_030037775.1 Candidatus Acidiferrales bacterium
CAGCAGTCGCTCGATTTGCTGGCCAAGGCGTTTCTGCGTCCGGGCGACGCGGTGATCGTCGAAAACCCCACGTATCCCGGGGCGCTTTCGATTCTCTCCAACGCGCGTGTCCGCTGCCTGCCGGTTGCGGTGGAAACCAGCCGCGCCAGGCAATCGTATGCGGGACTGGACGTCAAGGGCGTGGAAGCGGCGCTCGAACAGAACCGCGTGAAATTGATTCTGGTCACGCCGGATTTTCAGAATCCGACGGGAACGACCCTGCCCGCCGAGGAACGCAAGAAATTGCTGGACGTGGCGGCGCGCTTCCAGGTGCCTATCGTTGAAGACCACATTTACGCGCGGTTGCGGTTGCGCGGCACCGCCGAACCATCGCTGAAAGCGATGGACCGCAACGGAATCGTGATTCAAATCGACAGTTTTTCTAAGATCGCCTTTCCCGGATTGCGCGTGGGCTGGTGCGTTGGGCCGGAGCGGGTGATCGAGCGGCTGCGCCAGTTGAAGCAGGTCAGCGATTTACATACGGACCAGCTTTCGCAGGCCACGCTCGCGGAGTTCGCAAAGATGGGGCTGCTCGAAAAGCACATGAAGCGGATGATCAAGATCTATTCGCGGCGCCTCGAGGCGATGGAGAAATGCCTGGAGAGGCACTTGCCGGCGGGGCTCGAATGGACGCGACCCGAAGGCGGCATGTCCGTGTGGATCACTCTGCCGCCGGGGCTCGACGCGGGCGAACTGCTGATTCACGCGCGCGAGCGCGGCGTCCTTTTCATTCCCGGGCGCTACTTCTTCGTCCAGAATCCGCAGCCAAACACGCTGCGCCTGGGATTTGCCGGTGTCGAAGACAAAGACATCGCGCGCGGCATCCTCACACTCGGCCAGGTAATCGAATCAGAATTGAAGAAGAAGGCGCGCGGCGCCGGCCGTCGCACCGTAACGGACGATGAGCGGGGCGCCGCTTCTTCCCGCGTGGCTCTGATTTAGTTCAAGTGGGGAATTCAGCCGGAAACGGTTCGCGGAGTTGCTTCTGCGCGCCGCCCAACTGGCAGTTGCGTCCTAGGGTGCGCCACCGGCCATTTTTCGGAGCCGATCGTTGGCGAAATACTGAGCCTGCCCTTCTTCGATGGCTTGCAGAACGAGACCGGCGACGAATTCAGGTTTGTCACCACTGGCGTAAGTGGCCGCCGGGCCGCCGCCGGCGGGATTCCCCATCCTGTTTTTGCCGAAGTTAGTGGCCGTAATGAACGGGTAGATTTCACTCACGACGATGCGGTCTTTTTCCAACTCGGCGCGTGCCGTGAGGCTGAATCCGAGCAGAGCGCGCTTCGAAGCCGAGTAGACGCTGTATTGAGGAATTGTCATGAACGCGGTCCCCGAATTGATATTTACAATGCTTCCGCCACCCTGGGCTCGCATCACCGGAATCACGGCCTGCATCGCGACAATCGGTCCCAACACATTGAGATGGAAGATTTCGTCGAATAAGGCGGGATCGATCTCCTCTATCGCCGCCGCATAGCTCCGCCCCGCATTATTTACGAGCCCGTCGACGCGGCCGTAATGCTGGCGCACAGCGGCTACCGCTTCCCGCACTCGCTCAAACTGCGTCATGTCTACCGTGAGTGGCAAGCTGCCGGGGAGCTTGGGCGCCAATTGCCGCAGCGTTTCGGTGCTGCGGGCGAGCAGCGCGACTTTCGCGCCGCGAGCGGACAAAGCAATCGCCGTTGACCGCCCGATTCCGGACGAAGCGCCGGTAACAATGAATACGCGATCTTCGATTTGCATTGTTGGTCTGGTTACTGTTTCTTGCCGCTCTTGGGTTTCGTCTTGTATGACGAGCCCCAGTTGATTCCCGTGTAAGTGGCGTCTTGCGTTCCGGTTTGCATGCCCTGATCGAGGTCTTGCTGTTCTTCGGCGTCGGCTTCGCTGCGTTCTTCGTCCCGTTCTTCGGCGTCTGACTCCAGCTCTTCCGCGGCTCTGTTTTTATTTTCGTCAGTGTTGTTCATGGCGGCCTCCTGGAAACTTCGGGAAACTCTCCATCCGGATCACCATTCAATCTCAAGGTCGGCACAAATTGTAAGCGTTCGCGGCCATTTACGCACTGGGGTAAATACCTTAGGAAAAGGGACAGGGTCTCGTAAATGCTTTACAATATGCGCGCTCCAAAACCTCATATTTTGAAAGTTTGTTGATGATGAGCGCCGGAACAAAACTGGGCCCTTACGAGATTACTGCGCCGCTGGGCGCGGGTGGCATGGGCGAAGTCTATCGCGCCCCGCGACACCAAGCTCGGGCGCCAAGTGGCGCTAAAACTATTGCCCGCAGCATTTTCCGCCGATGCGGAACGTATGGCGCGTTTTCGTCGCGAAGCCCAGGTGCTGGCTTCGCTGAATCATCCGACTTGCGACCGGTCGGGTGCAAGCGCTGCCCGCGTGCAGAGCCTTCTCGCGGCGGGCCAGAAATAGTTGGAGCGGGCGGAATGATACGCAGGAGCAAGCAAGGAAGAATCTCTGGCCGCGGTTCGGAGAATCTGCATCCGATGACTGAGCGTCGAGTGGCGGTGCAAGCGGGCTAAACCTCCTCCCCGGAGGCGAGCGATGTGGCAGGACGTGAAGTACGGGCTAAGGATGCTGGCCAAAGCGCCGGGTTTCGCCGCCGTCGCCGTGCTTACGCTGGCGCTCGGCATCGGCGCCAACACCGCAATGTTCAGCGTGGTTGAGGGCGTTTTATTGGCCCCGCTGCCGTACGCTCAGCCGGATCGCCTGGTCGTGGTGTGGGAAAACAACCTGCATTTCAAGCACACCATTTGGCCATCGTATCCTAACTTCCAGGACTGGAAGCGCAGCGCGCGCTCCTTCCAGCAAATGGCCGCGGTCCGCTGGCAAGATTTCGACGTCACGAGTCCCGGCGCGCCGGAGCATCTTCAAGGCGAGAACGTCTCCACCGATTTTTTCGCCACGCTCGGTGTGAACCTCGCCCTGGGCCGCAGTTTTTCTTCGCAAGAAGATCAGCGTGGCGGCGCGCCAGTGGTCATCATCAGCAACTCCTTTTGGAGAAATCGCTTTGGCGGCAATCCGCACGCGCTCAGCAAGCCCGTAACGCTAAACGGGATTGTTTACACGGTTGTCGGCGTCCTCCCGCCGGGTTTTTCTTTTGCTGATCAGCGCGACGATGTTTACCTGCCGCTCGGGCAGGGCGACCCGCTCATGCTCGATCCGCGCGGCGCGCCGGCGATATTGTGCATCGCGCGGCTGAAGCCGGATGTCAGCATCGCTCGGGCTCAGGCGGAAATGAGTACGATCCAGGCCCATCTGGAGCAGCTCTACCCCGACGCGAATCGCGGCCTCGGAACCGACGCGGTCCCGCTGAAGCA
>JASHQB010000187.1 GCA_030037775.1 Candidatus Acidiferrales bacterium
GACGATTTCGGGCCCGGCGACATCTGGTATTTTCCCAAGGGTCATCCGCACGCGCTGCAAGGTTTGGGGCCCGGCGACACGCATTTCATTCTCGTCTTCGACGACGGGCGCTTCTCGGAGTTCGGCACGTTCAGCATCACCGATTGGTTTGCGCAGGCGCGCCCGGAGGTGCTGGCTCGCAATAGCGGATTGACGCCACAGACCATTGCGTCGCTGCCGAAAGGCGAGGTTTACATTACGCCGGGACGCGTGCCTCCGCGCGAGCAACAACCGTTTCGGAATGGCGACCCCATTCCGAGTCAGGGCGCGCACAAATTCAAACTGCTCGAGCGCGAGGCATCCGTCTGGCCGGGCGGCGAAGAGCGCATTGTGGATTCGCACGATTTTCCGATGTCCAAGACGATTGTCGGCGCCATTATGGATTTGAAACCGGGAGCGTTGCGCGAACTGCACTGGCACCCGAACGCGGACGAATGGCAGTACTACATCGGCGGGCGCGCGCGGGTGGGGATTTTCGGCGCGCACGGACGTTCGAGCGTCGAGGAATTTGGTCCAGGCCAGGTTGCGTTTATCCGGCAAGGATTCGGGCATTACATCGAGCAGATTGGCGAGGAGCCAACGCGCATTTTGATCACTTTTCCTGCCGCGGAGTATCAGGAGATTTCGCTCTCGGCGTGGCTCGCGAACAATCCGTCGCAACTGATCGAAGACAATTTCGGGATCAGCGCTGAGGAGGTCGCGCGCATGCCCAAGGCGAAGGAGGCGATTTACGGTCCACGTGCAAAAACCTAACGCGTTAAAAGGCGTTTTCGTGTCGGCGATGAACGGTGTGTTCTTGCGCGGGTTGCCCGTCGTTGTGTTCGCCTTCGCCGTTGTTACCGCGAATCCCCCGGCGAGCGCGCAGCAAAGCGAGATTTCTCAGCTCTTTTCGAAGTATGGTTTCAAAACGAATATCGTCAAGCCGCCCCATGGAATTCTGAAACACCAATACATGGTTCCGGCCGGGCCGTATACGCAGCTTTTCGATTGGGACACGTACTTCATGGGCGTTGCCCTCAGCTATGACGGCGTCGGGGAGCCGCTCGAAAACTCCGTGAAGGATTTTCTCGATTTCACCGACGAAAATTGGGGCACCAAGGGATACACGCCGCGCGAAATTGCCACCGATGCGATGGACGCTCTTCCGCAGATGTGCAAACCGTTCCTGGCGCAGATGGCGGTGCGCGCTTCACAAACGTTGCACGATTACGATTGGCTCCGCGCGCCGAGCGGCGAAACGCGTCGGACCTACTATCAGAAATTGGCGGATACTTTGAGGTATTGGGAGTTGGCGCGGCGCTCTCCGGACGGTTTGTTTCGATGGTTCAGCGGCGTCGAAAGCGGTGTCGACAACAACCCCGCGGTTTCCGATGAGCCTGCCGACGTCACCGAGGGCGTTGATCTGCAGTGCTACATTTATCGTGAATATCTGGCAATGGCGGAGCTCGCGGAAAATCTTGGCAACGACGCGGACGCGAAAGCTTACGGCCGGAAGGCGCGCGGGCTCGCGGAGGTCGTCCGCACAAAAATGTGGTCTGCGGTGGACGCCACTTTTCTGAATATCGATTCACGCGCAAGACAATTTGTCCGCATCGAGACCTGGACGAATTTTGTGCCGTTGTGGGTTGGAATTGCGACAAAGGCTCAGGCGAATCAAATGATCCGCGCACATGTCTTAAATTTGAAGGAATTCTGGTCGCCGAATGGGATCCGAACCATCGCGGCCGGCGAGCCGCTTTATAATCCCCATTCCGGATACTGGCGCGGGCCGGTGTGGGTCCTGTCGAATTATTTGGTGATGCACGGGCTCTACAACTACGGCTACAAGAAAGAAGCCGTACAGCTCGCGCAAGAGACCGTCGACGTGCTGCTTCGCGACTTACGCAGCACTGGCGGCATGAACGAGAATTACAATCCAGAGACGGGCGCGCCAGACGCCGCCGGACATTTTGTGAGTTGGGATCTGCTCGCTGAGCATATGCTGGAGGAGGCGCAGGGCGGCCGCGACCCCGCGGCGCTCTCAACGAAGTGACGGAGAATGATTCGAACGACAATGTTTCAGGGGGCGCGTGACGGTCTTTTTGAATCACTGCGGCATCTAAGGCAACATGGAGCGGAAATCATTTCCGGCGTGGTCTTCAGAAGCGCTTCGCGGCTCCATTCGCGCGAGTGCTTATCAAGCCTATCGGCACATCCGCATTGATCCCAACGCCTACCTCCGCCACGTGCAACGAGCGCATCAACTGCCTATTCAGAAATGGGACGATGTGTTTTACCTCGGCGCGCAAAACTTGAAGCCCCATGCGGACAGCGTGATTCGCGCTTCGTCCAAGGCGGCGGCACTCGAAGGAATGGGGCTCGGACTCGGTGGACTGATTACAATGGTGCCGGATATGGGTATCCTTTCGGCCATTACTCTCCGTTTGCTGCAGAAACTCAGTTTGCTCTATGGCTTCGAGTACACCACCGAGGAAGAGGCCGTCGAATTGTGGATTGCCGCCGCCAGCGCCGCCGGCTTGGACCTTGGGCGCGAAATTTTGGAAAAACAAGGCATCGCGCGCATTGTGCCGTTCATTATGGATCGCGTGGCCGTCAGAGTGAGCGAGGAAATCGCGGAGAAGTGGACGGCGCGGCTCATACCGCTCCTGAGCGCAGGCGCGGGCGGCGTGTTGAATTATTACTTTGTTCGAGGGTGGGGACGCCGCGCACAGAAGCATTTCGAGCAACGCCACACCATGGTGCGCGCGCAGCGTTCTTCGCACGGCCTGCTTTCCGTGGATCAGTCCTTCACGACGTGAAAGACGGCGCCGAGGAGAATCCAATCTCTAGCCCGCTCGACCGGACTCAGTCTTCGTATGCTAGCTCGCCCTGAGATATCGCAACGGGCTGCTTGAATGGCAAACGGACGCGAAAGCGTGTGTCGCCAGGCTGGGATCTCACGTCGATGGATCCGTGGTGCTTTCGCACGATGCGCATGACCGTATCGAGGCCAAGGCCGGTGCCTTCCCCCACTTTCTTGGTGGTGAAGAAGGGCT
>JASHQB010000188.1 GCA_030037775.1 Candidatus Acidiferrales bacterium
GAAGCCATCAAGTTGGTCGTCGATCTCATTACCCAGATGTCTTCCGGTGACGTCAAGCCCGAAGAACTGAAATTTGCCCAGGATTATCTTTCCGGCGTCTATCCCATTCAGTCGGAAACTGCCGCGCAGGTCGCCGGCCGGGTTCTCGCCGTCGCCGAATACGGCCTCACCCCCGATTACAACGACACCTATCAGCAAAAAATCCTCGCCGTGGATGGGGCCATGGTTCAGCAAATGGCCCAGCGATACTTCAATTCCCAGAATCTCGACGTCGTTCTCGTCGGCAACGCGAGTCAGTTCCTTCCAGCCGTCAAAGACGAATTCCCGGGCGCCCAGTGGGAAGAGATTCCCTTCAACGAGCTCGATCTACTCAGTCCAGATCTGCGCCGGCCCAAACCCGAAGCTCCTACGGCCTCTCAGGAGTCCCTCCAGCGCGGCCAAGCGGTCATTATGGCGGCCGCTCAGGCTGCCGGTGGCGCCTCCCTCAGCTCCATCTCGACCATCGAGCTTTCTCAATCCGGCAATATCTATTCTCCCCAGGGTCCGCTCGCGCTCTCCGTCAAATGGCAGCTCGCCTTTCCCGATAAAGTTCACGCCGACATCACTCTGCCGATGGGTCACATCACCCAGGTTTCCGACGGCAAATCCGCGTGGGTGCAAAGCCCCCAGGGAACGCAGGAATCTCCCTCGGAAGCGCTCGGCGAATTCCAGCGTGGCATCGCACTGTTTGGCGGCTGGGGACTCTACCAGCAAGCCATGGCCGGCGGCGTAAAAGCGCAGTATGTCGGTCAGGAGAACACCGCGGACGGCAAGAGCGCCGACGTCGTCAATTGGCTCGCGCCGTTCGGCACCATCAAGCTTTACTTCGATTCTGCCACCCACCTGCTGGTCGAAGCGAAGTACACCGCCGTCGGCATGCAAGGTCCGGAGGAAACCGACCAGCGTTGGAGCGACTTCCGCACGGTCGAAGGCCGCCAGTTCCCCTACCATACCCTCACTTATCGCGGCGGCGAAAAGTTCACCGAATCCACCGTTCAGGAGATCCGCATCAATCCGACGCTCGATCCGTCCCTATTCGCCAAACCCGCAACCCCTGGACCCGGTCAGCCTCCGCCGCGTTAACGGGCCAGCAATCGCTTGCGAAAAATATCGGCGTGGCCGTACTCATGGCGCCGATATCGTGCATCTAATGTGGGTGCTTCATGGCTCGCTTCAGGAATTTGGGACCGGCGATGGATTTGGGATTTCGCCGGACCTGGCTTAAACTGTAGGACTTTACTTTGCTCATGATTCTTTTCCGTAGCGCGTTTCGAGTTTGGCCCGCCGCTGCTGTCGTCGCAGCGGCGAGCGTATGTTTTGCCGGCACTGGTTCGCGCAGGGCCCCTCAGGGTGCGGCGTCGCTTCCGCCAGTGCTCCAGGCCATGCAGGATGAATTACAGCGCTCGGTCGACGCCTACGGCAAGGCCGACCCGCCCTCTTATTTCATCAGCTACACTCTCAGCGACCTCGATTCCGCCGAAGTATCCGGCTCCAACGGCGCCTTGCTCTCCTCCGACGAGACGCGCGACCGCTGGCTCGAAGTGCAGACCCGCGTTGGCAGCTACCAGCTCGATAACACTCACAAGATCGAAGGCCGCGAGCCCGCCTGGACCAGTCCCGGCACGGAAGCCACTCTTGACGACGACGTTTCTCTTCTACATCGGGAAATTTGGCGCGAGACGGACCGCCAGTATCGCGCCGCCGTGCAAGCCTATATCGGCGCGCAGACCAGCAACGAAGTTCAGGCTCAATCCGCCGAGCAGGGCGCGCCCGATTTTTCTCACGAGGACCCGCACGTTTCCATCGGCGAGCCCGTGGGTTTTCACCTCGACCGCCAGCCTTGGGAACAAAAAGTCCGCGAGTACACCGCGGCGTTCAGTGCCTCTCCGGCTGTCCTGAATTCCATCGTGACGTTTACCGCGCGCTCCGCCAATCAGTATTTCGTAGATAGCGACGGTTCCCGTCTGGCCTTCGGCCAGATCCGCTACCGTTTGGAGCTTTTCGTTCAAAGCAAGGCCCCCGACGGCATGGATTTGCAGCGTTACGCGAACTTTGACTGGGTCGATCCCTCCAAAGAGCCCACCGATGCAGCGGTTCTCGATCAAGTCCGCATTCTCACCCAGCAAATCGTCGCGCTGCAGCAAGCTCCTCTCGTCGAGCCTTTCGCCGGCCCCACGCTGCTCACTGGGCGCGCCGCCGCAGTTTTCTTTCACGAAGTGCTCGGTCACCGCCTCGAAGGCTTTCGTCAGAAGGATGTCAGTGAGGGCCAGACCTTCACCAGCAAGATCAATCAGCAAATCCTGCCCGATTTCATCACCGTCCGCGACGATCCCACCACCAACGACGTCAACGGCCAGGTCTTGCTCGGCTACTATCCTTTCGATGACGAAGGCGTCCCCGCACAAAACGTCATTCTCGTCGATCACGGCATCTTGAAAAATTTTCTGATGGGTCGCTCGCCTCTCGTGAATTTCCCGCACTCCAATGGCCACGGTCGCCGCCAGCTCGGCTACCAGCCCATCGCCCGCATGGGCAATACCATCGTGGAGAGCAGCAAAACCATGTCCAACGCCGCGCTTCGTCAGCTCTTCATCGAAGAGATTCGCAAGCAGGGCAAGCCCTTCGGCCTTTTGATTGACGACATCGCAGGCGGCTTCACCTTCACCGGCCGCGCGCAACCCCAGGCCTTTCAAGTCCAGCCCTTGATCGTTTACAAGGTTTTTCCCGATGGCCGTCCCGACGAAATGGTCCGCGGCGTCAATATCGTCGGCACGCCGCTGATCTCCATTACCAAGATCATCGCCACCGGCGACACGCCAGAAGTCTTCAACGGCTATTGCGGCGCGGAGTCCGGCTCCGTCCCGGTCTCTGCGGTTGCGCCTGAGATCCTCATCTCCGAAATGGAAGTTTCGAAGAAGGAAGCCTCCACGGACACGCCGCCGATTCTTCCGCCGCCCGCGCATGATCCGCTCGCCAAGGTGAAACAGTGATCGCCCCGCGCACGATTCGCTGTCGCGCCGCCTTCGCCGCGCTCATCGCGACTCTTTCGTTTGCCGTTCCCGCCTTTGCGCAGAGCGACAACGACCACACCCTCGAAGCCATGCAGGACGAGATGAACCGCTCCGTCGCCCGCCTGCAGCTCGACAATCAGCAGAAGCCCTATTTCATCCAGTATCGCGTTGTCGACGTGGACATCCGCGCCGTCACCGCGTCCTTCGGCACACTCTTTTCCAGCGCGCACGAGCGCAGCCGTCTCATGTTTGTCGACGTTCGTGTCGGGAACAGCCAGCTCGATAGTTCCAACTTCGTCAGCCAAAACGGGTTTCAGGGTTTCTTGGGACCCGCTGGCCAGGTGGGCGTCGACCGCGACTACAATTCTTTGCGCCAGGATCTTTGGCTCGCCACCGACCAGGCTTACAAAGAGGCTCTGGTAGACTTCGCGAATAAGCAGTCATTTCTCAACACCCTCTCGCGCCCGCCGGAAATTCCCGACTTCTCCCTGCAGCCCGCCCTGGTTGACGTCGAGCCTCTCCCCCCTTCCGACTGGACCTCCCGCAACTGGGAAGACGAGGCTCGTCAGGCCTCCAAAATTCTGCGCGGCTTTCCTGATCTCTATAGCTCGCGCATTCACTACTATCTCGTCTACACCACGTATTATCTTCTGACCAGCGAGGGCACCAAACTCCGCATCTCTCACAGCGACGCGGGCATCGAAGCCAGCCTCGATACCCAGGCCACCGACGGCATGCCCCTTCACGACTTTTATTCCAGTTACGCAGTAACGCCTGCCGCCTTGCCCCAGCCCGGCGACGTCAGCAAGGGCCTGATCCAGATCGCGCAGCAAGTCGAAGCCCTGCGCACCGCGCCGAACGTGGACGATTACGAGGGCCCGGTTCTCTTTGACGCTCCGGCGGCCGGCTCTCTTCTCGCTCAGGCGCTTGAACCTTCGCTCTCCGGCGCCAGGGCGCCGCTTTCCAACGTCGCCGCCTTCGATCAGATGATGCAGCAGGAGGGCGGCCATAGCGATTGGTCCGGCCGCATAAACTCGCGCGTCTTTCCGCTGAATGTCTCGCTGATTGACGATCCCGGCGCCAAGGATTTTCAAGGGCAGCCGCTCCTCGGCGGCTACGCCATCGACGACGAAGGAGTGCGCGCCGAGCGCGTGGCCCTGGTCGAAAATGGCATCCTGAAAAATCTCCTGATGTCGCGCCGACCGGGTCCCGATTTTTCGCTTTCCAATGGCCACGGCCGCTCCGCCCTGGCCATGCTTTCTCCGCCCACCCCCGTTTCCAGCAATCTCTTTTTCCAGGCCACCGACACGATGAACCCCGCCGATCTGCGCAAGAAGTTCCTCGATCTCTGCCGCTCCGATGGACAGAAATGGTGCATCGAAGTCAAGCGCATGGATAATCCCGCGCTCGCCTCGCAATCCCAGCAGGACTTCACGGACATCATTTCAGGATTGGCGGAAGGTTTGAGCAGCGGAGATCGTTTGCCCTTGCTCGTCTATCGCGTGTACGTCGACGACGGCCACGAAGAGCTGGTTCGCGGCGCCAAGATCAGCGCTCTCGATCTCCGCGCCTTCCGCTCCCTTGCCGGAATCGGGAGCGACTTCTCCGTTTTCAATTTCATGCAAAACGGCACCACCGGCTTCGCCGGCACGGCCCTCGACACCTTCGGTTCCGTCGAAGACGGCATTCCTAGCTCCATCGTCGCCCCTTCGCTGCTCCTCGAAGACGTCGAGATTCGCGGCTATCACGGAGAGCCGCGCCGCCTTCCTCTGCTCCCCATCCCCGCCTTGCAATAAATCAATAATCGCTCACTCGTTATTTGACCTCGACGAGCATCTCCGCATTGTTGTTGAGAGACGCCTTGTCCGGCTTGAGCGGCAGGTCTATCTGGAAGGGGTTTGTCTTACCGGTAATTCTCAGCAATCCAATGCGTACATCTTTTCCCTGCACGTGTAAGTAAAGCGGCAGAAGATCCTTCCACCCCTCCGGCACGCCTGACTGCGTCACCGTCCCGCTCATCAGCCAGTG
>JASHQB010000189.1 GCA_030037775.1 Candidatus Acidiferrales bacterium
TGGCGTTTGGCGGAATCGTGAACGATGCCCGCCCGCTGAACGTCAGCGCGTGGTCCGTCCCCGGCGCAATCGCCGCGCCCTTGCCCGCGATGGCCACATGCGCATCGCCAATCGTCACTGGTGCGCTCCCAAACGCATTCGAAAACCGCACGCGCAGCTCTTCGCCGCCGATGCTCACGCGTACCACCATGCGCACCGTCTGGTTGTTGAATCCCGCGTCGCTCGAATTCCCGCTCGTCGCATCGTCCGGAGGCATTTGCGGCGACGCGCCCCACGTTCCCACCCAATGCTCGTCCGTCGCGCGCCCCTGCGCTGCCGCGAAGAGCGGCAGAATCGCGCACATCATCGCGAGAATCGCCGCCCGAAATGCGTGTTCCCCGGCCCACGCAGCACTGTTCATGGTCGCCTCCGGCCGCGCAGTATACACCGCCGTTGCCCGGGCTTTGCGGAAGAAGAGACTCGGAGAAGGTGCCTGCGAAGCGAACGCCTAGGACGCTGCGTGCCAATGACGCCCGCCGCCAGTATGGCCCGCGTGGTGCGATCAAGAAGTGGTGCCGAGGGGCAGAGTTGAACTGCCTACGCCGGCCTTTTCAGGGCCGCGCTCTACCGGTGAGCTACCTCGGCACGGGAACAACCTGCGATTTTACGGGCGCGCCGCGAGCGTGTCAATTCGCATCCAATCAGCGTATAATCCGATTACGGTAGCAGGGGGGTGTTCATGCTTCGCATCGCCGCTGCGCTGGCTCTGGCCTCGCTTCTGGTGCCCATCGCCGCCGCTCCCGCCGACTCGCCGCAGACTCCGCAGATTCACGTGGCCACGCGCCTGGTCGAAGTCGGCGTCATCGTCCGCGACAAAAACGGCCCGGTCGCAAAACTCACCAAGAACGATTTCGTCATCCTCGACCGCGGCAAGCCCCAGCCCATCAGCATTTTCACCGTCGCCGACGCCTCCACTCAGCAACCGCAGCTCCGCGAGCCGCCGCAGCCCCTGCCGCGGAACACGTTTTCCGATTTGCCCCAGTACGGCGCCGCCGCGCCGCGTAGCGTTACCGTCGTCCTGCTCGACAACCTCAACACCCTCTACGGCTCCGCTCCGCAATCGAAGTACGAAAAGACGCCTTTCTGGGTCGAGGATCTGGCTCTGCAGAACGCCAAGCAGCACCTGCTCCAATTCATCAACGAGCTCCAGCCGCAGGACCGCGTGGCTATCTACGCCCTTCGCAACGGTCTGTACGTGTTATGCGATTTCACCAATGACCGCGACCAGCTCCTGTCAATTGTGAAAAATTACGACGCCACTTCAATGACCAATCGCCAGGTCGTCGAGCCCGGCGACATGACTATGAGAATGCCCGGGCACGACAGCGCAGGCGAGGATGCCTTTGGCCAGGGAAGTGGATTCGAGAACGGAGCCTCGTCGCGCTTGGCGGCTGCGGCCAACGAGGATCGCGCTGCGCAAACCATGGCCGCCCTGCAGCAAATTGCTGCCCACGTCGCCAATATTCCGGGACGCAAAAACCTCGTCTGGCTCACCGCCAATCTTCCTTTTTCCGGCGCCGCCATGGCCCACGTGCTCAGCCCTGCGAATATCGCCGTCTATCCTGTGGACGCGCGTGGCCTGCTCGCGAGCGCGCCCACCGTGGCCATCGGCGCTTGGGGAACAGCCGATTTCGATGACGTTTCCGGGGCAAGCGGCCACATGGACAACATGCCCGGCCAATCCGATCAGCCCATCGGCATCACGACCATGCAAAACCTGGCCGATGACACCGGCGGCCAGGCCTTCGTCAATACCAACGACATCACCGGCGCTATTCGCAAAGCCGTCGAGGACTCCGCTGTCACCTACACCCTGGGCTTCTACATCGATCGCGAAGCGCTCGACGGAAAATTCCACGAACTCAAAGTCGAAGTGAAGCGCAGCGGTCTGACCCTGCGCTATCCCAAAGGCTATTTCGCGTTCCCGGACGCCGCTCCGACAAAAGACGAAGACCAGATCCACCTGCTCAGTGCCGTGCGAAGCCCGATTGAATCATCCCTGATTCCGTTGCAGGCCACCCTTGCCCGCGTCGACCAACCTCAGCCGAATTCCCTGAGCCTTTCCTGCTCCATCGACATTCACAATCTCCAGCTCGCGCAGAGCGGTCATCTGCACAAGGGCGCTGTCATCGTCTATGTCATCGAGCAGGACCAAACCGGCAAAGTGGTCTACCAGTGGCAAAAGGGCTACGACTTTCAGATCACCGATCCTCAATATGCCGCTCTGCTGAAATCCGGCATGATGTTTCATCAATACCTGCATCCGAAAGCCGATGTAACCACTGTGCGTGTGCTCGTCGAAGACGCGAGCACCAACCAGCTCGGCAGCCTCATCATTCCTTTGTCTCAGATTAACTGACGTGAGAGTCGCGTCGGCTTGTGCAGGGAAGGGCAATCACTTCATCGACTCGTCGAATTCCCGCATCCAGTCTTTCTTCTTCAGCACTTCGCGCGCCCGCGACCCGTCCGGCGGCCCCACGATTCCATCCTTTTCCATCAAGTCAATCAGTCGCGCCGCGCGCCCGTAGCCCACGCGCAACCGCCGCTGCAGCGTCGAAGTCGAAGCGCGTCCCATTTCGCACACCACGCGCACCGCCTCCTGATAAAGCTCGTCGTCCACTTCTTCGCCGCCGTCCGCGCCACTGCCTTCCGCGGACGCTGCGTTCTCATCCTTCGGCGGCTTGAGCAGCTCTTCGTTGTAAATCGCTTTGGCCTGCTCGCGCCAGAATTCGCACACCGCTGCCACTTCCGACTCTGTAACCAGCGGCCCGTGAATGCGATGTATCCGCGACGATCCTGCCGGCAGGTACAGCATGTCGCCGCGCCCCAGCAGCGATTCCGCACCATTCGTATCGAGGATCGTCCGCGAATCGACTTTGCTCGCCACGCGGAACGAAATACGCGCCGGGAAATTCGCCTTGATCAGGCCCGTGATCACGTCCACCGACGGCCGCTGCGTTGCCAAAATCAAATGGATGCCGACCGCGCGCGCCATTTGCGCCAGCCGCGTGATGGACTCTTCCACGTTCGTTGTGTCCACCATCATCAGGTCCGCCAACTCGTCGATGACGATCACAATGTACGGCAGCGGCTTGTGCTCCACGTCTTCTGTCTCGTCAAAGAGTGAAAGCGATGTTCCTTTTTCAAACGTGCGATTGTACTGGTCGATGTTCCGCACGCCGCGCTGCGCCAGCAATTTCAAGCGCCGCTCCATCTCGCGCGTCGCATTGCGCAGCACGTTCGACGCCACCTTGGGGTCCGTCACCACCGGCGTGAACAAATGCGGGATATCCTCGTACAGTCCCAGCTCAATGCGTTTCGGATCGATCAGCACCACTTTCATTTCATCCGGCGTGGATTTGTACAGCATGCCCATCAGCATCGAATTGATGAACACGCTCTTGCCCGTGCCCGTCGCGCCCGCGATCAGCAAATGGGGCATCTGCGTCAAGTCCGCTGCGCGAATGTGCCCCACCAGGTCTTTGCCCAGCGGCAGGGCCAGCTTCGTCGACGAATGCGAAAACTCCGCCGACTCGATCAGCTCGCGCAGCGCAATCGTTTCGCGGTGCGGATTCGGCACTTCGATCCCCACTGTCGATTTTCCCGGGATGCGCTCGATCAAAATCGACTCCGCCTTCAGCGCCAAACAAAGGTCGTCCGCCAGCCCGGTGATCCGGCTGTACTTGATTCCCGCTTCCGGCTTCAGTTCGAACGTCGTCACCACCGGGCCGGGATTGATCTGCGTTACGTGCCCGGCCACGTCGAATTCCGCGCACTTCTGCTCGATGGCCCGCGCGTACTCCTTCAGTTCCGTCTCGGTCATGCGCTCGCCGCGTTCTGAGAGCCGCAGCAATCCCGGGGAAGGGAGGCGATACGCCGTTTTGCCTTTTGTGATTTTCGGCTCGGAGCCGCTTCGCCGTGGCGGTGCTGTTTCCGCGTCCGCGCGCTCGCCAAAGGTAACCGTTGGAATCACGCGCCTTGATTCTCTCTCCGGTTCCTCGATCTCCTCGTCTTCATCTTTGACCCCAACCTTCCCGGACTTCATTTGTGACACCACCGCCGGTCGGCCCGCAATTTTGATCTCTTCCACGCGGCGGCGCAGTTTTGCCGCCTCGCGCGCCTCGCGCCAGTCATTTATCCGGTCGAGCAGCGCGTGAACTCGTTTGCCGACAAATCCATTCTCCGTGAGCGGCTTTTTCAGCCAGTTCGCCGTGGCGGCAAACGTAAACTGCGTGGTCAGAAACAGTCCGGCGACAACGCACGCAATCGACACCACCTGCGCCCCAACCGAATTGAATCCTGCGCGCAGCATCTGCGCGACCAGTTCGCCCAGAATTCCGCCCGGCGGCAGCGCTCCGCGAACGTCCGGCAAGCCCACCAGCGAAAATTCCGCGGGCAGCGCAAAAACAAAAAGCGCCGCGCCCACTACCTTCGCAACCGGTGACGCCATTTTCTTGCTTCGAAACCAGTACAGCGCCACCAGCAGCAGCCCAACGGGAAAGAGAAACGCCGCGTAACCCAGTACCTGGAAGAAAAGATCGGCGACATGCGCCCCAACCGGCCCAATCCAGTTGTGCGCCGGCGCCCCAATCGGCGCTGGCGCGGACACGTTGAACGACGCGTCCTGCGGCGAATACGAGAGCAGGCTCAGCGCCAGCAGCGCGCCAAGCGTCATTCCGATGAATCCAATCAGTTCGTTGATCCTGCGGTTTTCCGTCAGTTCGAATATGCGCACAAGAATCTCCTGGGCTGTGGGGAAGGCCTCAGCGTCTTCATGGGATGCGCGGGCGCCATCACGCATGCCCCTTGTGGAGGAACACCGACGCCACAACTATACTGGCCTGAACCCGCGAGTAAACGAAAATGTTTTGCCATGCGTACTGCCGATAACATCGCGCACTCCTTCATTTCTCAATACCCGAGGTGATACAGATACGCCACTGCGCTTGCCGCCAGCAGGCAATAGATCCCGAACACATACCAGCGCCCGTTCTCCAGCCACCGGCTCAGCCATTTCAATGCCAGCAGTCCGGCCAGGAAGGAAAAAATCATTCCGACGATTCCCGGAGTCAGCGCCGGACCCCAATGCACCCCATACCCATTCAGATGCGCCGTTTTGTACACGCGTCGCAGTTCCCAGGCGATCGCCAACGGTGTAATCACCACCACCATCGCGAAGCTGTACGACTCGACCTCCGTGCGCTCTCCGCCGGTCAGCAACCCGCCGGAAATCGTCACGCCCGAACGCGAAAAACCGCGGAAGGGAATCGCAAACCCTTGCAGGATTCCCATCACGATTGCGTCCAGCCAGCGAACGCCGCGCCCCGCTGTAGTTTTCTCCGCTTCCGTCTCCGGCCGCTTCGCCTCGCGCAAGCCGGCATAGAGAATCAACAATCCGGCGAGCGCCAGCGCCGGCGCGATCCAGTTCAGTTTGTTGAATAGCGCTTCGATGTCCACGCGCGGCCCGCCGTGGCTCAACACACGCTCCACCACCTTATTGACCGGCAAAAATATCAGCCCGGAAAGCAGCGTCGAAACAAACAGCAACTCCACCATGCGAATGAATCGCGTCCACGAACCGAGAATCTCATCCATCCATCGCCGCCAAAAATACACGATCACCGCAAACATCGTGCCCGTGTGCAGCAGCACCAGCATCAGTGCATTCGCGGGCGTCGACATGTTTTCGTGCATCAGCTCCGCCGCCACAATCACGTGCGCCGAACTCGAAACCGGCAGCAGTTCCGCCAGCCCTTGCACAATCGCCAGAACGATGACATGCCACAGAATCATTCAGTTCTCCGCGCCAGCCCGATTCACCAGCCTTTTCGACATCGCCAACGCATCCAATCCATCCGGATAATAACTCGGCAACCGGCCGTGGCTACCATATCCATGCTTTTTCCAGAACGCAATTGCCGGCTCGTTGTTCGTTGCTGTTTCCAGCCACACTTCACTCACGCCGCGCTGCTCCATCCGCTCCTCTGCGCGCCGCAGCAGCGCCGAGCCCACGCCTGCGCGCCGGTATGTCTCCAGCACATCGATTGTGACGATATGCCCGCGCGCATTCCGCCGGACGCTGACGATGAATCCCGCGATTCTCGCCCGCGAATTCTTCGCCCCCGTTTCCGCCTCGGCCACCAGGCACTCCGCGCCGCGCAGGCTCATGTACCACCGCAGCTCCTCGCGCGTGTACGCCACCGCCGTCGAGTAGCACGCCTGATCGATCGCGTACAGCGTTTCAAAGTCCGCTTCGCGCGCGTCTCGCAGCGAAATTTTCGCCGGGGAAGGGGAGCGTTGCGCCTTCATTTTCCGAGCCTCTTCCGTTTTCGCTTTTGCTGTGCGACGTACCGCGAAAACGCGCCCAGCGCGTCTTCCCACATGCGGTCGATATACCCGCGCAGCTCCAGGAGCGCCTCTGGATTCAAATTGAAATAGTGGCGCGTGCCTTCCCGTCGTTCCGTCACCAGCCGCGCCTGCCGCAAAATTTTAAGATGCTGTGAAACGGCCGGCCGCGTCACCGGCAGGCCCTCGGCCAGCTCCCCCACGGTCATCGGCCGCCGCCGCAGCCGCTCCAGCATGGCTTGCCGCGTGGGGTCGCCGATCGCCGCCAGTTCCTTAGAACCGTAAGCCATAACTAACTGTAAGTACAAACTTACTATAATGTCAAGCAATAAATGCAGCGGCGGGGTCGTGGCAGCGAAACGGGAAACGGAAGCCGCGCTTACACTTCGAGGATGACCGGCAGGATCAGCGGCCGCTTGGAGGTCTTCTTGTTCAGGAATTTCTTCAAATCCACGCGAATCTTTTCCTTGATGACGCTCCAGTCGCTCTTTTCTTCGGGGTTGGACTGCTCCATCGTTTTCAGCACCACATTCCGCGCCAGCGCCAGCAGCTCCTGCCCGTCATCCATCGGCAGAAACCCGCGGGTGACAATTTCCGGCGAGGCTTCTATCTTCCCGCTGTGTTTGTTGATGGCGATGATCGGCACCACCACGCCGTCCTCCGCCAGATGCCGCCGGTCGCGAATCACCACTTCTTCGATCTCTTCCAGCGATCCGGAGTCCACAAATACGCGCCCCACCTGCACCGGCTCGCGCCGGAACGCTCCGTCCGGCGTGAATTCGATCGGCTGCCCCGATTCCACCATCAGGATTTCGCCGGAGACCGAACCCACTTGCCGCGCCAGCGACGCATGCTGGAAGAGCTGCCGGTATTCGCCATGGATTGGGACGAAATATTTTGGCCGCACCAGATTCAGCAGCAGCTTCATTTCTTCCTGGCTGGCGTGCCCGGAGACGTGTATCGGTGCCGACCTTCCGCTCTCGTAGTAAACCAGTACGCGCCGCCGGAAGAGATGATCGATCATTCGCGAAATCGCCTTCTCGTTCCCGGGAATGATTCGCGCCGACAGAATCACTGTGTCGTTTTCTTGCAACTCCAGCAAGCGGTGATTGTCCACCGCGATGCGCGAAAGCGCGGACATCGGCTCGGCTTGGCTTCCCGACGCCAAGATCACGATTCTTCGCGGGTCGAACGCTTTGATGTCCTGCGGCCGGACCACCGATCCGTCGGGAATGTGCAGCTTGTTGAGCGAGTGTGCAATCTCCACGTTGTCGCCCATGCTGCGCCCGATGAAGGCCACCTTGCGCCCTTGTTCGGTGGCAATGTCGATGACCTGCTGAATGCGGTGCACGGAGCTGGAGAAGCACGAAATCACCACGCGCTTTGGCGCGGCGCGGAAAAGCTCCTCGAGTCTCGGCCGCACGGCGCGTTCCGAAGGCGTATATCCGGGCCGTTCCGCGTTTGTCGAATCGGCAAAGAGCGCCAGCACGCCTTCCTGTCCGTAGCGAGCGAAGCGGTGCAAATCGAACGACTGTCCGTCCACCGGCGTGGGATCCACTTTGAAATCGCCGGTGTGGATCACGATTCCCAGTGGCGTGCGAATCGCCAGCGCCACACATTCGATGGTGCTGTGCGTCACATGGACAAATTCCACTTCAAACGGCCCCAGCGTCACGGTCATCCCCGGCGAGATCTCGCGCAGGTCCGCTTTTTCCAGCAGTCCATGCTCTTCCAGTTTTTTTCGCACCAGCGCCAGCGTGAAGCGCGTTCCATAGACCGGGCAGTTCAAATCCGGAAGCACGTACGGCACCGCGCCGATGTGATCTTCGTGCGCGTGCGTCAGCAGCAAGGCGCGCACGCCGCGATTCTGTTTCAAATACGTGATGTCGGGAATCACCACGTCGACGCCGAGAAGTTCGGTCTCGGGAAACATCAGGCCCGCGTCGATGGCGAGGATATCCTCGCCGTAGCGGAGGGCCATCATGTTCATTCCGAACTCGCCCAGCCCGCCCAGCGGGACCATCCACAGGGAAGGTTTACTCAATTGTCCTATTTCTTCTCACTTTCTGCGATTATCGTATCACAGCTGCGGTTTTCCGGTATTTGACGCCAGTGGAGAGCCATCAGCGCGGGGAAGCTTATTCGAAGCGCAGCGCTTCAATCGGATCCAGTCGCGCCGCTTTCTGCGCCGGATAGAATCCGAAAAACAATCCTACGAACAGCGCGAACGCAGCGGCAATCACAATCGCCGACGGCGGAATCTGCATGGACCACGCCAGCGTGCTCGCCAGCAAGCGCGACGCGAATATTCCGAAGAACACTCCGCATAGGCCGCCCAGCAGGCTCACGATTATCGCCTCGGTCAGAAACTGCAGTTGAATGTCGCGCTCCGTCGCGCCCACGGCCATGCGCACCCCGATTTCCCGCGTCCGCTCCGTCACCGAGACCAGCATGATGTTCATGATTCCGATTCCGCCCACCAGCAGCGATACCGACGCGATGCACGCCAGCATCAGCGTGAACGTGTTGCTGGCCTGCTCCTGCGCCTCCAAAAATTGCGTGGGCGTGCGAATGTTGAAATCGTCCTCTTCCGAAGGCCGCAGATGGTGCCGCTGCCGCAGCAGCCTCTCCGCCAGATCGTCGGCGGGTCCGATCGCGTCGGAAGACGTCGCCGAGCAAAAAATATCGTCGAGCCAGTAATTTCCGAAGACCTTGCGCTGCGCCGTCGAAACCGGGATCGACGCCGTATCGTCCTGGTCCCAGCCGTACGGCGTCATGCCTTTTTCCGACAGCACGCCAATCACCTTGAACGGCAATCCGTTGATGCGTACCGTGGTCCCGATGGGATCTTCGCTTGGACGATAGAGTTGCGTTACCACCGTTTGGCCCAGCAGCACCACTTGCGCCGAGCTGGCCACGTCGTTTTCCGAAAAATTGTTTCCTTGCGCGACCGGCCAATTCTTCACTTGCAGAAAGTTCGCTCCGGTGCCGCGCATGTGCGTGTACCAATTCTCGTTTTGGTAAATGATTTGGACATGCCCGTCGGTATTCGGCGAGCAGGTTTTGAGCAGGGGAATTTCTTTGGGCAAAGCCGCTGCGTCGTCGTTCGTCAGCGATTTTGTATTGTCATTTCCTGTGCGCACGCCGTTGACGTTCCGTCCGCCGGCTTCCACCCACACCAAATTGTCGCCCAGCTGCGCGATCTGCTGGCGAATCTGCTGCGAACTGCCCTCGCCGATCGCCACCGTGCAGATCACTGCCGCGATGCCGATGGTGATCCCCAGCATGGTCAGCGCGGTCCGCATCTTGTTGCGCGCCAGCACGCGCAGGGTCATGCGCGCCAGATCGCCAAACGCGGTGCTATGAGCGTTCTTTAGGTCAGGTGACAAAGCGAATGTCTCCGAATATTGGACGTATTGCGCCCAGCTTAGGTTTTACGAAGTTCGCGCGCAACACCAAGCCCGCAAACGCCGCCTCAGTGGTCATGGTGCCCGGCGAAGAGCCGCGCAATCGCCACCAGTACCACAGCTCCGACAAACGCGGCGGCCAAACTGCCCAGCACCCCGCCTGCCCGGATGCCCAGCTTGTAGAAAATCCAGCCGCCGACCACCGCGCCAACCAGTCCCAGAATAATGTCTGCCAGGCAGCCAAATCCGCGCCCGCGCGACACCGTTCCCGCGAGCCATCCGGCGATCAATCCGATGATGATCCATCCCAGCAGGCCGTGGCTGTAATAGAAGAACTCCATTGCGCTCCTCCGCCTGAATCGTCTCTGAATTTAGAAATGAGTTTCCGCCGTTGTGTGTCGGCAAACCCGGCGCTGCTTCAGCTCATGCAAAACACGTAGCCCAAAATCTTGTACACAAGTTTGGCCGCCAGAAAATCAGATGCGTGATCCCCATGCTGAGGTAACAGCTCCACCACGTCTGCGGCCACGATTTTTCGTGCTTTGGCCACTTCACGAATCAGCGTGGTCACTTGATACCAATCGAGCCCGCCCGGCTCCGGCGTGCCCGTCGCCGGCATATACGCAGGATCGAAGCCATCCAAATCCACGGTGAGGTAAACGTGCTGTGAAAGATCGGCCACCACGCGCGGAATCCATTTTTCCAGGGGAGCGCGCGCGATGTCCCGCGCCCAGTAAATTTTCGTGCGCAGCCCCGGAAGCGCGTCCGACTCCTCGATCGAGAGCGAACGAATCGCCACCTGCACCGCGGGACACATCTCCACCACGCGCCGCATTGCCGAGGCGTGGCTCGCGGGATTGCCTTGGTACGCTTCGCGCAGGTCCGCATGCGCGTCGATCTGCAGCACGCTCAAATCCGGAAACTTTTTCGCGGCCGCGGAGACCAGTGGCGGCGTAATCGAATGTTCGCCTCCGAGCGCTACCGGAAATTTTCCGTCCGAGAGCAGCGCCAGCTCCGTGGTGTGCATCTCCGCGAGCACTTTTTCCAGCGTACCTTCGGCCGTATCGATGGGCGGCAGCGTGGCGATGCCGATTTTCGCGAACGTCTCCACGTTCAACTCTTCATCCCACGTTTCCATATTGCGGCTTGCCGCGATGATCGCGCCAGGACCGTTGCGCGTGCCGTGCTCGTACGTCGTCGTGCGCTCCAGCGGAATCGGAAAAATCACCGCGCGCGAATCCTTGTAGCGCGAATTTTCCTCCGGAAGTCCCCCGAAATTTTCCAACGTCACCGGTGTGTAAGTTTTCAGCAGCACTGTAAAATCGTCCTTCGATTTTATTTTTTTCTTTCTTCTTCCCGCGCTCTGTACTATTTATAGCCGTAAGAATGCTTCGGAGGTGATACATTACCTGCGGGGATACTGAATGGCAAAGAAAAAGGGAGTGACGGATAGAATCCTGCACGATCCGATCGCGGATCGCTTGACTCCGACCTATCCGTTGGATCTTTCCAAAGCGCGCACCGTCGACGAACTCGTCCGCGCCATGGGCCAGACCGCTTTCACTGCCCGCCAGGTCGGCGACGCCGCCGATGTTCTCGAAGCCATGGCCCGCGATACCGATTGTTTCGTCGTGCTCACACTTTCGGGCGCGATGACTGTCGCAAAAATGGGCCTGGTCTTCTGCGATCTGATTGATTCCGGAATCGTGAACGCCGTTGTTTCCACCGGTGCGCTGATGGCTCACGGCCTCGTGGAGGCCGCCGGCAAGCAGCATTTCCGTTACGACCCCAAAATGGGCGACAAGGAACTCTTCTTCGCCGGCTACAATCGCGTCTACGATTCCCTCGAACCGGAGCTGAATCTCGATTACATCGAGGAGATCGTCGAAGCGCTGCTCGAGAAATGGGATGCGGAAGAAACCGTTTGCAGCTGGAAACTCAATCGCTGCATCGGCGAATACTTGATCCGCCACGCGCACGGACGCGGCATCCTGAAATCGGCCGTCGAGAAAAATGTTCCTGTCTTTGTTCCTGCGTTCACCGACTCGGAATTGGGCATTGATTTCGCCTTGCATAATCGCCAGCGGCGCAAAGAGGGGCGCACGCCCTTGCGTTTTGATCCCTTCGCCGACTTCGAGCATTTCGCGGAAACCATGCTGGCCACCAAACGCATGGGGATTTTCACCGTCGGCGGAGGCGTGCCGCGCAATTGGTCTCAGCAATTCGGCGTATACGCCGAATTGCTCGCGCGCCGCGGCTACGAAGAAATGCCGCTCAAGCGTTACAATTATGGCTTGCGCATTTGCCCTGAGCCGGTGCATTGGGGTGGGCTTTCCGGCAGCACGTATACTGAAGCTGTTTCCTGGGGAAAATTCGTGCCCAAAGATGAAGG
>JASHQB010000190.1 GCA_030037775.1 Candidatus Acidiferrales bacterium
CGGCGAATCTTGAAGAGATCGAGAAATCGGCCGGCAAAACTTTCCGCGACGCGGCGCGAAGCGAACGGTCCGAGATAGAAGCCGCTGTCGATGAGAAGGCGGCGGGTGACGTAACAGCGAGGGTAGGCGTTGCGCAAATTGACCTTCAGCAGCGCCGGAGGGCGCAGACGCAAAATATCACGATAGCGATGGGGGAAGCGCGTGCGGGCGTGCTGGTAGAGCGCCAGGATCTGTTCGAAGCGCGAGCCAGTGATGCGATAGCGAAAGTCGGTGGCGACTTCGCGGAGGTTCAGGCGCTTCGAGGCGGGATCGGGGATTCGCAGCAGCCGTTCCGCGGCGCGGCGCAGGTCGGCGGTGCGCGCCAAGTAGGGCCGCGAAGGCGTGGCATCGCCGACCTTTCGCGTCTCGATCAGGAAAATGCCAGGGCGGGACGGGACGGCATTGAAAAACTGCTCGTCTCTCGGCGGGTCAGGAGAAGGCTCGAACTTCAGTTCGGTTTTGAATGGCAGCACAGCAGAAGAATACACGAAGGCTTGCAAGCGCTGAACTGCTTCCCAGAGAGGCAAGCGATCAAAAGGATTTCAGCACCCAAGCAGCGATGACCAAACGCTGAATTTCGCTGGTGCCTTCGTAAATTTCGGTGATGCGCGCATCGCGATAGTTGCGTTCGACGGGATACTCGCGGCTGTAGCCGTTGCCGCCGTGAATCTGGATGGCTTTGTGGGTGACGCGCGTGGCCATTTCCGAAGCGAAAAGTTTGGCGATGGATGCCTCCATGGAAAACCTTGCGCCGGTCTCCTCTTTCCAGGCCGCTTTGCGCACCAGCAACCGCGCCGCGTCGATTTCCGTGGCCATGTCTGCGAGCATGAATTGAATGGCCTGAAAGTCGGCAATGGGATGGCCGAAGGCCTGGCGTTGCTGCGCGTACGCGAGGGCGGCGTCGAAAGCGCCCTGAGCGATGCCCGTGGCTTGCGCGGCGATGCCGATGCGCCCGCCATCCAGCGTAGCAAGCGCGACTTTGTAGCCTTCGCCTTCGGCGCCGATGCGATTTGCGGCCGGCACTTCGCAATCGGTGAAGGAAAGTTCGCAGCAAGCGGTGGCGTGGATGCCGAGCTTTTTTTCTTCTTTGCCGACGGCGAAACCCGGAGTCCCCTTCTCAACGATCAGCGCGGTGATGCCCTTCTCGCCTTTTTCCGGATGGGTATTGGTGTAGACAATCGCGGCGTCGGCGGCGGCGCCATTGGTAATCCACGCTTTCGTGCCATTGATGACGTACTTATCGCCCTTCAGAACAGCCTGGGTGCGCAAGGCGGCGGCGTTGGAGCCGGCTTGGGGCTCGGTGAGCGCGTAGCAGCCGATTTTTTCGCCGCGAGCGAAGGGAACCAGAAATTTCTGCTTCTGTTCTTCGGTTCCGAAGCGATAAACGGGATCGCAATAGAGCGAATTCTGCACGGAGAGAATCACGCCGGTGGAGGCGCAGGCGCGGGAAATCTCCTCGATGACGATGGAGTAGCTGACGTGGTCCATGCCGGCGCCGCCGTACTGCTCAGGCACGGCCACGCCGGTCAAACCGAGCGCTGCCGCTTTGTGGAACGTCTCGCGGGGGAAATGCCCGGTTTCGTCGATCTCCTTAGCGAGCGGCTTCACTTCGGATTCGGCAAATTCGCGAACCGTGCGCTGCAGCAGCAGTTGCTCTTCCGTCAGTCCCAGGTCCAAGCTGACTCTCCGTATGATTCCGAAATTTCAAGCCGCCAGCGCGCGCTTCAGTTTTTCATACGTGGTGGTCAGCTCTTCCGGTTCCATGCGCGTCTCCGCCACGGTGGTCATGAAATTTGCGTCGCCAATCCAGCGCGGCAACATGTGCATGTGAAGATGTCCTGTGACGCCAGCGCCCGCGCAACGGCCCAGGTTCATCCCGAGATTGAATCCTTGAGGATGGTAGATATTCGAGAGCACCGTTTGCATCCTCTGCGCCAGACGCATGATCTCCGCGAGCGCTTCGGGATCGCTTTGCGGAAGATCGGCGACGTGGGCATAGGGGACGATCATGACGTGGCCGGTGGTGTACGGGAAGCGATTCAAGATGATGAAAGAGAGTTTGCCGCGAAAGACAATTTGCGCCTTGGCATCGTCGTTCAGCGCCAGCGCCGCGCAGAAAATACAGCGGTCGTCAGTTCCGGCCTCGGCCAGGTAGCGGTACCGCCAGGGAGTCCACAGGAAATCCATGTGCTCCGTTTATCCCTGGGGCGGATGGTTGGAGGACGCCGAGGAACCGTGGGTATTCACGAAATCCTTCAGTTCCTTGCTCGGCTTGAAAAACGGTATTCGCTTGGGCGGAACTTCGACCTTCGCACCGGTCTTCGGATTGCGGCCAATCCTGCCGCGGCGCTGGCGCGTGCGGAAGCTGCCGAAACCGCGGATCTCGATCTTGTCGTTCTTCTGGAGCGCTTCGATGATGCTTTCGAAAACCGTCTCGACCACGGTTTCCGATTCCTTGCGCGGCAATTCAGTAATGCGAATTACTTCTTCGATCAACTCGGCCTTGGTAACGGTATGATCGCCGGCTTCTGGCTTACCCGGAATGCTTGCCATGGGGCTGATCGCCCTCCTAATTAGAACTGTGTTCGATCTGAGAACGGGCTGAACTGACCTTCTACCCGAGGCGCCGTCCGCCACCTACGAACAAGGCGCTTGGCCGCCCTTCCATATCACCAATCGGGCTGAAACGTAAATCTTTTTCTGCTGGGAAACTTCGGCCGAAATCCACACCCCAACTAGGTCGCTTGGCGCTTGGCCAGAATCGCGTCGCCGATCGTCGCCGTCGGTGAGGACTTCGACGAGCGAAACGCGGCGATCTCCTGGCGCTCCACTTGCTTCTTGGCAGCACGATAGCTCAGGCTGATCTTGCGCTGCGCGGGATCGAGTCGAATCACTTTGAAGTCGTACTCCCCGCCCTCTGCCAACGCGGGCTTTGCCACCTGCGATTTCGGTTTGTTGCGATCACCGGATTCGCCTTTCGGACGGCGCTCCTCGATTTCGGAAATATGGCAGAGGCCCTCGATGCCGTCCGCCAACTCGACAAAAGCGCCGAAAGAAGTGTTGCGCGCCACTTTGCCGCGAACGATTTCGTTCAATTTGTGGGCGCCAAACCAATTCGCCCAAATATCGTTGAGCTGCTTCAATCCCAAGGACAGGCGGCGATGCTCGCCGTCGATCTTGAGCACTTTGGCTTGCACTTCCTCGCCCTTTTTCAGCTTTTCGCTGGGGTGCTTGATACGCTCTTTCCAACTGAAGTCGCTGACGTGAATCAGCCCTTCGATTCCCTCGGCTATTTCGATGAATGCACCAAATTCCGCAAGATTGCGCACGCGCCCGGTGACCACGGA
>JASHQB010000191.1 GCA_030037775.1 Candidatus Acidiferrales bacterium
TGGCTGGAGCGCTTTGTGATTTTGACGGCGCTGCTGCTGCGCTCGCCGGCGACGGCGGGACTGGTGCTGACGGCAAAGGCCATCGCGCGGTATCCGGAGTTCAAGCAGGTGCGCTTCGCGGAGTATTTCCTGATTGGGACGCTGCTGAGCATTTGCGCGGCGCTGGTTGGCGGCGCGGTGATGTTCAAGCTGCTGTACGGGGCGGTGGCGTTCCGGCAGTGATTCGCCTGAGACGCGCTTGGTGTTCGCGGCGGCGAAGCACGCCACATCGAAGCCGGCGGAGTGAGAGTTTCAGTTCTGAGGTGGCGGCGCGGCGGGCTGCTTGTCGAATTCGAAAGAGCAGGGGCGGCCGAGGATGCCGGCGCCCTCCTCGCGCTTGCCGGTGCCCTTGGCGTCTTGAAACTGGGCGTCGATGTTGTAGTCGTAATTGTTGCCGTTCATGGCGAAAACGCCGTGGGCGTGATTTTGCGTGACGGTCCCTTTGGCTTTGAGTTTGGCGCCGCCGTCATCGGCGATCTTGCCGTCAATCACGAGATAACCCGGGCCGCCCTGTTCGCCGTGCTGGCCGTGGAAGACGCTGTTGGTGATGGTGCTGGGAAACTCCCATTTGTAGGCGGGGGTCTGGCCGTGGGCCTCGCAGGCGAGGTGAGTGGTCCAGTTGCCGTCGAATCGGCCGGGAGCGGGGCTGGCCTGGCCAGCCGGGCCGCCCGCAAGCGAAGCGCCGGGCAGAAGCATCAGCGAGCAGATGAGCGCGAGGCGGACGGCTTTGCGCGTTGGCACGAAATCCCTCCTTTGAACGCGAACGATTTCCCAGGGCGACGACGATGGTGGCGGGATAGTATCGCGGGCGATTGGGCCGTGGCAACCAAACTGCGCTTACTTGCCGAGGAGAAAGTCGAAGAAGCCCATTTCCCAGGCACAGGCGAGCGCGGACGCAACGGCCATCGCAAACAGAAAAGGGCTCCGCACCTGAGAGATCCCCGAGCGATAGAAGCGGCGGTTCACGCGCGCGATTCTTAGATCCCAGTCCAAGGAAACCCGAGAATGCGCGCTCTTTCGACCCTGTGGAAGCTCTGCGTTCGCCTGCCGAAGGATGGTGTAGGACAAATAATTAGCGAGGCTGATGCACGACAGCGCGGAGACAAAGAAGAGCAGCGTGGCGATCGGGCTGACGTCGCTCATCGGTGTGGCCTACGATAGCACGCCGCCGCTGGCGGGCGTGGCGATCGCGTGGCGATGTTACGTATCGTGTATACTGCGAAGCTCATTCCACATGATGCCGTTTATTCATATCGGGCCGGTGACCATTGCGAGCTACGGCTTGTGCGTGGGCATTGCCATGCTGATTTCGTATTTCGTGCTGGCGCGCGACGTGGCGCGGCGCGGCATCGAGGCGCCGGCGGACCTGCTGGTGGCGGTGCCGTGCATCGCGGGGCTGGCTGGCGCGAAGCTGTATCACGTGCTGGAAGATCCGCGGCTGCTCGCGGCCAATCCGCGCGAGCTGATCAGCCAGTACGGATTCGCGTGGTTCGGCGGATTTTTGGGCGGGTTCATCGCGTTTGTGCTGCTGGCGCGGCGTTATCGCGTGCCGCTGCTGGAGATGTTTGACGCTGCGTCGCCCGCGGCAGCGCTGGGCTACGGGCTGGGGCGCATCGGCTGCCTGGTTTCCGGCGACGGAGATTACGGCAAGCCGACTTCCCTGCCCTGGGGCATGAGTTTTCCGCATGGACTGGTGCCGACAACGCAGAAGGTGCATCCCACGCCGATTTACGAATTGATTGTGGCAATTTTGATTTTTTGGTGGCTGTGGAACGTGGGTGGGCGGCAGGTGAAGTTGCGGTCGCATCTACAGGCGCTGTTAAAGGGAAAGACTGTGAAGAGTGCGACTGTCGTTGCGACCAGCCGTCCGGCAACTCCCGAGACACTGGCCTTACTGGAAGACGCGCGCCGTCACCCGATGAAACACGAGTGGCAACAGTGGCGACTTCGCATGGAAGCTCGGACGGGTCGTTTGTGGTACCGGCCGCCAATCGGGATGGTATTCGCTGAATACCTCATCCTCACGGGCGTGGCGCGATTTTTGGTGGAGTTCATCCGCATCAATCCGCGGTCGTTTTTGGGCATGACCAATGCGCAGACGGCGGCGCTGGGGTCGATTATTCTGGGCGTGATTCTAATTGTCTATCTACCGCGACACGACTCGGCCGTCACGGCCAAGGATTAGCGAACCCTTTCGAGCCTGCAATGGCGACAGCTCCTGCGACCATCAACAACCGTTTGGCAAATCTCATACTGCTCTCCTCCGTCCCGTGGCCGAACAAGCACACCTCTAGCGTCCGGATTTGGGCCGTATTTTTGAGATTTTCGCCGCACCGCGCGGCGAGCATGCGCGAAGAGCGAATCTCCGCGCATTACGCAGGGCAACTAACTCTTGCGGGGCCGGAAACGCCAATACGCCGGCAACAGGCCTGTGCCGAGAAGCAACAGACTGCCGGGCTCAGGAGTGGGTAGAGTGGTCGTCCCGACGCCGAGATTGGCGCCGGTGACGTCAGTGATGTCCAACGCCCAAGAGCTTGAGGGCGTGATGCAGCTTGTGACGCCCATCGAGTTCGTGTCACAGGTCTGGAAGACGCCGCCGGTGAAATCAAAGAAACCTTCGCCGAGCGTGCCGTTGTCGGAAAAGGCGACCGGAATGTAATTGGCGTCGGAAAGGGTCAGCGTGTAGGTGCCGGGCGCGAGCGAAAACGACATGGTGATGTCGCCGCAGACGCTCTCGCCGTTGCTGAAAGCCACTGTGCCGGCCGGCGGGCAGCCCATGAAGCTGCCGAAATTGCTTTGATTATCGGCGGTACCGTTGATGAACGAAGCCGAGCCGCCGCTGCCGGCAAAAAGCGCGAGGAGCGAATCGAAGCCACCGGCCGCGATTGTGTTACCCGCGGCATTTACTCCGCCGCCGAAGCCCCAGCTCTGCAGGTCGATGGTTTGATCAACCGCGCCGCCTACGGTGAGAGTGAGCGCAACCACAGACTCCGGACTGGACAAATTGCCGGTAAGCGAGACGGCATTCGCCGAGGCCCGAGAAGTAAAGGAAACCACAAGGATGCAGGCGGATACAGTGGATAGCGCAATCGTGCGGGCCCTGGACACAAGTCACCCCCCTGGAAAAATCTGGGCACGCCGGAGCAATTCGGAGGCCGTGCAGTTGTGGAAAACTGATCTGCGGATGTCGATGAGTGGAAGGAACTAACGTTGCGAGCGCAGGCTGACCGTTTGCGGGGTAGTGCGAACCGCAACGAAGTCTTGCAGCGTAAGCGCAAGTTTTCGCATATTTTCAGCGGGCTGCTTTTCGTTTTGCCTTAGCGTGCGGCTCGCGTTGTGGTTTATGCTGACGGGGTAACGGGAAGACACGATGATTTCACGAGTGATGGACGATCTGCGGTTTGCAGTGCGCGTGCTACGGAAAAGTCCCGGGTTCGCGGCGGTGGCGATACTGACGGTGGCGCTCGGCATCGCCGCGAACACGGCGATTTTCACCGTGGCCAATGCGTTGCTGCTGCGGCCGCTGCCGTATGCGAACTCATCGCGGCTGGTGATGGTGTATGAAACGGACGTGGCCGACCGGAGCAGCGTTGGGCCGTTCTCGTATCCGCGCTTCTCGCTGATTTCCGCGCAGCAGCGTTCCTTTGCGGGCGTCGCAGCATTTGCGAGCGATGATTTCGACCTGAGCGGGCGCGGCGAACCGCGGCAGATTTCGGCGGCACGCGCGACCTGGAATTTTTTCGACGTGCTCGGTGTGAAGCCGGCGCTAGGCCGGAATTTTTTCGCGAGCGAAGGGCAGCGCGGCGGCGCACGCGTGGTGATGCTGACGCACCGCTTCTGGCACAGCGAGTTCGGCGGCGCACGCAACGCGATTGGCCAGAGCGTGATGCTCGATTCGCTGAGCTACACCATTGTCGGCGTGCTGCCGGCGGATTTTTCCTTTGCGCCGCTGGGAAACGACGTGCAGATCTGGGTGCCGCGCGAATTCGAGATGAATATCGCCACGCCCGCGCACATTCAGGCGGGCATGGGCTACCTGAACGGAGTGGCGCGCCTCGGGCCGGGGGTGAGCGTCGAGCAGGCGCAGGCGGAAATGGAAGTGCTCGACAAGGAATACCGAAGCGCCAATGCGGAGAAGCCGGACGCGAATCCCAAGTACCCGATTGGCATCGCGCCGCTGCAATCGATGATTGTGGCCAACGTGCGCGTGGCGGTACTGGTGCTGATGGCCGCGGTTGGCGTGGTGCTGCTGATTGCGTGCGCGAACGTGGCCAGCCTGCTGCTTTCGCGGGCGCTGAAGCGCAGGAGGGAAATGGCGGTGCGCACGGCCCTGGGCGCGCGGCGCGGAACGATTGTGCGTCAGTTGCTGGTGGAAAGTGTGTTGCTCGCGGCCATCGCCGGCGTGGTGGGAATCTTCGCGGGATACGCGGGGACGCGCGCACTCCTGGCGCTCAATCACGACACGATTTCGCAGCTGAGCGGCGGCGTAGCGATGGACTGGCGCGTGCTGGGCTTCACAATGTTGATTTCGCTCGTGAGCGGCGTGCTATTTGGTCTGGCGCCGGCGCTGCAGCTTTCCAAAACCGATTTGAATTCGGCGCTGCGCGATGAAGGGCGCGGAAGCACCGGCGGGCGGCGCGCGGCGAGTTCGCAGAATTTGCTGGTGGTGGCGCAAGTGGCGCTGTCGATGATCTTGCTGATCGGCTCCGGGCTGCTGATTCGCAGCTTTATCCGGCTGCTTACGGCGAATCCAGGATTCGATTCGCACGGCGTGGTGACCATGCGAATCAATTTGCCGCCGTCGAAATACGGGACCAACGCGCAGATGGTGTCGTTTTACAACGAGCTGCTGCGGCAGACGGAAGCAATTCCAGGCGTCGCGGCGGCGTCCATTTCATCGGCGCTGCCGCCGAACGCTTCGCGCGAGGGGCCGGTGCTTGCCGAAGGCCAGCCCGTCGTGCCGTTCGCGCAGCGGGCGTTTGTGACCATTCAGACCATCAGCCCGGAGTACGCGCAAGTGATGCGCGTGCCGCTCGAGCGCGGGCGCGAGTTCACCGCGGAGGACGATCAGACCACGCCGACGGTGGGAATTGTCAATCAGGCGTTTGTGCGGCGCTTCTGGCCGAACGAAAATCCCCTCGGCAAGCATGTTTGGCTGGGAACGATCGCCACGCCGCTGGAAGTGGTGGGCGTCTTCGGCGACATGAGAAACAACGGCATCGCGGGCGAGACTTCGCCGGAGTTGATTCTTCCCTTCCCGAATCTGCCATGGTCGCATCTGCGGCTGAGTTTGCGCAGCGCGGGCGGCGATCCCCTCGCGCTGGTTCCGGCGGTGCGGCAGCGGCTGGCGAGCATTGACAGCGATCAGCCGGTGACGGAGATTCAGACGCTCGATGGAATTCTCGAAGACGCGCGCGGGCAATCGCGCTTCACCGTGGCGCTGTTCGGAGTTTTTTCCGCGGTGGCGCTGGTGCTGGCGATTGTCGGGATCTACGGCGTGATTTCCTACGCCGTGGCGCAGCGCACGCAGGAGCTGGGCATTCGTATGGCGCTCGGCGCGACGCAGGCGGACGTGTTGCGGCTGGTGGTGGGGCGCGGCGTGGGGCTCGCAGGCATGGGCATTGCGATTGGGCTGATTGCGCCGTTCACGCTGACGCCGCTGATGAAAAGCTTGTTGTACAAGGTGAGCCCCGCGGACCCATTGACCATCGCGGGCAGCACCATTTTGTTTTTGGCCGCTGCGCTGCTGGCGAGTTACGTCCCGGCGCGCCGCGCGATGCGGATTGATCCGGCGGACGCGCTAAGATACGAGTGAGCAGTGGTCAGTGAAAAGAGAAAGCTAAGACAGATCCACTTCACAGCTCCCTTCTGAACATGACCCTTGGAATTCGTACTCACACGTAACGGATGCGCGGCGGGCGCGGGCCGCGGCGTTGTTTCGCTGCTACGTGCGTGCTATGTTACGCGGGAGATAACTCCGCCATGGGCGCTTTGGTTATTCTCTACCTCGCCTTTGCCGCGCTGGCGCTGATTGTTGTGCCGATCCTGGCGATCAGCGCGTTTGTGCGCGTGCGCAGGCTGGAAGAAAAACAGCGGCAAGGCGGAGCGTCCGAAGCGAACGAGCGGCTCTGGAAACTAGAGCAGCGCGTTCAGGGCGTGGAGAAGGCGGTCGAGCGCCTGTATCAGCAGGGCGTGGCGCCGCAAGCAGGAGCGCCGCAGCAAACAGTAAGGCACCCCGCGGCTGAAGCGCCGCCGCAGATCGCGCCCGTTGCGCCGCAGATTCCGCCGGAAGCACCGCGCGCTTTCCCGCCCGTTGCTCCTTCCATTGCGGCGACGCCGCAACCACCGGTATCTGCACAAGCCCAAATGTCCCCGCCGTCCAGCCCACTGCTGCAAACACCGCAGGCGGGCAAGCACGTGGTCTACACCGCGCCACACGCGGGAGGCGCGAAACCACCGGAAGATTTCGAGAATGTGGTCGCGGGCAGGTGGCTGAACTACGTGGGCATCATCGCGATTCTTTTCGCTGCCGCGTTTTTCATCGAGTACGCCTTCGAGAACAACTGGATCGGGCCGCGCGGGCGCATCGGCATCGGAATTATTTGCGGAGCAGCGCTGGTCTGCTGGAGCGGATGGCTGGTGCGGCGCGGCTATGCCTATTTTTCGGAGGGCATCGCGGCGCTGGGCGCGGCGGTGCTGTACCTCTCCGTGTGGGGCGCATGGCACTTCTACGCGATTTTCACTTCGGAGCAGACATTCGCGGGAATGATTGTGATTACCGCAGTGATGGCCGCGGTGTCGCTGGGGCGCGATTCGCAGCGGCTGGCGCTGCTGGCGCTGATCGGCGGCTTCCTC
>JASHQB010000192.1 GCA_030037775.1 Candidatus Acidiferrales bacterium
GAGGCGGGCGTTCAACTCCAGAACTATTGCCCGCATTTGCGACACGCTCTCCCGCAATCGGACAGCTGCGACGCGTGCCCGGTAGTCCCTATAATCCAATTCGCTGATATGATTGATTTTCTTTGCGCCGCCTTGGGCACCTAATCTGCGACACAATCGCAGGGAAAACTTATGATCACGCTTCGGCGGGTTCTTCGGCGCTCTGGCACTCATTCTGGGGTGCATGGGACTGTACGTGTTTCTTGCTGTACGCTTGGTCCCACGTGCTCCCTCGCGTAGGGGTAGGAGACAGTATGGGGATGCTGATTCAAGACTCTTGTTACAGCCTTCGTATGTTCCGCAAGCCTCCCGGCTTCACCGCTGTCGCCGTACTCACTCACGCCCTCGGTACCGGGGCTGTCAGCGTCATCATTATTCTCGTCCTCGTCGCCGCCGCATCCCATAGCGTGTGTGCCTTCCTGCAGCGCGCGCCCATTCTGACCTCCAAAGACACCATCATCCTCGCCGATTTCACCAACACCACCGGCGACTCCGTCTTCGACGGTACACTCCGTCAAGGTCTCTCCATGCAGCTCGACCAATCCCCGTTTCTCAGCCTGCTCTCCGAAGACCGCATCCAGCAAACTCTCCAGATGATGGGCAAAGCCGTCGATGCGCGGCTCACTCCCGATACTGCCCGCGACATTTGCGTCCGCATCTCCGGCGCCGCCGTCCTCGACGGCACTATCGCGCAGGTCGGCGGCCAATATCTTCTCACCCTCAATGCGCTCGGCTGCGCTAACGGCCAGCTGCTCGCCAGCACTAAAGCCCAGGCCGCCGACAAAAATGACGTCCTCGCCGCGCTTGGCAAAATTTCATCTGCCATTCGCAAGCAGCTCGGCGAATCCTTGAGCAGCATCCAGACGTACGACACGCCTATCGAGCACGCTTCCACTTCGTCTCTCGAAGCCCTCCAATCCTTCAGTCGCGGCCAGCAAGCGCATCTGGCCGACGACTATGTTGGTGCTGTGCCGTTTTACAAGCGCGCCATACAACTCGATCCCAACTTCGCCATGGCTTACGCCGCTCTCGGAACCGACTACGGCAATTTGGGTGAGGCAAACGCGGCCTTGGAAAACGCTACCAAGGCGTACGCTTTGCGCGACCGCGTCAGCGAAAAAGAGAAGCTTTACATTGACTCCAGCTATGAAGAATTTGCGACGGGCGATCTTGAGAAAGCCCGGCAAGCCTATGAGCTCTGGCAGTCCGACTACCCACAGGACATGACTCCGGTCATATACTTGGGCACCACTTACGGATCGTTGGGTCAGCCCGAGAAGGCTCTGGAAGAAACACAAGCGGCCTTTCGTCTCGATCCGAATGACCTTGTCTACGCGGCTCTCGCCAGCTGCTTTTTGAGCCTGAATCGTCTGAAGGAAGCTCAGGCGGTGATCCAAGAGGCGCAATCAAAAAACCACGATTCGGTCAGCCTGCATTTCTTGATTTACAACATCGCTTTCCTACAAAAGGATCAGGCAGCCATGGCTCGCGAGGTTGCCTGGTCAAAAGCCAAGCAGACTCAGGACGCCTTCCTTACACTCGATGCGCAAACGGCAATGTACGCAGGCCAGGAACGGAAGGCGATGGACTTGACCCAGCGGGCCCTGAGCGTCGCAAGGCAGTTGAATGAAGACAAAGAATTCTTCGCCGGCATCAATGTGGACGTCGCTCTCCGCGAGGCTCTCGTTGGCGATGCCGCGGTGGCGCGAGAGTATGCCTCAACTTCGCTCGCGCTTTCAAACTCACGCGACGTCCAATTCCAGGCGGCCTTTAGCTTGGCTCTCATTGGAGACGTCGCCAAGGCTCAGTCTCTTGCCGACGACTTGGCAAAACGCTTCCCGCAAGACACGATTGCCCAGTATATGGATATTCCCGTGATCCGCGCGCAGTTGGCCTTGCTCCACGGCGACTCCTCGAAAGCCATTGCACTCCTCGAGCCAAGCTTGCCCTATGACTTGGGCGGCGGCAATGGCTTGGTGGAACAGCTGATCGTTACTCCGTATGTGCGCGGTGAGGCGTATCTGGCTGCGAAAAAAGGTCCCGAAGCCGCCGCCGAATTTCAAAAACTCATCAACCATAGTGGCCTCGTCTTGTTTGAGACCATCGGCGCGCTCGCGCATCTGGGCGTAGGCCGGGCCTATGCGCTTGAGGCGCAAACCTCGCAGGGCCCTGACGCCGATAACGCCCGCGCCAACACCCGCAAGGCCTACCAGGACTTCCTCTCCCTCTGGCAGCACGCCGACCCCAGTCTTCCCGTCTTCCAGCAAGCCAAATTTGAATACGCCCAACTGAAGTAGATTGGGTATTCGCCTTGCTGAAGCTCGCCTGACGCTGTTTCCGAGCGACGGGCAATCCACGCGAGGGGCTGAGTGCTAGCGATAACGGCTCTGATAACAGCGCATGCCTGGAAGCGATTGCGGGCAGAGGCGCGCTTGCGCCTCTGCCCACCTGAACCCACTAGGGGATTCGCAGGAACCCGTGGGAAACGTTGCTCGCGTCGATGTAGAAGCCCGTCACCAAGCCGAGATCGTTAATGCTCACTGGCACGGTACCATTGTAATCTCCCGGCTTCAGATCAGCGCCGGGAGCATCGAATGTTACGAATGTGCCTTGTGGGCTCCGTATGTAACCATGGAAGACGTTGTTGTTGTCCTCAAGCGTTGCCGCGGTCGCGCCGGAGTTGTTGAGGCCGACTGTCACCCCGAACCATGCATACGAACCACCGGTTCCCTCAAAGTATCCGTCGCCGGCTCCCGGAGCCTCGAAGGTTGTCAGCGTACCATCGCGAAGCCTCAAGTAAGCGCGCGCCACGTTATTCCCGCTATTGTCTCTATACGCTCCTGCGACCGTTCCCGAGTCGTTGATTCCGGTCGCGGATGCGCCGTTACAGCCCGCGGAGAGGCTTGTGTCACATGCATCGGGGAAGCTGAGGGTTACGAATGTGCCGTCCGGATTCCGCACAAACGCGTGAGGCAGAGAATTGGAGTCCAAATAGATGCCCGCGACGGCTCCCTCGATATTCACCGGGCTCACCGGATAGGTGCCCAATTCCCCCGCACTCGGAGCGTCGAAGGGAGTGAAGTTGCCGTCGGGCGTTCGCAGAAAACCGTGGGACAGGCTGCTCGAATCGAAATAGTAGCCGGAAACAGTCCCCAGGACATTGATGCCCGTGACAATGCTCCCGAGTTGATCGGCGGGATTTAAGTCCGCGCCAGGCACATCGAATGTCGTAATCTTGCCATCGGGCGTTCGAATGAAGCAGTGGGACACGAGATTTGAGTCGTTGTAGTAGCCAGCCACGGTCCCCAACAGGTTGATGCCCATAGGAAAGGTGCCGTTAAAGTCAAAAGACACGATGCCCGCGCCGGGAGCATCAAACGTCGTGAATGTTCCGTTGGGGTTTCGCACAAACCCGTGCGATACGCCGTACGCGTCTAAGTAGTTGCCGGTGATTGTGCCGACCAAGTTCATTGCGGTCGGGATGGTCCCGTTCCCCTGCGACGCGGGCACATCGAATGTAATGATGCGCGGTTGTTGCGCGGCGGCAGATGCTGCCAGCGCCAACACACTCACTGCTACAAAAAGCGTCAGCGCCGCTGCATTCATTGCCGCGGACCGCACGCATTTCAAACCGACTGGGCTCGTCATGATCAATCTCCTTTCGATGTTCTTCTCACTTCGTTTCGAACGGTTCGTGCAGCGTCGTCGAGCATCGAGCGGCCGCCTGAGCGGCATTGTTTGCTCTCGTGTTCTATCTTGCTTATCAGGGCCGAAGGCCGAACTACGACTTACCCAAGGCGGGCCGAAATTCGTGCGGGAAGTCTAACATGTGAACTGTTAATGTTCTATTAATTTATTTCCAAGTGCGTTAGCCTCGGAGGTAAGTCTCCGAGTCTTTACTGTGTTGTAACAAAGATGCAAGTTCTTGCAGAACTGCTATGCACACTGGACTCGGCGACTATCAGACGCCCACCGCATAACTTCCGGCCTCCTCGTCAACCATCCGAACTGCGAGCGAGATGCCCGTGAATCCGATGGCCGCCAATTACTGCTAGCTTGGTCCCGCAATTGCAGCGCCCCAGCTTTTAATAAAACCACGGGACCAACCGCCAGGTTTCTTCTGAGTAGGTCACGTAGGCTTCGCCAAATTTCTGACGGAGTGCGTGCTCCTCGACGCGAATGCGGTATGTTGTAGCGATTAGAAACGGAATGGTGCTCAATGCGAGGCTGACCAAACTGACGAACGAAAGGCCGAGGCCAAGGTGGGCTACGAGTGCGCCGTGTACGACGGATGCCGAACGTATCGATAGAGCCCATGTCGAATGAGCGGGTGGTCGTCTTTGATTGTCACAACGCCTGTAAACAGTCTGCCAAGCGTGCGGATCGCCGTCCAGCGAATGAAAATGCCGAAGACCAGTAACCGGAATCCGATTAGTCCAATGAAACGGTCATAGGACGCAAAACGACCGACACCCAGAAAAGCTAGGACCAAACCGAGAGGCTCAACCGTGTTAGCGACATCCCAGACCGTATTTGAGTGCCGATCCCAATTCTTCCCCAACTATCCGAGGACTGTTGTTGCCAGGGCTTCTTGACGGTGATGTACCCACCCCGCCATCCGATCACGAGCGAGGTGACATAAACAACAACGGCGAGGATGGTGACTGTCAACTTAAACTCTTATATCTAATTACGCGGATTATAACTCCAGTGGCCATGGGCTAGGACCGGCACTTGGTCGAATGTCACAATGAAGCGCGTAATCGCAAGCACCGGCAGAAAGTGCGTTTCGATTTGCTCTCCTTACAAAGCCCACTCAGGATTATGGGCGAGTGGTCATTCACAAATTAGTGTACGGGGTCGAAAGATCATGCCGCAGGCTCACCGGCTGAGGTCGCGTGCTGGACCGTTCAATTCAGTTTGCCACCTCCGTGATATTGACGGCATACTTTGCAGTAGGTCGGCGGCTCGGTGTTGTCCACGCGGTGATGCACCGGCTTGAGCGTCTTGATGTAGGCGAAAACCGAAGCAATATCTTCGTCC
>JASHQB010000193.1 GCA_030037775.1 Candidatus Acidiferrales bacterium
CCTACATTCGCGAAAAAATGCCCGAATGGAAAACGCAATACGAAGGCGTGGAAGAACTGAAGCTCGCCGTCATGGGCTGCATCGTCAACGGCCCGGGCGAATCCCGCGCCGCCAACATCGGCATCAGCCTTCCCGGCACCGGTGAAGAGCCCAGCTGCCCCGTCTACATCGACGGCGAAAAATTCGTCACTTTGAAAGGCACCTACGACGAACTCTCCGCCGCCTTCCAAAAACTCCTCGACGACTACGTCTCCACGAAGTACCACAAGCGCGAAGCCGGAGCAGAGCATTCCGCGCGCCCTTTGCGCGTCTTAGCGTAGTCTCTTTTTTGTTTTCCCTCCAGCTTCCAACCTCTAGCTTCCAGAGTCGCCCCCGTCGCATAGCCTCTCGTAGCGGCGGCTTTACGCCGCCAGCCTGTGCGCCCATCTGCGTCCTCGCATAACGCATCTGTTTTCGTGTTTCGTTGTCATTCTGAGGCGCGCCTTTACGCCGAAGAATCTCGCCTCGACGCATTTCGTTCGACGTTCGTGGGGGCGCTGCTTGCCGCGCCCGCGCGAAGCGCCCCACCCCCTTCGCGTCCTCGCATAACGGCTGTCATCCCGAACCCAGTCGCGCCGGACTGCCGCACAGCAGCACAGCAAATCGGCGCGAATGGTGGTGAGGGACCTGCTTTTTGTCATTTTTCCAGCTTCCGGCTTCTGACCTCCAGCTTCCAGAACCGTCTCCACCAAATACCCCCGCCGCAACCCCCGCCGCCGTCGCCTACTCCTCGCTACCTCGAAGCTGCAGCTGCTTGCCGAGCTTTATCGATCCTCTTTCAAGACCTTCCACGTCCTCGAAAACTGGACCTTTCCCCGCATGCGGCGCAGCCGGGCGTACGTTCTGGCGGCGGCAAGCGACTCCACCATCTGCCCCAGAGCCTTCCTACGTTTTGCCTTTTCTTTGTGCTTTTCCATCTTCACTCTGTTCCACCATATTTGCACGCAACGGCCATTTCTCTTGCTTTCAACGTAAACTTATAGTAAACGTATTAGCGCAACTATGGAACCGACATCCACCTCCGTCTCGGCATTTCAGGGAGCGCCCCGGTGGCGTTTCCTCGCCGCCTAGACCTTCCTCTCCCCCTCCCAAGTAACTTTTCTACCCAAATATATGATTTTTTTAATCGGTACACAAAACGCCAGTCCATTTTCGTTAACTATTTGAAAACAAGTGGCTTAACTTTTTCTAATCGAGACAAAAACACGGTTTTTTCAGCACCCGTTTTTCAGGCCAATTCCATTTTTCATAGCCCGCCAGCCGACCTTCGCTGGTCTCGCTCACAGCCGGTAAATGCACAGCCCGCTCAGCAGCTTGGGGTAAAAGTCCGTCGACTTCTGCGGCATCACGTCCCCGCTCAGCGCGATTTCCATCACTGTCTTGACGCGCACAGGGTTCAGCAGGAACGCGATCTGCGCCCTCTTCTCATCCACCGCCGCGATCGCGCGGTCCAGGTCTCGCTCGTAGCTGACATTTGCCTCCGCCGTCACTTTCTCCGCGGTGATCCCCAGGCATTTGTGCAGCAACAACCGATGCAGCAGCACCACGTCAAGCTGCCGCTGCGCCGGCGTCATGTCCGGCAGCAAACGCTCCAGCTCCGCCGTGTTTCTCAGCACCAGCAGATAGAAACCCGCGTCGCCGGCATAAACTCCGATCACGTTTCCGCCGCGCCCGCGCCGCTCCAGGTCGTGCCGAAATTCCGCCAGGCTCTCTTCGCGCTCGCTCGCCGACGCGAACGGATACGCGTACCAATTGAAATACGCCGAAGCCGCCTTCAGAAATGCCTTCATCGAAAATCCCGCAACATCGCGCACCAGCCGGTGCGTCGGAAGAATCGTCAGCCCTTCGTGTTGTCCGCCCGAGTGGCCGCTCGGATGAATGTTGAAGCATGTCCACATCGCTTTTTCGTACGGCGCACCGGGATCAATCCTTCCCACCTTCGCGCGGCATTCGTCGCGATACGCCAGCGCGGTTTCGTAGCGATGGTGCCCGTCGGCGATCACCAATTTTTGTCCCGCCATCGACTCCACGATTTTGCGAACGCGCACTGCATCCGCAATTGCCCACAGCCGGTGCTGCACGTCGTACTCGTCGCGCATTTCCGCGGTCGGAGATGCTGTCGCCGCTTCATCCAGAATCGCATCGACGGCTCGCGCGGGATCGTCGTAGAGCAAAAAGAGCTGGCCCGTCTGGCAGTGCGTCTGCCGCAGCAAGTCCAGCCGGTCGGCCTTCGGCCCCGTCAGCGTCTGCTCGTGGCGAAACACGACGCCTTCGCTGTAATCCGCCAGCCGTCCCAGCGCGATGAAGCCGCGGCGCTCCAGCCGGTGCTTCGTTCCCGGCAGCGCGTAGTTCTGAAAATACGCGTAAATCGCCGGCTCCGAATCCTGAATCAGAATTCCCTGCGCCAGCCACTCTTCGAATTTCCGTCCGGCTCGCGTGTAAACATTCTCCGCAGCCGAATCTGTGGGCAGCGGTTTTCCTTTTTCAATCGCAATCAGATTGTAGGGACTCGCCGCGTAGTATTTTTCCTGCATCGCGGGCGTGATTTTGTCGTAGGGCTGCGTCAGCACTTTTTCCAGCGCCACGCGTTGCGCATTGTATCGCACAGCTCGGAATGGAAAGATTTCGGCCACGGTCTTCTTCTTTGCGCAGGCGCGTCATTGTAGCAAGCCCGCGCCCTCGCACCAACTTTGCCGGGCGCAAGGGGGAATCGCTGCCGCCGCGAACCGTTCGAGTTGCGCGTTATTCGCCGCAGCCGCTACACTACTTGCCATGATTCGGCGCTTACTCCTTTTTTCTTTCGCTGCGTTGGCGCTTGGTTCATGCGCTTTCGCGAAATCACCCAAATCGCTTTTTTACCTCACGCGCGAGCCGAATTCGGTCCGCTCCTTTCTCGCGCACCCCGACAAAGTCGACATCCTCGTCCCCACATGGTATTTGGTCGATTCCGAAGGCCTCGTTTCCGGCGGTCCCAATCCTCTCGTTCTCGACACCGCGCGCCAGCATCACGTGCCGGTCATGCCGATCGTGGTGGGCGCTGGTTTTGTGCAGGCGGATTTCCACAAGCTGCTCATCAACGCGGCCGCTTATCGCCAAATGTTTTCCGAACTGATCCGCGCTTGCAAAGAGAATGGCTACACGGGTTTTCAGTTTGACTTCGAGAATGTCAACTGGGCCGACCGCGATGCGCTCTCGACCATGTTTCAGGAAGCGGCCAACGCTTTTCATGCTCAGAATTTGCAGCTCAGCATCGCCACCGTGCCCAACGCGCCGGGCGCGCCGGGCGAAACCAGTTTCGACGCGTGGCTTTTCGAAAACTGGCAGGGCGCTTACGACCTGAAATCGCTTTCGCAGTCCGCCGATTTTATTTGTCTGATGACTTACGACGAACACACGCGCTGGACGCCGCCCGGCCCTGTCGCCGGCTGGCAATGGGCCGTCTCCAATCTCGACTACGCTTTGCAGTTTGTTCCGGCTGGCAAGCTGTATCTCGGCATCCCGCTTTACGGCTATCATTGGTTCGCGGGAACGCCCATCCCCGGCACGCTCGCCTCGCCGGGCGACAAGCCCAATCCTTCCGCGCAATACATCTCCACACCTGATGCGCTCGATTTGGCCCGCGCCTATGGCGGCCACATCGAATGGGATCCGGCGGATCGCACGGCCTGGTTCTATTTTTATCGCGACGGCATGCGTGAATGGATTTTCTATACCGATGCGCGCACATTTCGGGAGCGCTACGAACTTGCCAAGCAGCGCGGCCTCGCCGGATTTTGCTCCTGGTCGCTGGGCAACGAAGACCCCGAGGTTTGGGACATTCTGCCCGCACACAAATGAAATGGTGTTGATTTTGAGTTATGTCTGAGAACGGTGCACAGAAGGACAAACGATTCTCCGGAGTGAAGGCGCTGGCCTTCGACCTCGACGGAACGCTGATCGATTCGAAGCTCGATCTCGTCCTTTCCATGAACGCCACGCTCGAGCATCTGGGCCACAGGCCTCTCGAGCACGAGGAGATTGCCAGCTACGTCGGGGGCGGGGTTTTGCTACTTATCAAGCGCGCGCTCGGCGAAGGCGCAACGGAGGAAGAAGTCGAAGAGGGCACGATTCACTTCCTCGATTACTATCGCGCGCACATGCTCGACCACACCGTGCCATATCCCGGCGTGCGCGAATGCCTGGATGCGCTGCGCGGCCACGCGATGGCCGTGTTGACGAACAAGCCAGTGAAATTCAGCCAGGCGATCATCGCCGGATTGAATATGAGCCATTATTTTCGCTTCGTCTACGGCGGAAACAGTTTTGAAAAAAAGAAACCTGATCCCATCGGCCTGTATACGCTGCTGCGCGATTTTCAAGTCGCCCCGGGCGAACTGATGATGGTGGGCGATTCGGACGTGGACATTCAGACTGCGCGCAACGCCGGCACACTTGCCTGCGGCGTCACGTACGGGCTGGGGCGCATGCTGCCCGAATTTCCGCCGGATTTATTGCTCGGCAATCTGGCGGATTTGCCGCGCTACATTAACGGCGAGCCGGAACACGATAAACGCGAAGAACACGCACGCGAAACGAAGGAGCGGTGAGAAAGAGCCTGAGGAACTTCACTCCGGCGGGACGTTCCAATCTTCCGGCGGGAAGCTGATGCCCCAAAACTTTGGCGCAGGCTTGTCGAATTCGATTCCGACCTGCGCTTTGCCGCCCTGTATTCTGCCCACGTAGACGATGCGGCAACTTTCGGTTTCTCGCGTGCCTTTGTGGGTCATGGTGATTTTTTGATCGGCCTTCACTTCGGAGCGCAAATGGATCAGCGCACCGTGAGCGTTCACCACTAGCGTCTTTGTTTCTTCGTCGAAAAAGGATTGGCCGTCCGGATTTTTGCCGCGCACGATGATGGTGACCGACAGCATGACGCGCATGCTGCGGCGCCGGCCCTTATCGAGCATCAATTCAGAGGAATTTACGGGATCGGCCATGCTTTTACCTTAGCGTTGTTCTTTGACCATCGCAAATGTCCGCGCGAGACCCCATACGAGTCAGTTAACAGCGAAGGGAAGCGCGGGCCGTGAGAGCATCAAGCAATCAGCCCGGGCAACAACTTTGTTCGACGAGTGCGCAAACGATGTGCCCGATGGTGATGTGGGCTTCCTGAATTCGTTGTGCGTTTCGCGACGGCACATTCAGAAGCAAGTCCACTCTGCTGGCAAGTTTTCCACCGGTTTCACCGGTGAGGCCGACGATAAACGCGTGTTTTGCCTTGCCGGCTTCGACGCCATTTATCACGTTGGCGCTGTTTCCGCTGGTGGAGAGCGCCACGAGGACGTCACCGGCAGATGCCAGCGATTCGATTTGCCGCGAAAAAATACGCTCGAATCCCAAATCGTTCCCGGCAGCGGTCAAAACAGAAGTATTTGTAGCCAGCGAGACGGCGGCCAGGCCGGGGCGATTCCGCTCCAAGCGCACCACGAGCTCGGCAGCAAGATGCTGCGCGTCCGCGGCGCTTCCTCCGTTGCCGAAAAATATGATCTTGTGTCCGCCTCTAATCGCCGAAGCGCTTGCTTCGGCGCAGCGTGCAATCTTTTCGACGAGGTCATCGGAAAAGCTCTCTTTCACCTTTGCGCTTTCGCGCAATTGTTCGCGAATCTGCGAGATGTGCGCGGAAGGACTTTTCATGAACAGGCGGCTCCGATACGAGCGGAACTATAGCAAGAATGCCATCGGCACAAAAGCCGGATTCAGTTCCACACGGCTAACGCCCGAGAAAACCAGTCACGAGGACGCAAAAAACAATCAGCGTGAGGAAGATGTAGGTGCGGTCTTCTTCTTTAATAAACGTGATGACGCAGAGCGCCACACGCGCAACCGGAGTGGCCACCAGGAGCAGCAGCCCGAACTGCATCCAGTTGCGCGGGTCGCGGGTGAAGACGCCTCGAACAATTCCGCGCAGGTCACACAGGTTCGTTGGTTCTCCGCGAAACGGGTGATAAACCGGCTTCAGCGCTCCCGACCGAAGCAAATAGAGAATGCCTCCGATGAGCACAACGATCGACGAAACAATCACACCGGTGCGCAGCAGGAGTGAGATCATGTCTTCGAAATGTTTTTCGTCCAACTTGTGCTGTGAGTCGTTCATCCCAACTTTCCCGTCAATCCCTTGATGAGCATCTCCACACCAAGCGCAACGATGGCGACGGCGAACAAGATTCTCAAGTAGCGCGTGGTTGCCGTCGGCAAGATGCGCGCTCCTATGAATGAGCCAAGGAGAACGCCGAGCATCACCGGCATCACCAGCGAAGGATCGACGTAGCCATGATGGAAATAAATTCCCGCGCTCGCCGCAGCGGTTACGCCAATCATGAAATTGCTGGTGGCCGTCGATACCTTAAAAGGGATCTCCATGGCCTGATCCATTCCCAAAACCTTGAGCGCGCCGCTGCCGATACCCAGCAGTCCGGAAAGAATTCCCGCGCAGTGGCAAACGAGGAAGCCGAGCGGAACGCGATGGACGTTGTAGGCTTTCATCCCGTCGCGCGATGGATATTCTCCGTTCAGGCGAAGGCGCACCGCGAGAGGGTCGGGAGGGTGCGAGCCGTGAGAGGCCGGCGGGCGAAGCGACAAGCCCGCGGAAAACAGCAAGACCAGCCCGAAGATGATGGCGATGGCGGAAGGCGAAACCTTGGTTACCAGAAACGCGCCCAGCACAGCGCCAAGCGTGGTCGCTACTTCCAAGAACATTCCAATGCGAAGATTCGAGAAGCCCTCTCGCACATAGGCGGCCGCGGCGCCGGACGATGTGGCGATCACGGAGATCAACGAAGCGCCGGCGGCGTAGTGGATGTCCACCTTGAACGCCAGCACCAGCAACGGAACGATGATAACGCCCCCGCCGAGGCCGGTGAGCGATCCCAGAAGCCCCGCACAGAGTGCGCAAATCCATATCAGCAACGTGAATATGAGGACGGTCATTCGTGATCGTCTTCAGCCGAGAGGGAGATCGGAGAGAAGAACCAACGCCGGAGCGAAAAGCCATTCGCGATTCATAGTTTGAAAGACTCGCATAAGATCGCTGCGGTCGCAATTTGATTTCTGAGCGTTGCTGATTATTTCGAATGGAGACGGTTTGTTTCAACTCAAAGAGAAGGAGGAACAGCGCAACAACACTGAAGCCGTCGACCGGTTTGCGCTTTTCATTCGTTTAGCACTGCGATATCGTCGAAGAAATGGTCGATATTCATTGCCACATTCTTTTTGGCATGGACGACGGAGCGGATTCCACCGAGACGTCCTTGGCCATGGCGGAGATGGCCATCGCTGACGGCGTCACACACGTCATAGCTACCCCTCACGCAAACAACGAATATGACTTCATTCCCGAACTAGTCCGGTCGCGCCGGGATGAAATTCAATCGCGCATCGGTGATCGTCTGGCAATCGCCACGGGATGCGATTTTCATTTGAGTTTTGAGAATCTGGAGGCGCTCCGTGCCGATCCTCAACGCTTCACCCTGAACCAAGGGGACTATCTCTTGGTCGAGTTCGCGGACTTTGCGATTCCGGCTTCGCTTGATCAAACCCTCCATCAATTACAGTTGCTCGGTCTCCATCCGATCATCACACACCCCGAACGCAACCCTCTGATTCGTTCGCAGTGGGACCGTTTGTGGGCATGGCTGCGCCAGGGTTGTTACGTCCAGGTGACCGCACAATCCATTAGGGGCGGATTCGGCCGCCGGGCACAGCAGGCTGCGGAACGGCTGCTGGACGCGAATGCTGTCCATTTCGTGGCCAGCGACGCGCACAACGTGACGACGCGGCCGCTGCGGCTTAAGCCAGCCTTCGATGCGCTTGCGGAGAGCAAAGGCGAGAGTTTCGCGAGAGCCCTGCTTGAAGAAAACCCCCGCGCGGCGCTGGAGAGTCGGCCATTGCCCTATCGGCCCGAACCGGCCGATTGGAAGGGTTTAGAGAACAAGACAGAATCTAGTCCCCCCCGAAAGCGCTTCTGGTTCTTTTAGCCCGTGCTGCATCATACTGACCATCCAGCGAGGGGCAACGATACGACGAGAAAAGCAAACTGGACCTCGTTTCGTATTGATTTGCTGGTGCTTATATTCGACATTCTCCTGTAAAGTGAAGACCGTACACCAGACAAGCCCGTAAGTTCGCTGAAGCCACGCCTGAAGCAGTGGCTCGCAGCAACTTGGTACTTGACAGGTACTGGGTCTGAACATAAACATATGACGTGAACTCCAACGGACAGGCAATAAGGCCGTATTTGGATCGGTGATGAGCGAGAAGGTTAGAGTTTTCATTGCTTCGGAGAATCGTTTGGTGAGGGAATCACTCAGCCGCATTCTTTCGAAAAGATGCGACCTAGAAGTTGTGTCGTCTCAGGGACTTGCGGACGCGCTTGGTGAAGCGATGCATTCCGACACCGAGGTTCTTGTTCTGGATTCACTCGAGTATCTCTTCTTGGAAAAGAGTGAGGAAAAGGCGGTACCAGAACGTCTCGCACGGCCCAGAGTCCTATTGGTTTGTATGGAAGAAGACGAAAGGCTCTTTCTTCGGGCCATTCGGGCGGGGGTGCTCGGCTTTATCGCCAAAGATGCGTCGGCCTTGGATGTAGTGGCGGCCGTTCGTTGCCTGGCGCGTGGGGAAGCCGTTTGTCCGCCGCGCCTCTGCAGATTCTTATTTGATTTCGTGGCGGCCCAAGCCGTCGAATTTCCGCAGAGTTGCGTCAAGATACGTCTGGGCCTTACACGACGCGAGCAGCAGTTGATTCCCATGATCGGGCGCGGACTAACGAACAAAGAAATCGCCAGCCAATTGAACCTATCCGAGCAAACAGTCAAGAACCACGTGCACAGAATTCTCCATAAGGTGGGCGTGGGCAACCGATTGAGTCTATTGGGGGCTCTCGAGCCAGGCATGCTCAACTAGTCGGCGTAGTACTTTTGCAGTACGGTCCAAGAAAGTTGGTACTCGGCCACCTGTTTTGTTGTAGTACCTTCCTTCCAGCCTGTAGGTACTATATTACTCATTAATTGAGTCTTTCATAAACAGAGCTCGTTCGATACGGTGATCGGCTGGAGCTGCCATGAAGGCTATTCGTGTTCTTGTGGCTAATCGGCCTCGGCTCATGCGGGAATTAATACTGGCGACGATTGCGGACCAGCCTGACATCGAGATCGTCGGAGAAATCAACGACGACAGCGAAATGGAGAACGCTGTAAACAGCACGCGACCGGACTTTCTCATCGTGGCGCTGGAAAAATCGAATCGGTTGCCGGCAGCGTGCGATTTGGTTCTCCAGAATCATCCGCGAATGAAGGTGATCGCAATATCGCCGAATAGCAACAGTTCGGTATTCTACTGGACTTCGTTGCAGGTCAGATCGAGCGAGATAGAGGCCTCTGAGGAAGGCGTTTTGGGAGCACTGAGGGGACTGCACGCGCGCGTTGAGGAAGTACAGTGAATGCTCGAAACTTTAACTGTTTGACAGGGTTAGAGGAGGTTATATGTCCGACGGGGCGGTCTCCGTGGCCAAGCGCCATCGCGTCCGAGCGGAACAGTTCGACGTTTTACCGCACTTCTTTGAGTATTCATTCGAGCCCCGTCGAGGGATCGGAAAAGGGCGTATGGAGTCCGCTTCGCGGGGAGACGGAATCTGCAGGGGAGCCACGATGATTCGCCAAACGCAAGTCCGAACAAGGATCGCGGCAAGGACAGCGGCGCGATCTGGCCTTTGGGTCGCCTGTACGCTGATTCTTGCTTGTTTGTCGCTATGCGGGGCCGCCCGAGGGCAAGATCAGAACCAAAGTGCAACGCCTGTGCCGCTGTCGGATCTCGCACGACAAAACATGTCTCATGTCGCTGCCTCCGCGACTGATATCGAACTTGTTCTTCATCGAGACGCCGGACTGATGGTGGAGTTGAAAGAATGGGTCGCCAAAGACGCTACCGAACATGGACAGTTAGTGAGCGACACGGATTTGAGCGATCAGGCAATCTATGACCGTTTGGATACGGATGTCGAATTCCGCTCCGTGGCGACTCAGTTGCTGCAGAAATACGGCTATCTGCTTCCTCAGGTCAATCCAGAGTCGCCTCAGGGGAAGCAGCAGGAGCTTTTGCTGGAAGAGCGTACCAAGTGGATGGTGCAAAGCGAAGAAGAAGCGCGAGCCAAGGAACACCAAGACGAGCTAGCGGCAGAACAAAAACTGGAGCAGGCCCGCAATTGCGACCCACGAACTGATTCGAATTGTGCTCAGCAGCCGGCGGCGCTACCGAGAAGCAATCAACTCCAGTTGGGAAATCAGAGTCAGCCATGGCTGTTCCAGAGGGGCTTGGGTCCAAACGGTTCTCAGACGCCGCTCATTCCACAGCTTCCTGTTCAAACTCTGGAACAAACCCAACTGATACAACCTAACTCCGGGCTTCCCTTTGGATTCGCGGATATGGGACTCGGCGGCTCCTACGGCAGCTCGTTCGGCAATATGTCTCAGTTCGGCGGGAGCTCGGGGTCCTCCGGGCTCTCGGGAACGCCGACCGGCTTCGGGGCGGGATTTTCTAACGGGGGTTTATCCGGAGGGGGCCTGTCCCAAAATCCATTTGCCGCCCAGCAGCTTGGTGGCGGAATTGGCGGCTTCAACTCAAGTGCGATGGGGCTGAATTCGGAAAACGGGATGCAAGCCTCTTTGCTCGCGAACGGAGGCTCGTTCGGCGGCATGCAGGGTGGAGAAGAGCTGATGGCCGCGACGAGCGAAACGTATCTGTACAATCAGCGAGATCTTTATAGTCTGTCGCAACCGTACTCAAATCGAATGCTCCAACCGGCCAACCTGAGTCAAGCATTGGTGCCTCGACCGGACCCCTACGTGGAAATTCCATCGCTCTACGATATGTACCTGCAAGCAGTGCCCCAGCCGCCAGCGTTACAGCGCTTTGGGATGGAAGTATTCGAGAATGGCACGCGCGACTTGGACATGATTCCGATGGACGTGCCGGTCGGCCCGGAGTACATGGTGGGACCTGGAGACAGCCTCGCCATTGACCTCTGGGGCAGCGTGTCGCGGCGGATTTACGGGGTTGTCGATCGGGAGGGGCGGCTCAATCTTCCGGAGTCAGCGCCCGTTCTTGTGGCCGGCAAGTCTTTAGCGGATGTACAACAAACCGTCCAGCAAACCCTCCGCACGCAGTTCCGCGACGTCTCTGCGGATGTGTCTTTGGCACGGCTGCGCACGATCCGCGTTTACGTGGTTGGCGATGTGGATCACCCCGGCGCCTATGACATCAGCGCGCTTTCCACGCCACTGAATGCGCTCTTCTCCGCGGACGGCCCGACAGCGCAAGGATCGTTGCGCATTGTGAACCACTATCGCGGGAGTCAGCTCGTTCAGGCCGTCGATGTGTATGATCTGCTTCTCCATGGGGTAAAGAGTGACATCTTGCGACTCGATAATGGCGATACGGTCCAAGTCCCGCCGATTGGACCCGAAGTTACCGTCGAAGGGATGGTTCGGAGACCATCCATATACGAACTGCGAGACGAAAAAACACTCGCGGATGTTCTGGCGCTTGCCGGCGGGTTGCTTCCGACGGCGACATTGCGGCATATCGAAGTGCAGCGCATTGTTGCCCATGACAGACGAACGATGCTCAGTGTGGATGTTCCTGCTGCTGATGATTCCGAAGCCGTCACCAAACAGCTCGAATCATTTGAGGTCCAGGACGGTGACAAAATCCGGATCTTCCCGATCGCCCCATTCAATCAGGATACGGTTTACCTGGAGGGACATGTAATCCGGCCAGGCCGCTACTCTTATCATGAAGGGATGAAGGTCACGGACCTGATTGCGTCTTACAAGGATTTGCTGCCGGAGCCATCCTCGCACTACGCGGAAATCATCCGGTTGAATGCGCCGGATTACCACCCCAGCGTCGAAAGTTTCGATTTGGAGACTGCGCTCGGCAATCCCGCAAGCGCGCCAGTTCTTCATCCTCTCGACACGGTGCAGATTTTCGGACGTTATGATTTTGAAAATCCCCCGACCGTTTCAGTGTGGGGAGACGTGCGGGATCCAGGGACCTATCGAACCTCTGGGCAGATTCATCTGAGCGATGCGGTTCATATGGCCGGCGGCCTCGAAGCGGACGCAGAAGAGCAAGACGCTCAGGTGTTCCGGTACATGCCGGATGGCACCATGAAGATTTTTAGCGTTAATTTGGCAGGGGTGATGGAAGGCAACGCTTCCGACAATCTGGTCTTAAGTTCGCGAGATCGCATCCTCGTCCACCGGAATCCGGCTGACGTCGATCCGGCCACCGTATATATCAGAGGGGAAGTGGCACGGCCGGGGCGCTACCCGCTGACCTCCAACATGAGAGCTTCCGATTTGATTCGCGCTGCCGGCGGTTTGCAAGAGAGTGCGGACTTGCAGAGCGCGGACCTGACCCACTATGAATGGAAAGGGCAGACAGAGGTCACCGGCGTGCACGAAGAAATTGATATTGCGCCAGCGATGGAGGGAAATCCGACCGCCGATATTCCCGTAAGCAATGGCGACGTCCTCACGATACGCCAAGTGCCCGGTTGGAACGACCTTGGCGCATCCATCACGGTTCGCGGCGAAGTAATGCATCCCGGGAGCTACGGGATTCGCCCCGGAGAAAGACTCAGTTCCATTCTCGAGCGCGCCGGCGGATTCGCGCCTGACGGTTATCCTTACGGCGCGATCCTCGAAAGAACTTCGGTTCGTGATGCCGAAGACAAATCGCAGGAAGAGTTGATTGAACGAATCCAGGGAATGCAAGCGGATTTGAAGTTCACACCCAGCACGGATCCGGATGAAACGGCGGCCAAAGCGATCGGATACCAGCAATGGCATACCGCTCTTCAGAACTTGACTGACAATCCGCCGCTCGGGCGAGTCACGATCCAGATTTCTGCGAATATTCGAAGCTGGGCGAATACACCGCGCGACATCGCCGTCCGGGCTGGCGACATCTTGATTGTTCCCAAGCGGCCCAGCTACGTGATGGTGGAAGGGCAAGTTTATAATCCGACGGCGGTTTCCTACCGGCCGGGGCGAAGTGCGAAGTGGTATCTGGGCCAGGCGGGAGGAGCAACCAACCTTGCAAACAAGAGGGCCATCTTTGTCATTCGAGCGGATGGAACTGTAATCGGCTCACAAGAAAGCCGCTGGTGGCAGGGCGGTGCGCTCAACGAATCGCTCCAGCCAGGGGATGACGTCGTGGTTCCGGAGAAAGCTCTTGGAGGTACGCCGATTTGGAAGACGCTTTTCCAGAACGCGCAGATCCTCAGTTCTATAGCGACGGCAGTGGTTCTGGCGGCGAATTACTGAGGGTTCTCGTAGTGACTAGGCGCTTTCGACTTGTTTTTACGGTGACAATTCTCTTTGCCAGCGCGGCAGTCTCTGCTAGTGGCCAGTCGGCCACGCAACAGGTGTCGAAGTCTGCCTCGCCAACCGACACCACGGCGAAGGCGGCAAGCAAGAAGGCGAACAATCCTCAAGGAGTCGGGCTGGATCACCTGACTTTCACCACTCCAAGCAATGACGACAGATACATCAACTCGGTGCGTACAGCGCCGAAGCACTTCCTGCTCGACCAGAAAGCGATGTGGACCAGCCCATTCCATATGAGCGTATCGGAAGCGACCTTCCTGGTGCCAGTGGCTGGAATTACGGCGGGCCTTTTCGCCACCGACTCCAGCTTCATGCGGAGTTTGTCCCACAATCCGAATACGCTCAATCGTTACGACCATATTTCAAATTATGGTCTCGGAGCCATGGGAGGAATTGCCGGCGGCGCGTACCTATTGGGATGGGCAACAGACAACGAACACGAGCGGGAGACGGGATTCCTGAGCGGCGAGGCGGCCATTGACAGTGTGATTGCAACCGAAGCAATCTCGTACATGACTGGGCGAGAGCGGCCCCTGGTCGACAATGCGAACGGGAAATTCTGGAAGGCAGGCACTTCGTTTCCCTCGGATCACTCGGCTGCCGCTTGGTCCGTTGCCGGAATAGTGGCTCACGAGTACCCAAATCCGCTGGTCAAATTCCTCTCTTATGGTGCGGCTACGGCGGTAAGTCTTTCCCGGATCAAAGCCGAAGAGCATTTCCCATCCGATGTCGCGGTCGGGAGCGCCATCGGCTGGCTCGTCTCGCAGTACGTTTACAAAGAACATCACAACCCGGACGTCCCTGGGGAGTCGTGGGGAACGCCGGGGATCCAACCCGACAGGCCAGGGCACTGGGAAGCGAAGTCCATGGGCTCGCCCTACGTTCCGATTGATAGTTGGATTTACCCCGCCCTGCTGCGGCTTGCGGCGCTGGGATATATCAAGAGCGACATCGAAGGCATGCGACCATGGACGCGCATGGAGTGCGCGCGGCTGGTTGAGGAAGCGGAGGACAAGATCGCGGACAGACCATCCGCAGGGGCCGAAGCGAGTCAGCTCTACGAATCACTGGAAAAAGAATTTGCCAGGGAAATCAGTCTGCTCGGTGGTGGAAATAATCGCGACGCTGAACTTGAGTCAGTCTACACGCGAGTCACGGGCATTTCTGGCGCGCCCTTGCGCGACGGTTTTGATTTCGGCCAAAGCATCATCAACGATGATGGCCGGCCGTACGCGGAAGGGTTCAACAACGTCACCGGCGCTTCCGGCTGGGCTTCGGATGGGCCTCTCATCGCATACGTACAGGGCGAGTATCAGCACGCGCCGTCTTCACCGGCGCTTTCCAGCGCGGGGCTGCAGTCCATAATGCAGGAGGAGTTGTTACCTATGGCTCCGCCGGCCACACCGACGCCCGCGACTAACCAGGCCGACATGCTGGATGGATACGTCGGCATGCAGGTGGATAACTGGCAGATTAGCGTCGGCAAGCAAGAACAGTGGTGGGGGCCCGATGCCGGGGGTCCAATGCTCTTCAGCACAAATGCCGAGCCGATAGAAATGCTGCAGATCAACCGAACAACGCCGTTCACTTTGCCTTGGGTTTTTGGACTGCTTGGTCCTATCCGCGCGGAATTCATTTTGGGGCGAATCGACGGCTATCACTGGCTTTATAAGTTTCCAACGGGATTCACGGGCTCTTGGTCGCAGCCGCTTTCGGACCAGCCATTCATCGAAGGCGAGAAGCTCAGCCTGAAGCCTTCACCGAATCTTGAGTTTGGCTTTGCGGCGACGCGCCTGTTTGCCGGAGCCGGTGTTCCGTTCACAACGCATAAACTGCTGCAGGCCATCTTCTCTAACGGGAACGGCCTGCCGGGCACATCCTCCGATCCCGGCGACGCCCGCGGTGCGTTCGACTTTACGTACCGAGTTCCTGGCCTGCGGAATTGGCTGACTTTTTATGGCGACGGTTTTACGGACGATGAGCCTTCGCCGCTGTGGGGCGCTTTCGACAAGTCGGCGTTCGACTCAGGGCTCTATTTTTCGCATCTGCCGAAATTGCCTAAGCTGGATCTTCGAGTTGAGGGAGTTTACACCGACAATCCCAACCCTAATCCGGTGCTGCAGCACGGATTTTTTTATTGGAATGATCGCTATCGCAACGGATACACGAACGATGGCTACTTGATCGGAAGCTGGATTGGGCGTGAGGGTCAAGGTGCGCAGGCCTGGAGCACATACTGGTTCACGACGAAGGACAAATTGCAGTTCACTTTTCGACACCAGAAAGTGAGCCAACAGCTTGTTCCCTTTGGCGGGACATTGACCGACGGCGGGGTGAATGCGGACTTGTGGGTCCGTTCCATGTTCAGCGTCTCTGCCGCGGTGCAATATGAGGTGTGGAATTTTCCTGTGCTCGCGTCGACCAGACAAACTGACGTGAGCACATCCGTACAGTTTACGTATTGGCCGAAGTTCGGACATACGCAGAACGACACATCGACCGATTCGCAGGGTAGCAATGTGGAACAGTCTCTGATAAACAAACACATCGACGAATAATGCCGAGAGACCTGGAAAAAACGACGCAAGCGCACGAGGAGGAGATTATCCTCGCGGAGGCCGTGCCGCCTCTCGTATCGCCGGAAAGCGATCGTCAGCGGCGGGAGAAGACCATTGCGGATCTTCGTGTACTTTGGGACGGCAGAAGATTCCTTGGTCGCATGCTGGGAACAGGCTTGGTTATTGCAACTGCGGTCGCATTTTTGATTCCGGCAAAGTACACATCCACCACGCGCTTAATGCCACCGGACCAGAATTCCGGCTCGGGATTGGCCATGCTTGCGAGCTTAGCGGGGAAATCCACCAGCGCTTCCTTGGGGGCCGCTTCACTGGGAGGTTTGGGAGGGGAACTGCTGGGAATAAAGACGACTGGAGAACTCTTTGCCGGCGTGCTTCAAAGCCGAACTGTTCAGGACGACCTGGTGGCGAAGTTTGATCTACGCAGACTCTACCGAAAAAAGCGCTGGGAAGACGCTCGCAAAAAACTCGCCGACCGCACCTCCGTTTCGATAGATCAAAAGAGTGGAATCATATCGATTGAGGTAACCGATGGAAGCCCGCAAAGAGCTGCTGCAATGGCGCAGGAGTATGTGGCAGAACTGAACACTACAGTAGCGAACCTAAACACATCATCCGCTCATAAAGAGCGAGTATTCCTCGAAGGCCGTCTAAGCCAGGTTCAGCAAGGCTTGGAATCGGCCGAGAAACAATTCAGCCAGTTCGCCAGCAAGAATACGACCATTGATATTCAGGAACAAGGAAAAGCGATGATCGAGGCTGGTGCGACTCTAGAAGGCCAATTGATTGCTGCGCAAACTGAACTCGAAGGCCTGCGTCAGATCTTTACCGATAACAACGTCCGCGTTCGCGAGACCCAAGCGCGAATCGATGAAATTCGTCGACAATTGCAGAACTTGGGTGGTGCGAGCTCTGCTGTGAAAGACGACGATAAAAACGCGTCGACAGACAACGGCAACTTGCTGTACCCGCCAATAAGGCAACTCCCCATTTTAGGTGTCACTTATGCCGACTTGTACCGGCAAACGAAGGTTCAGGAAGCCGTTTTTGAAGTCCTTACGCAGGAATATGAGCTTGCCAAAGTTGAGGAAGCGAAAGAAACCCCCAGTGTAAAAGTCCTGGACCCGGGGAATGTTCCCGAAAAGAAATCCTCGCCTCATCGGCTCCTAATAGTCCTTGCCGGAACCCTTCTGGCAGCGACTTTTGGAATCGCGTGGATCTTGGGGGAAAAACATTGGCAAGAGATTGATTCGCAGGACCCTGGACGCTTATTGGCCGAGGAGATTGTTCAGGTCATGCAATCGCATTGGCCCTGGTTGCCGCAAAACGGGGCAGGCCGCCGCTCCTACTCAGGCGGAGTCTTTCGAAGATTTGGAAGAGGTCAGAACAATCGAATGTTAGAGACAACGGACGCTTCGTCGCATCAGTCACCGCAATCGGGGGACAGCCAACAGAAGGGATAAGGGTGAGATACTGTGAATGAGCGAGAGATGCGAGTAGAGGCCACCGCCTTTGCCGAGCTACAGCTTGGCACAACCCAACGATTAAGCCTAGCGCGACCCTGCCTATTTCGGGCCGCCGGGCAAGCGGACAGATTCTAAGACGATCAAATTTGGGAGAGAAACACGTATTGACCAACTAATGGCACACGGATTCCAATTCGTTCGGAATTGGCTCTCGATGGCCAACACTTCCGTCGGAGTGAGGCAGAGCCACGAACGTCGTGTCCTTAACGGTCGAGATGCTCCCTCGCCGGTCACAGACTGGCCGCCCCCCGCACTACGCCCTAAGGCTAGCAAGAATGGTCGCTTGCAAACTTTTCGTGGCGGTCGCTGGGTTCAAGTCGCTTATGTTCTCATTGACTTGTGTTTTGTTTGTGTGAACAGCATCGCGGCTTTCAGTCTGCGATTTTGGCCGGCCTACAACGTGGGATTTTTTGAATTCTTGCGTTCCGGCCGCAGTGCGGGCTTGCCGGAATATCACTACAGCGCATTCTTGCTGCTCTATGCCGCACTGGTTCTCCTTTTTTGCGAGTGGCAAGGACTCTATCGGACTCCGCGAGATCGAACCGCATTGATTGAATCTTTCGCCGTGCTCAAAGCCGTTCTTCTCGCCACGGTTTTGCTTTCGGCATTCGTTTATCTTTCCGGCATCACCATTGTTTCGCGACTCGTGGTGGTCTGCTCAGGGATCCTCAATGTTGTGACCCTGATTGCGTGGAGGCTGTGGAAAAGACGATTTGTCTTACGGCGCGCTGCCGAAGGGATTGGCGCTCGAAATGCGGTGATCATTGGTGCTGGAAGAATTGGGCAGGCGTTGGCGCAGCAGATTGAAGGGAACAAACTGCTCGGGTACCACTTTACTGGTTTTTTAGACGCGAACCACAGTACCCATCCCAAACTCCTTGGGAAAGTGGATGATCTCGCGCGAGTCGCGCGGACTCAGTTCGTTGATGAGGTATTTATTACGATTCCTTCCGAACGCGAACTCGTTAAGAAAGTTGCGGTGCAAGCGCGACTGCACCACTTGAATGTCAAGGTCGTGCCCGAGCTGTATGACGGGCTCGGATGGACGGCACCGATCGGGTACGTGGGCGAATTTCCCGTGATGGAATTGCATGGCGAACCGATCCCCGCCTTTGGCCTATTTGTAAAGCGTCTGATCGATCTCCTCGCTTCGATTACGTTACTCGTGCTCCTGGCGCCTCTTGTGGCCTTGATCGCTGCAATTATCAAAATTGATTCGTCCGGACCTGCGCTCTACCTCTCTATGCGTGTGGGGCGAAAGGGAAGAGAGTTTGTTTGCTACAAGTTTCGAACTATGGTTGTTAACGCCGACGCGGTCAAGGATCAAATTCGCCATCTGAATGAACGAGAGGGGCCGTTTTTCAAGATAACCAATGATCCCCGGATAACACGAGTGGGTGGATTCCTACGTAGGTTCAGCTTGGATGAGTTGCCTCAGCTCTGGAATGTGCTAAAGGGCGACATGAGTCTCGTCGGGCCGCGTCCGCATCCACTGGACGATTACGCGCAATACGATTTGGAACACATGCGCCGTCTAGACGTACGCCCCGGCATTACAGGCCTTTGGCAGGTCACTGCGCGTAAGCACCCGTCGTTCGACACGAACATGCAGCTCGATCTGGAATACATCGAGAATTGGAACCTCTGGCTCGATTTGAAGATTCTGTCGAGCACGCTTCCAGTAGTTCTTAGTGGGTCCGGTTCATGAACAGGCTGACATAACTGGAGATCGCCCTCATTTTTCCCGCATTCAAAAGTCGCCTTCTGAAGAACTCAATTTTCAATTCTTTCGGATGGGCTGCTACGCTTCTAATAAATCTCGCAGCAATACCAATAATTATACGGCATCTGGGCGTTGACGGATATGGAGTGTATGCGCTCCTTACCGGTATATTCGGCTATTTCGGTTTGCTCGACTTTGGCTTGTCCGATGGCGTCGTAAAGTACGTTTCGCACTACACGCAGGTGCAAGACTCCGCCTCCCTTACTCACTCCATTAATGCAGCTCTTCTAATGCAATTAATTGTAGGCGGTCTGGGTGTTGTTCTTCTTTCTGTATTCAACGGCCTGATCATTCACCTGTTTCGTGTGCCCAAGGCACTGATTCACGCGGCATCGATGAGCCTCTATGTGAGCGCGGCGGGGTTTCTCGTCAAAATGCTTCTGAACACCTATAACGCAACCTTGAGGGGCTTGCAACGTTTCGATGTCCTGGCAAATTTGACGGTCACTTTCTCAATGCTCGTCACAGTTACGGTAGTGTCTGTTCTCTTGCTTGGCGGGGGTCTATTTGCCGTCATTATCACGACGACAATCGTAACGAGTGCTAATTTTGCGGTAGCACTGAATTTGACTCGGCACTTTGTTCCGAGTTACGCC
>JASHQB010000194.1 GCA_030037775.1 Candidatus Acidiferrales bacterium
TACTCTGGCAAAACGGCGACGGATCTTGGGTACCTCCTACACAAAAGTCCGTTTCGCGTCCATTCATTCGAGCAGGTCTTCGGTAAAGCTCACGTCTTTTACCCTGAAACCAGACCCGACCGTTGCACTGCGGCGTTACTACTGGAGGTCGATCCAATCGGCCTCGTCCGCAATCGACGCGGGCCGAGCGGCGAAGCACACATGCTAGAGGAATACGTCAACGACCGGCCCTACGCGGCATCGTCGTTCTTGAGTGTTGCCATTGCCCGGACGTTCGGGACGGCAATGACTGGCAAAAGCAAAGAGCGCCAGGAGCTTGCTGATACGGCTCTGCCTCTGGAAGCAAGAATTGCAGTGCTTCCCTGTCGCGGCGGAGAATCTTTGCTCCGTAAACTTTTTGAACCGCTGGGCTACGAGGTTTCGGCAACTCGACACTCGCTCGATTCACAATTTCCTGATTGGGGAGAAAGCGCGTACTTCACCGTCACGCTCAAGTCCACAACTCGGTTGAGCGATCTACTGACGCATCTCTATGTGCTTGTCCCGGTGCTCGATGATGACAAGCACTATTGGGTCGGTGATGCAGAAGTGGAAAAGCTACTGCGGCACGGCGAAGGCTGGTTGCGCGAACATCCTGAACGAGAGCTCATTACAAATCGTTATTTGAAGCATCAAAGGCGGCTTGCCCGTGAAGCATTGAGCAGGCTTATTGGCGACGAAGAACCAGCGGCGGATGAATTGGCGGAAACTCATACGCACGAGGAAGAAGCAATTGAAAAACCGATCAGCCTGGCCGAGCAACGGATCGGTTCCGTTATCGCCGCTCTTCGAAGTAGTGGAGCGAAACGCATCCTCGACCTCGGATGTGGGGAGGGCCGGCTTCTCCGCGAGCTTCTGAGGGACAAGACATTTGAAGAGATCGTTGGCATGGATGTGTCGCACCGTGCCTTAGAAATCGCATCACAAAAGCTACGGCTTGAGGATTTGCCTAGGATACAGAAGGAGCGCATCCGGTTGATCCATGGTTCGCTCACGTATCGCGACAAGCGCTTATCCGGCTACGACGCCGCAACGGTGGTAGAGGTTATTGAACACCAAGACCCGCCGCGTCTTGCAGCTTTTGAGCGGGTCTTGTTTGAATTTGCCCATCCGCAGGCAGTCATCGTGACGACACCAAATGTCGAGTACAACGTCATGTTTGAAACCTTACCGGCGGGCAAGATGCGGCACAAGGATCATCGCTTCGAATGGACACGAAATGAATTTCAATCGTGGGCAGGCGGCATAGCTGACCGATTTGGCTATTCCGTTCGCTTCTTGCCGATTGGGCCTGAAAATCCCACTCTCGGCAGCCCTACTCAGATGGGAATTTTCGAGCGGCTATGAAACTGAAGATTCCGGAACTCGCGGTTGTCGCCCTTGTGGGTCCTTCCGGGTCTGGCAAGTCGACCTTTGCGCGAAAGCATTTTCGGGCAACGGAAATCCTGTCTTCTGACTTCTGCCGTGGACTTGTTTCTGATGACGAAAACAGTCAGGCAGCGACTAACGATGCCTTTGAAGTTCTTCGCTTCATCGCGTCCAAGCGGCTTGCAGCTGGGAAGCTGGTCGTAATCGACGCGACTAACGTCCAGCCCGAGGCACGGAAGCCGATCGTTGCTCTGGCGCGGCAGTTCCACTGCATTCCAGCCGCGATTGTCTTTGATCTCCCGGAGAAACTATGCCAAGAGCGGAATCGCAATCGGCCTGACCGCGATTTTGGGCCGCACGTCATTCGGCAACAGAGCCGCCAGTTACGTAACGCACTTCGCTTACTAGAACGAGAAGGCTTCAGGCACGTGCATATCCTGCGGTCGCCCGAGGAGATTGATGTTGCAGAGATCGTCCGCGAGCCGCTTTGGAACAATCTGAAGCATGAACACGGGCCGTTTGACATCATCGGCGATGTGCACGGCTGCTTCGACGAGCTTCAGGACCTGCTCAAGCAGCTTGGCTATTCCGTCGAGGCGCAAGCTAACGGCGACGCATCGCCAACGTATTCAGTCAAGCCGCCAGAAGGCCGCAAAGCAGTTTTCCTCGGCGACTTGGTGGATCGTGGCCCAAAGATTCCTGACGTGCTCCGACTGGTAATGAACATGGTCGAGGCGGGGACGGCGCTGTGCGTTCCGGGCAATCACGATATCAAGCTAATGCGGAAGTTACGCGGGAAGGACGTGCAAATCACGCACGGTCTCGCTGATTCGCTAGGGCAGCTCGATAAGGAAACGCCAGAATTCCGTAGCAAGACGGTGGAATTCATAGACGATCTCGTTAGCCACTACATTTTGGATGACGGAAAACTGGTGGTTGCGCACGCCGGAATGAAAGAAGAGATGCAGGGCCGTGGTTCGGGCAAAGTACGAGAGTTTGCTCTGTTCGGCGAAACCACTGGCGAGACCGACGAATTTGGCCTTCCAGTCCGCTACAACTGGGCCGCCGAGTATCGCGGTAGGGCCATGGTCGTCTATGGCCATACTCCAGTACCGCAACCTGATTGGTTGAATCGAACGATTAACATCGATACAGGGTGTGTGTTTGGGGGAAGTCTGACTGCATTGCGCTACCCCGAGAAGGAACTCGTATCCGTGCCAGCACGGGCTGCATATGCTCAGCCCGCGAGACCTCTTGTTGCTTCGGCAGAACCTACTCCGGCGCTCACTTCTCAGCAGATTCATGACGATTTGCTGGATATCGATGACGTAATCGGGAAACGCATTGTCACGACGCGTCTGCATCGCAATGTGACGGTGAGAGAAGAGAACGCGTTGGCGGCGCTGGAAGTCATGAGCCGATTCGCTGCGAATCCGAAATGGCTCATCTATCTGCCGCCTACGATGTCACCCACCGAAACGACCTCGCAGCCGGGGCTCCTCGAACATCCGGCAGAGGCTTTCGGGTATTTCCGCCGGGAGGGAGTATCGCGCGTAGTCTGCGAGGAGAAGCACATGGGGTCGCGTGCTGTCGTCATTGTATGTCGCGATGAAGACGCTGCGCGGCGACGTTTCGGTGTTGTAGAAGGGGGATTCGGCATCTGCTATACGCGGACGGGCCGACGATTTTTCGACGACCCGAAAATTGAGAAAGCGTTCCTCCAAAAGGTGTGCGCTGCTGTAGGTGCGGCAGGGTTCTGGGAGCAATTCCAGACTGATTGGATTTGCCTCGACGCAGAGTTGATGCCGTGGTCCGCGAAGGCGCAAGAATTGTTGCGACAGCAATATGCCGCTGTAGGAGCAGCCGCCCAGGCGTCATTATCGGAGACGGTCGCGTCGCTTGAGCACCTTGTATCGACGAATGGCGATGCTTTGCTTCTGATTGAACGATATAAGCAGCGCCTTGAAGCCGCGAATCGTTACGTGGACTCGTATCGTCGCTACTGCTGGCAAGTTGAGTCCGTGAACGACCTGAAGCTTGCGCCTTTTCATCTGCTCGCGACGGAAGGTCAGGTGCATGTTCAGCGGGATCACGCGTGGCACATGGAAAAGCTCGCTGAGCTCTGTCGTGCCAGCGATGGGCTCCTCCTTGCGACGCCTTACAAGCAGGTCGATGTAACGAATACGGAGAGCGTTGAAGAGGCCACTCGTTGGTGGGAAGACCTCACGAGTCGGGGCGGTGAAGGAATGGTAGTTAAGCCGCTGGAATTCGTCGTGCGGGGTCGGCGCGGCTTGACGCAGCCTGCAGTCAAGTGCCGGGGCCCAGAGTATCTCAGGATCATCTATGGCCCAGAATATTTACAGCCGGAGAATTTGGAGCGTCTCCGCAGCCGGTCTGTTTCGACAAAACGGTCACTGGCGTTGCGTGAGTTCGCTCTTGGGATTGAAGCGCTAGAACGGTTCGTTCGCCAGGAGCCACTTCGTCGCGTGCATGAATGCGTGTTCGGTGTGCTCGCGCTTGAGAGCGAACCGGTTGATCCTCGGCTTTAGCACCACGTAACAGATTGGTTTCCGGATGGTCGGCTAACGAAAGCAGATTCGTGGAGCGGATGATGTGTTAAGCCAGGACGCGAAGGGGGCGGGCGGAATTCTCTGCTCCGGCTTCGCGCTTGTGGTACTTCGTGGAGACGTAGTCGTCGAGGAGTTTTTGGAAGGCGGCGGAAAGTTCGTCGTAGGTGCCTTTCAGGGTGACGAATTTTTCGCCGTCGATGTAGACGGGGCAGCTGGGCTCTTCGCCGGTGCCGGGAAGACTGATGCCGATGTTGGCGGCGCGGGATTCGCCCGGGCCGTTGACGATGCAGCCCATGACGGCGAGCTTCAATTCTTCCACGCCTTCGTATTGCGTTTTCCATTCGGGCATTTTGTCGCGGATGTAGCCCTGAACGCGTTCGGCGAGTTCCTGAAAAGTGCTGCTGGTGGTGCGTCCGCAGCCCGGACATGCGGTGACGCTGGGCGCGAAGGAACGCAGGCCGAGGGCCTGGAGAAGTTCGCAGGCGGCGTAGACTTCGTCGCGACGGTCGCCTCCCGGACGTGGAGTAAGCGAGACGCGAACGGTGTCGCCGATGCCTTCGGCGAGAAGAACGCCCATGGATGACGCGGACCAGACGAGACCTTTGGCGGCCATGCCGGCTTCGGTGAGTCCGAGGTGCAGAGGCTGGTCGGTCTTGCGCGCGAGTTCGCGATAGATGCTGATGAGGTCGCGCGGGCGGGAAACTTTGCAGGAAATGATGATTTGATCTTTGCGCAGGCCGCAGGCGAGCGCGAGTTCGGTGGACTGCAGTGCGGAGATGACCATGCATTCGTTGATGATTTCTTCGGAGGTGAGGCCGAGGTTGCGATCGGTGTTCTCCTGCATTTTCTGCATGACGAGCTCTTGATTGAGCGAGCCGCCATTGACGCCGATGCGGACAGGTTTGCCGTTGTCGACGGCGACTTTGCAGATGGTGGAGAACTGTTCGTCGCGGCGCGCGCCTTTGCCGAC
>JASHQB010000195.1 GCA_030037775.1 Candidatus Acidiferrales bacterium
CACGTCACCTATCAGCGTCTCGCCGGCGTACAAAGGGTGCACCCCGGACTCATTTCTCAGGAAGACATCGACGTCGCCCAGGGCAAAGACCTCGAAGCCAGTGATCAGGTGTCCGCTGGCCAGGAAGCTCTGCTGGCCGCCAAGGACGCTCTCGAGAAAGATAAGACTCTCTACGCCTATGCGCATATGACCGCGCCCTTCGACGGCGTGGTCACGCAAATGTACGCGTACACCGGGGCGTTGCTTCCTGCGGGCACCTCGTCGAACATCGGGAACTCCGCTCTATGCCATCTCTCACAAAACGATCTTTTGCGCCTTGTCATTCCCGTGCCGGAAAGAGCGGTCCCCAATGTCCATATCGGCGGGACTGTTGACGTTAATGTTTCGGGACTGAACCGCGCGTTCGTGGGCAAGATCGTCCGGGTCGCCGACCAGATCGACTTGGCCACGCGCACCATGCATACGGAAGTTCAGGTTCCGAACCCGAAGTACCAAATTGTGCCCGGCATGTACGCCACCGTGAGCATCCCCTTGCAAACGGCACAGAACGTTCTGACCGTGCCGGTGCAGGCCGTCCAGTCTTCCGGCCAAGGTCAAGGGACTGTGTTGATCGTTGACGACAGCAACCATATCGAAAGGCGTGAAGTCGGCCTCGGCCTGCAAAACGCCACCGTGGTCGAGGTCGTCTCCGGTCTGAGTCAAAACGACCGAGTCGTCTTCGGAGAGCAGGAGCAGTTCAAAGTTGGCGAGCTTGTGGCACCAACGGTTGTGCAGCCCGGGCAAATGGAATAGGAGCTTTATGCCATCGTTTTCTCTGCGTCATCCTTATTTCATCGTGGTCGTTTGTCTTTTTGCTTGCGTCTTGGGACTCACCAGCCTGGTTCAAATGCCGGTGGACATGTTTCCTCCGATCAATATTCCCATGGTGGAGGTGGCCACCTTTTACAGCGGCATGCCGCCCCAGCAGATCGAAGCGGACATCACGGACACCTTTGAACGCTTTTTTACCCTCGGGGCGGGAATCGACCACATGGAATCCCGCTCGTTGTCCGGCGTCAGTCTGATTAAGGTCTATTTCCAACCCGGCACAAACCCCAACGCGGATGTCACGCAGATTTCCAATCTGGCGATGGCCGATTTGCGGCGCCTCCCAGAGGGCACCCTGCCGCCGGTCGTAATGCAAATGGACCCGTCCGGGCTGCCCGTTTGTCTCCTCACCGTCGAAGGGAAGGGCCTGTCGGAGACGCAGTTGCACGATTATCTGCAATTCCAGATTCGAGACCAGATTGCTGGCGTGCCGGGCGCAACTGTCCCGCCGCCCTATGGCGGCAAATATCGCCAGATTATGGTGTACGTCGATCCTCTGAAACTGCAGGCCAATGAATTGAGCCCCATGGACGTTGTGCGGGCCATCAATAGTTCTAACCTGATCTTACCTGCCGGTGATGTCCGCATCGGCCCACTCGACTACGATCTCTACACCAACGCTCAGGTTCCCAACGCAGCCGCGCTCGACCAATTGCCCCTAAAGACCGAAGGCGTGAAGTCTGTCTTTGTTTCCGATGTGGGCAAAGCCGTCGACGGCTCCGCCTTGCAGTACAACATCGTACGCGTCAATGGCCAGCGCTCGGTGTATGTTCCCGTGCAGAAACAGGGCGGAAACAGCAACACGATCGCGGTCGTTGACGGTATCAAGAGCGCCATCCGCGATCTGCGCGACATTCCTCCGCAAATGAAGGCCCACGTGGTCTTCGATCAATCCGTTTTTGTTAAGCAGGCCATCTCCACCGTGTTGCGCGAAGGCGGCACCGGGCTCGTGCTGACCGCTTTGATGGTTTTGCTCTTTCTCGGCAGCCTGCGTGCCACTGTTGCCGTCTTCCTTTCCATTCCCATCTCCGTGATGGCCGCTCTATTTCTGCTCCACATCGGCAACGCCACCATCAACAGCATGATCCTCAGCGGATTCGCTCTGGTGTTCTCGCGGTTGATCGATAACTCCGTCATTGTGCTGGAAAACATTTATCGCCACATTGAATTGGGGGAACAGCCTATGGTCGCTTCGGAAAACGGAGCGAACGAAGTCGGCTTGGCCGTTCTGGCCATCACTGTCGTCACCGTCGTCGTGTTCTTCCCGGTGTTGTTGCTCTACGGCGTCAGCAAATATCTGTTTACGGCGCTCGCCTTGAGTGTCGTCCTCTCCCTTTTCGCCTCTTATTTCGTCGCTGTCTCGGTCGTGCCGCTTTACTGCGCTCACCTTTTGCGCGGAGTTGCGCATCATCACGCTGTGGAAGCGGGCGAAGGGCCCGCAGGAAAGAATAAGCCGCATCTGGGGTGGGGCGCGAGATTTAACGCGGCTTTCAACCGAAAATTCGAGCATATGCTGGAGCACTATGACCGCGGCGTGAAAAAAGCTCTCGACCATCCGTGGCCCGTGGTTGTCGGATTCATCGGCGTCTTCCTTTTGAGCTTCGCTCTTTACCCGCTCGTCGGCGTGGCCTTCTTTCCGCGCACCGACGCCGGCCAGTTCACCATCAACGTCAAGGCGCCCACGGGAACGCGCCTCAGCTTCACCGAGGGTTACGTAAAGCAGGTCGAGAAGATTATTCGCCAAGTCGTGCATCCCTCCGATTTGCAGGCCATCGTCTCCAACATCGGAGTAAATCCCGATCTTTCGGCCTTGAACACCCCTAACGCTGCCATGCACACCGCTTTCGTTGAAGTCGGCTTGACCGAGGATCACAAGGTCAGCAGCTTCACCTACATGGACAAGGTGCGCCAGCAGATTGCCGACCAACTGCCGCAGTTGCGCACTTATTTTCAATCGGGGGGTCTTGTCGATTCAGTTCTGAACCAGGGCATGCCCGCGCCGATCGACGTTCAGGTCAGCGGCATGAACATGGATGCCGCCGATAGCATCGCCCTTGATCTCGAGAGAAAATTTCAAGCCCTCAAGGGTGTTTCCGACGTTTACATTCCCCAGGACCTCGACTACCCCGCGCTTCTCATGAATGTGAATCGCGAACGCGCCAGCGAGCTGGGCCTGGATCCCAAGGAGGTCGTCGACAACGTCATCACCTCGCTCACTTCCAACGCCATGATCGCCCCCAGCTACTGGGTCGATCCTCGCAGCGGAAACAACTACTTCGTGACCGTCCAATATCCGGAGAATGAAGTCCAGAGCATTGAGAATTTGAAAACCATGCCGCTGCACGCTCCTGGCCTGAAGCTTCCCACTTATCTCAACCAAGTCGCCAGCATCACACCGATTCTCACTCCCACCGAAGTCGACCACTATCAACTGGAGCGCACCATCGATGTGTACGTTGCCCCCGTGGGCGAGGATCTCGGCAAGCCCGCAAAGGAAGTGGAGAAGATCGTTGCCGCCACCAATATCCCCTCCAATATCCGCATCAATATACGCGGGCTGGTCAACACTATGGACGCTTCGTTCCGGAGCTTTGGCTTGGGTCTCATCCTGTCGATCCTGCTTGTGTTCCTTGTGCTGGTTGCGCAGTTCTCGTCTTGGCTGGATCCGTTTCTTATCGTCCTCGCCATTCCCACCGGCCTCGTAGGCGTCATGCTGACCCTGGCGTTCACCACCACCACGCTGAACATTCAATCCCTGATGGGCATTGTGATGCTCACCGGTATGGTCGTTTCCAATAGCATCTTGATCGTGGATTTTGCCAACCGTTGCCGCCAGGAAGGGCGCACCGTCCGCGAAGCCGTCGCCCACTCTTGCTGCATCCGCCTGCGGCCCATATTGATGACTTCCCTGGCAACCATCGTCGGTCTGTTGCCCATGGCCTTGAAACTCGAGCCCGGCAGCGAAGCCTACGCGCCTCTCGCCAGCGTCATCATCGGCGGGCTTATCGTTTCTGTAGTGTTGACGGTCTTCGTGGTCCCGGCCGCCTATGTCCTTGTGTATTCGAATCGGCCTCATCCCGGCTCGGTGGCCCAGGAACTGGTAATTGCCACTCCGCAACCAAGCGAGTAGTTCACTCTATGGAGGGTTTGATCGCATGACGAGCAAGCATTTTTTTTCTTCATTGCTGTTAGCAATGATCACCTGGCCAGCTGCATCTCTTTTCGCGCAAACCCAGCCTCCGTCTGCGCAAGCGCAGGCTCCGCAATCCCTCACCTTGGCGCAAGCTGACGCCATCGCCCTGCGCCATCGCCCGCGACTGCTCGCCTCCATCGCGGCCGCTCAGGCCGCCGGGCAAATTTCCCGCCAAGTGCGTGCTGCTTATTTTCCCACGGTTCAGGCCGACGCCACCGGCGCGGTCTCGGAAACCGATAGCCGCATCGATGCCGGCACGTTGAATAACCCAACGGTGTATGACCGTTACGCGAACGGCGTCACGGTGGATCAGCTGGTCACCGATTTTGGCCGCACTCACAATTTGACCAAGTCCGCCAATCTCAGCGCCCAGGCTCAGGAGCAGAGCAGCAACGCCACGCGCGCCGATGTCCTGCTCCAGGTGAACGAAGCCTACTATCGCGCTCTGCAGGCCCAAGCCGTCCTCCGTGTCACCCAAGAAGCCGTGAAGGAGCGCCAGTTGGTCGCCGACCAGGTTAACGAACTCGCCAAAAATCAGTTGAAGTCCGGCCTCGACGTCAGTTTTGCAAATGTCAATCTCGACCAGGCGCAACTCCTGCTCACTCAGGCCCAGAATGATGTCCAGGCGGCCTATGCGAATCTGTCCCTCGCGCTCGGCTACAACACCACGCAGTCGTATCAGTTGGTCGATACGCCGCTGCCTGCCGCGCCCGCCTCCGATTCTGCACAGTTCGTCGCGCAGGCGATGCAACAGCGCCCCGAAATCGCCGCGGGAAAGCTGCAGGAAGATTCTTCGCTCGCCTTCGAGCGCGCCGAGCGCGACCTTTGGATGCCCACCCTCAGCGCCGTCGGAGCCGCGGGTCTCACTCCTGTTTACGAGGCGCCTCTTGTCGACCGTTACGCCGCTGCTGGATTCAACCTGAGCATTCCCGTTTTCAATGGAGGACTCTTTTCGGCGCGTCACGCCGAAGCGCACTTCGAAGCCCAGCAGACCGGCCAGAACTTGCGCGAAGAGCAAAACCAGATCGCTCGCGATGTCCGCGTTGCTTGGCTGAACGCCAACACCGCCTATCAGCAATTGTCCGTAACCCAGCAATTGCAGCAGCAGGCCGTTCTCGCTCTGCAGCTCGCGCAGTCCCGCTACCAACTGGGCTTGAGCTCCATCGTCGAACTCAGCCAGGCGCAGCTCAACGAGACCCAGGCGGAAATCGATGAAGCCAGCGCCAAATATCAGTGTCAGATCACGATGGATAACCTTGATTTCCAGGTCGGCAATCTCCGCTAGAAGCGCTCTTCTCAGTTTCGGCTTGTACGGTCAGGCGCCACTCCATCAGCTGGCGGTGGGACGATGCACCGCCGCCTCTTGTGCATGTGTTGTAGAATTTTCGTGGAACGCCGCGTAGACTTCTTTCGGCTGTCTTTGCGCGCCCGTAGCTCAGCTGGATAGAGCGTCTGCCTTCGAAGCAGAGGGTCGGGGGTTCGAATCCCTCCGGGCGCGCCAATTCTTAGGGTGATCTGTTGTTCAACGCCTTGCGGGCTCACATCCGGCACGCCAAACCGAAGTTGAGGAACGCTTGCGATTCTCGTATGATTGCGTGCCATGATGAACAAGAAAAGGATTGCTGTCACGTTGTTTACATTGCTCGCCGCCACAGTGGTAGCCGCGCAGCAAACCCACAATCAATACGAGCCGCCGAACGCGCCCGGTGCTGGCCAGAAGCTGCTCTCCCAGTTTGTGGGCGACTGGGATCTCGTTAAGACATTTTTTCCCATGAACGGTAAGCCCGTCGTATCGAAAGGCACGGTTAAGCAGTACATGGTCCAAGACGGCAAGTTCCTCGAGTCGGATTTTATCTTCTTCAACGACGATGGAACGAAGAGCACTGGCACCGGGATCTCCGGCTTCGATTCCAAAACCAATCGCTTCACCACCGTGTGGTACGACTCGCGGCAGACGACCATGTCGATTCGCCAAAGCGATGGTACGTTCGATGGCAAGAACATCGTCCTGTGGTCGACACCCCTCGATCCCGATCGCCCGGGGCGCAAAACCGTTGCACGCGCGCATTTGGAGGATGACGGCCGCGTCCTCCTCCATCGTCATTACCTGATCGACGACAAGGGTAATGAGCGGCTGATGATCGAGTTCCGGCTGACCCGCAGGTAACGCGCCGCTGTCGGAAGACTCCCCGACGATTCTGCGGGGCGCGGCGCGACAAACCATTGTTGTAGAATGCCTGTCGTGGGCTTCCTGTTATTTGCGGTGCTCCTGGTGTCTCCTCCGTCCGTGCATTCCTGGTCCATTCAGACCAGCGGCCCCGACACCAACCTGCGCGGCATCAGCGTCGCCAGCGTCTCATCATCTGCGTCGGCCGCTTCTGTGATTTGGGCGTGCGGCTCTCATGGCGTGATTCTTCGTTCTACAGATGCCGGCGCCACATGGACGCGCCTCCATGTGCCGGGCGCCGATCTCCTCGACTTCCGCTCCATCCAGGCCTTCGGTGCCGCCTCCGCTTATGTCATGTCCATCGGTACGGGCCGGCAATCGCGCATTTACCGCACGCTGGACGGCGGAAAGAACTGGACGCTTGAGTACATCGGTAATCGCAGCTCAATCTTTCTTGACGATTTGGCCTGCATTTCAAAAATCGCGTGTTTTGCGCTCAGCGATCCCGTCGACGGCAAATTCCTACTGCTCGCCACTCGCGACGGAAAAGACTGGCGCGAGCTTCCGCGCGACCGTATGCCGCCCGCTTTGCCGGGAGAAGGTGTGTTTGCTGCCAGCGGAACGTCCCTCGCGGTCTATCGGCGTGAGATCTATTTCGGCACCGGAGGAGCCTCCCGTGCGCGCGTTTTCCGCTCTGCCGATATGGGCCGAACCTGGACCGTCTCTCCGACGCCCATCGCCGCCGCCAACGCCTCTTCGGGAATTTTCTCCATCGCGCGAAAAGGTAAGAACGTCATCATCCTTGGCGGAGATTATAAGGATACCGGCCGTCGCGACCGCGCCGCCGCTTACTCTCTCGACGGCGGAGTCACTTGGCGTCTCGCCCGCTGCTCGGTCGGCGGATTTCGTTCCGCTGTCGTTTTCTTGGGCGGCGCGACGGTATTAGCTGTCGGCCCCAGCGGTGAAGACATCAGCCAGGATGCCGGGGCGTCGTGGATTCCTGTAGGCTCTCTCAATTTCAACGCTGTCGCCGCGCTCGATTCCCAGCGGGCTTGGGCCGTCGGCCCGAAAGGAACCATCGCGCGCTATCAATGAGGTGCGTCGCCTATCGCAGGTGCGGGAGTCTCGCGAGTCGTCCGTTTCGCGGCATTCCTAGGTTGGAAACCCGCTCGCGGACGGGAGGCGCCAGCAGATAAACGGGATTGATTTTCGCCCGGAACAGCAGCTCTTCAATTCTGCCGTCGAATTTTCGCATCCTGCCTGGACAGCTAAAGACCAGCCTCGTTTCCGGTGGGATCCATCGCAGCAGGCCGGGCAATTCCATCAGGGACGCGTCGAGCGCAACGCTCATGGTGGCATCATCCGCTCCCGGGATCGATTTAGATTGAAGGTTGATGACAATGAGGTTCTGGCAATCGGTCGTCCAGCGGTTCAGTATTTCCACCGGGATCGTCACGTAACGCAGGCTTGCCATTTGCGAGGCACACCAGATCAACACCGCCAGTCCGTAAATCGCAAAGACAATCAGCGCCACTTCCATTCTGTGCCCCTTCGTTAGGGCTTAGGCGTCACCCGCGAACCCAAGGTTGAAGTCAGCGGTCACGTCGACACTGCAAGAAGTCCGACTTTCTGAAGTGCGATTCGTTCCCGACGCCGGCTGCCGAACAGTGTGTAACCCGAAAGTCCCATCTTCACCGGGACAACCAACGTGGCCTGCGCGACCCATGTCACGAATTCTACTCCCATGCCCGCCTTCCGTCACTACCAGGTGACGCCTGAAAAGCACTGTGCGCCGGAGGCCGTCTTTCGCGCGCCGCCACTGCTTTATTGCCAATTCTTATACATTCCCCTATTGTCTTTCCGTGCTTTCTTTCCATCGTTTCCGCGCCTTCTGGCGAACCACTTCGCCTCTCGACCGCGGCGCCACCGCTGTGCTGATCTTTTGCATTTTGGCTTGGACTACCCGCTTCGGCCTTTTTGTCTCGTTCCTGAAGGGATGGCTCGTAGTCCTCTTTCTGATCGCTCTCGGATTGATCGTCGTCCGCTTTGGGCAATGGGCCCGCAAGCGTCTGCTTTGGGGCCTGCGCAACCGCCTTGTCGTCGCTTACGTTTTCATCGCCGTGGTCCCCGTCGTCCTTCTTCTCGCTATGGCCGGAATTTTTGCCTACCTGCTTTACTTCCAGCTCGGTGCTCATCTGCTCAGCGACGATTTGAACGAGCGCATCGCCTCTACCGCCAGCGTTGCCGACACGCTCGCCCGCACGCTTCAGATAAAACAAGGCGGCAAAGGGCCGGCAAACTTTTCCGCCGCGCTCGCTGACCCTGGTATGACCGGTTTGCTCGGAGGCGCGCGTCAATACTTGCCCGGCCTGGAAGTGCATACTGCTTCTGCTGCGACGTCCTCCGCAACGAACGCGCGTCCGGTGAAAACTTTTTCGGGCTTGGTGCAATCCGGGGAGAACCTTTGGATTGAAGCCCTCGTGCCCGGCCATTTCGGTCCCTCCGAAGACGAACTTTCCGTCCGCGTCCCCATGACCACGGCGCTTCTGCAAACGCTCGCTCCCGATCTCGGCCCCGTGCAGCTCACCATCTTTCGACCTGCGACGCAATCCGACCCGCCCGCGGAAATTTTCAATCTCAACCGGCAGCGCTTGGTCCGTTCAGCGCAAATCTTGAATTTGCGCGCCTTGCAGGCGAAGAGCAGTTGGTATGACGTTTCCATTTCCGGCGGCTCCACGCTGGATGCGCTTCTCCTCAGCGGCGGCGGGCCGACGCCAGTCACCATGCCAGTCGTCGTGGGCTTTTCTCTCCGCCCCGCGCAATTGAACCATCGTCTGTTCGCTTCGCTCGGACTGCTCGGCTCATCATTGGCCTTCGCCCTCGCGCTTATCGGTGTTTTTTTCCTCGCCCTGGAGGTCGCCGCTCTGATCACCGGAGTTATCCTCACCCGCACCATCACCATCGCCGTCGACGAGCTTTACGAAGCTACGCGCCACGTCCGCCAGGGGGATTTTCGTCATCGCATTTATGTGCGCAATCGCGATCAGCTCGGCGTCCTCGCCGAATCCTTCAACGCCATGACCACTTCCGTCGCCGAACTCATCGAAGAGCAGCGCGCCCGCCATCGCCTGGAAAACGAGCTCTCCATCGCGCGCGAAGTGCAAACCCAGCTTTTCCCGCGCGAACTGCCTTCGCTCCCCGGCCTCGAGCTCGCCGCCATCTGCCGCGCCGCGCGCGTCGTCTCCGGCGACTACTACGACTTCGTGAAACTCGGCGACAACAAACTTGGCTTGGCCATCGCCGACATCAGCGGCAAGGGAATTTCCGCAGCGCTCCTGATGGCCAGCTTGCAGGCCGCCCTGCGCGGTCAGGCCATTCTCGACGGCCATCGCACCACTTCACAGGTGGTCGAAATTCTCAATCGTCATCTTTTCCTGAACACCTCCGACGACCGCTACGCTACTCTCTTCTACGCTGAATATGACGCTACCTCGCGCAACCTTCGCTACACGAATGCCGGACACTGCGCTCCGTTTTTCGTCTCCGGCGGCAAAGTGCAGAAGCTCGATCAAGGCGGCACCGTCGTCGGCCTCTTCGATCACGCTGACTACCGGCAGGGAACCGTCCACACGGACCCCGGCGGATTGCTCGTCGCCTTCAGCGACGGCTTGCTCGAACCCGAAAACGTTTATGGAGAAGAATTCGGCAACGCGCGCCTCGCCGCCGAAGTGCTGCGCTTGCGCGATATTCCCGCCGAACAACTCGCCGAAGGGCTGCTCTCCGCCGTCGAACAGTGGGCCGGCACTCCCGAGCAAGCCGACGACATGACCGTCATCGTCGCCCGCTTCCGCTGATTCCTGCTTGGGCGGGTCAGTCACAGGCGCCGGAAAAAAATGTTACATGGCGCGGTTGTTTTTACGGTCTGCCGGCAGGGATTGCGCGGCAAATCCACACTAGTGCTAGAAACGCGATGTTCCTGATGATCATTCCGGCAGACGCGCGGATAATTCGTCGCGCCCACATCAATCCATTCACATTCATCACCACCAGTAACGCCGTCTGAGCAATCGCGCAGACTCCTGGCGCCTTGCCGGCCATCACCCACGCCGTGAGCCCGCACTCCACCACGCTGATCGTCTTCAGCAGCGACGCGCCCAACCTCGGCCCCAGCGCTGGCACCGCTGTCACTACGTCCAGTTGCAGCCGCGCGCCCGAGGATCTTGCACCACAGCCCCTCGTAGAGCCAGACCAATGCCACGCTAGCTCGTATCAGAACTAACGGTGGGAACCCGATTGCAATATCTTGCACGCAAGCCTCAGCTAGGCCGGGCTCAACTCTACAGCTGCACTGGACTCACCAGAGCCCTCCAGCCGACAATTCTTGTCTATTGACTTTTCCGTTCCGTCAGCTTATACGCATCTCAGCGCACGTACCAGCCGCTGTTCTGAAAGTCAGAAAGGGGAGTCCTATGAAACGCTTCCCGTGGTGTCTCGCATCCGTCCTGGTGCTGTTTCTCGTCGCCTTTTCGCCCGTTGCCTTGGCTCAAGCCCACGTAATGATTCCGCAGTCGAGCCTTCCACAGCCTCGCAACGCCAACGGGCAAATCATGGCCCGCACGCATCTCCGCATTCTGGTTCCCGCCGTCAACAAAATGAACTTCGGCACATCTGTGCGCCCGAGCGAATTGCCGCCCTTTGCTGGCTACTTTTTTGAAACTCCTGCTTCGCTCGGCTGCATTTATTCTCTGGTGCGTCACTCTATACCCGGCTGCAATCCCAACCTGACAACCGAGAATCCCTCGGGCGGCAGCCGCGCTATCGCCCTGGTGGAAGCCTTCGACGATCCCAGCGCCGCGAGCGACCTTGCGATCTTCTCCGCTCAATTCGGCCTGCCCCCTGCGAACCTCACCGTCGTTTACGCCGATGGAACGGAGCCCGGCACCGATCCCACTGGCGGCTTTGAAATCGAGGCCGCCGTCGACACGCAGTGGGCCCACGCCATGGCACCCGGCGCCCGCCTCTTTGTTGTGGAAGCCCCCAACAATAGCCTGATCAATCTTTTCAACGCCGTCGCCCTGGCCAGTAATCTCGTTGCCAACGCCGGCGGCGGCGAAGTCTCCATGAGCTGGGGCTCCAGCGAATTCTCTGAGGAAACTCTGTTTGATTCGCTCTTCACCACTCGCGGCGTCGTCTATCTTGGATCCACTGGAGACAGCCCCGGCGTCGAATACCCTAGTGCTTCGCCAAACGTAGTCGCGGCGGGTGGCACGACTATTTCCCGCAATTCCATCACCGGCAATTTCATCTTGGAGAACACTTGGCAAGATGCCGGCGGCGGCACCAGCCAGGTCGAACCTCGCCCCGCCTTCCAAAACGGCGTTCAATATGTCGTCGGAGGCGCGCGCGCCACGCCCGATTTGTCCTTTGACTCCGATCCCAACACCGGCGTTTGGGTCTTCAACACCAATCCAGTGCTTGGCGTCGGCTGGTTCATTGTTGGCGGCACCAGCGTCGCCGCGCCGTCGCTGGCTGGCATCATCAATGCGGGCGGCAGCTTCCGCTCCTCCAGCCAGGCGGAAAATCAGCTGATCTACGGTAATCTGTTCAATGGCTTCGATTTCCGCGACATCACCTACGGTAACTGCGGCCTCAACATCGGAAACTTTGCCGTGCCCGGCTACGACCTCTGCTCCGGCGTCGGCACGCCCATCGGCCATCAGGGCAAATAATTTCCCAGCGAGAGCTTCCGGGATCGTTGTTCCCGGAAGCTCCGCTGCAAACCGCAGCGCTTTGAGCTAACCTGATAAAGCGCAACAAAAAGGTTGCGCGTCTTTCATTCGCTCTGCTAATCTGCAACCTGGAGGTTGCACAATATGCCGAATGCATCGACCTCATCCAACGCGCCGGATCTGCCACACGCAAAGGACCGCATCGAAAAGCGTATTGAGCTTCGCGCGCCCATTTCCCGCGTGTGGCGCGCTCTTACCAACCCCCGCGAATTCGGCGAATGGTTCTGCGTGAAGATCGACGGACCTTTCGCCGTTGGCCAGGTTTCCCGAGGCCACATCATCCATCCCGGCTATGAGCACGTCAAATGGGAAGCTCTTATACAGAAAATGGAGCCCGAGCGCTTGTTTTCCTTCAGCTGGCCCCATCCCAAGTCCTTCGACAAAGCCGAGTATTCGCCGGATTACTCGAATGAACCGGTCACGCTCGTCGAATTCCGCCTCGAGAGAGCTGCCACCGGCACGCTGCTCACCGTCACCGAGTCCGGCTTCGACAAGCTTCCTGCCGATCGGCGTCTCAGGGCGTTCCGCGACAACGAAGGCGGTTGGGCTCAGCAAATGAAAAATATCGAGGCCTATGTCGCCCAAAAACCCTAGCCGCATTGGCAGCCAATCCCGCGCTCCGGCGCTCATCTTTGCCGCGCTCGGCGACGCGACTCGTCTGCGCCTCGTCGCTCGGCTCTGCGGCGGAGAGCCGCGCTCTATCTCTGATCTCACCCGAGGCTCCCGCCTCACCCGCCAGGCTATTACCAAGCACCTTAGCGTCTTGCAAAATGCAGGAGTCGTGTGCCGCTTTCGTTCCGGCCGCCACAGCCTCTTCAAATTCCATCCCCAGCCCATCGACGCCCTCCGTGACTATCTGGACTTCGTCTCCGAACAATGGGACCACGCCCTCGCCCGCCTCAAATCATTGGTCGAGCGTTGATCTTCTGCACCGATGCCAGACTCCGAGTGGCCGCGCGCGCACCAACGAGTCCCAAATTTCTAATCGATAACCTTGGGAGGCTTGGAGAACGCCGTTTCGATTACGCTATTTGCAATTCGGAAAGCGCATCAAACGACACGCCAATCGCCGCGCGGCTTGGCAAGGCGCACGGAATCCGGTAATGTCAGGGCTCGGATGCGGCTTCCACTCTTGGATCAGAGGACGAGGAGGCTCATGAATCACGTTTGTGCGCCACTCAGGTTGGAGCCGCGCGAATTTACGGAGGCGCAGTTTTGACGATTCGGCATCGCGTCGCGTTGGTCACCGGTGGAAGCCGTGGCATCGGCAAAGGAATTGCGATGAGCCTAGGCCGCGCCGGCGCGCGCGTCGCCCTGTCGTATCGGTCCAACAAAACCGCAGCGCAAAATACTCTGCGCCAACTGCAGGCGCTCGGCTGCGAGTGTTTCGCGATCGAAGCCGACGCCACCGATCCGGCGCAGGCGGAATCGCTGGTCGGTTCGGTGACGGAAAAATTCGGCCGCCTGGACTTGCTCGTCAATAACGTCGGCGCGTTCAATTGGGGCACGGTCGCGGAAACCACCGTGGAAGAGTGGCGGCGCGTGCTGGATTCGAATTTGCTGAGCGTTTTTTGCGTCAGCCGCGCGGCGTTGCCGGCGATGCGCAGACAGCGCTGGGGCCGCATCATTAACTTAGGCGCGGTGGGCGCGGAGCGCGCCTTCGGGCAAGCCACCATTTCGGCCTACGCTGCAGCGAAGGCGGCGGTGGTAGCGTTTTCGCGTTCGCTGGCGCTGGAAGAAGCGAAAAACGGAATCACCGTGAACGTGGTCAACCCGCCGAATATCGACGATAAGGAGCTGTCTGCCGAAGAAGCGCGGCGCATGCGGGATGCGCGCTTTCCGGTCGGCCGCCCTCCCTCCGCCGACGACGTCGCCGAAGCGGTGAAATTTCTCGCTTCCGATTCCGCCGACTACGTCACCGGCCAAGTGCTCAGCGTCTCTGGCGGCTGGATGATGTGAGCGCCGCGCTCACGCGAACGTCGCAGGAAATTTGCGAAACCAGATGAAGATTCTCACCGTTTCCGAAATGCGCGAAGTGGATCGTTTGACGACCGAGAGGCACGGAGTGTCGCAGCTCAGCCTGATGGAGAACGCTGGAGGTGCGGTAGCGCGCTTCATCGCCGCGCACTTCGCTCCCGTTGACGATCGACGTGTGACGGTCTTGTGTGGCAAGGGCAACAATGGCGGCGACGGCTTCGTCGCCGCGCGCGTGTTGCGCGAGATGGGCGCGGAGCCCGCGGTGTTCCTGTTCGGCGATCCGTCGGAGCTGCGCGGCGAGGCCGCGGAGAACTACAAGCGCTTGCGCGGCGCCAATGGCGAGGCGACTGTCGTTCGCGACGCGGCCGCCTGGGAATCTGCGCGCGCTTCCGCGATGTCCGCGCGCGTCATCGTGGACGCGCTGCTGGGCACGGGCCTGCGCGGCGCCGTCGGGGGCTCACTCGCGCAATGCATCGACCAGGTGAATCGCCATGACGTGCTCAGCCGTGTGGTGGCGGTGGACATTCCGTCGGGCGTCTCCGGCGACTCCGGTGCGACCGCCGGGCCGGCGATTGTGGCGGACTACACCGTCACTTTCACCGCGCCAAAAATTGGGATGCTGGGGGCAAGCGCCTCACCGTTTGTGGGGCGGCTGAGTGTGACGACGATTGGATCGCCGGCGGAATTGGTGGAAGAAATTGCGAAAGGAAATTTGCGCTGGAGTGAGCCGTGGGAATTCCGTCGCGTGCCGTTTCATCGCAAGGCAGATTCGAACAAAGGATTGTATGGACATGCGCTGATTGTGGCGGGCTCGGTGGGAAAAGCGGGCGCGGCGGCGATGGCAGCGCGCGGGGCGTTGCGCGCGGGCGCGGGGCTAGTGACGGTGGCGACGCCGGAGCCTGTGCTGGCAACGGTGGCAGGATTCACGCCGGAAGTAATGACCGAGCCGTTGCATGCCACAGCGGCAGGAACGATTGCGCGCGACGTTTTTGATTCGGGCGGATTCGCGAAAATCTTGCCCGGGAAAAATGTGCTGGCGATGGGTCCGGGGTTGACGACGCAGGAAGAGACCCGGCAATTTGTGCGTGCGGTGATTGCAAGCAAAGTTTCCGTGCCGGTGATTCTGGATGCGGATGGACTGAATGCGTTCGATGGCGGTGCGGAGGAATTGCGGGGCGGCGGGATGCTGGCAATCACGCCGCATCCAGGAGAAATGGGGCGTTTGCTCGGTTGCACTCCGAAAGACGTGCAGGCCCGTCGCGTGGAAATTGCGGTGAGCGCGGCAGTAAATTGGAACGCGTTCGTGATATTGAAAGGAAACTGGACGGTGGTCGCGGCGCCGGATGGGCGCGGGTGGATCAATTCGACGGGGAATCCGGGAATGTCGAGTGGCGGGACGGGTGACGTGTTGACAGGGATGCTGGCGGGGCTGACGGCGCAATTCGGCGCGGGAAAAAATTGGGCGGAGACGCTGGCGCTGGGCGTGTATCTGCATGGGCTGGCGGGAGATTTGGCGGCCGAGGAGTTTGGCGAGGCGCCGCTGGTGGCGACGGATTTGATCCGGCGAATTTCTCCCGCGTTCGCGCAATTGCAAGATGAGTTGCAGGCGATTTGAGATGAGCGCAGACAGCCAGGTTTCGCGGTCAGCGGAAGAGACGATCGCGCGCGGAAAAGAATTGGCGTCGAAGATGCGCGCGCCGCTGCTGGTGCTGCTCAGCGGGGAATTGGGCGCGGGAAAAACGACGCTGGCGAAGGGCATCATCAGCGGATTGGGCGCGGCCGCGGAGGAAGACATCACCAGCCCGACGTTCACGCTGGTGCACACATTCACGGGGCCGGTGAAGGTGTATCACGTGGATTTGTATCGCGTGAGCGAAGCGCAGGAATTCGATTCGCTGGGGCTGGAGGATTTGTTCGCGGAGCCGGCCATTGTCCTGATCGAGTGGCCGGAGCGGATGCGTTTGCGCTCGGACTGGCCGGTACTGAGGATCGACTTGGAGCACGTGGCGGAAGACGAGAGAAGAATTGCCGTGAGGGACGGAACGTGATTCGGGGCCCGCGGCTGGTGAAAAACCTGGTCAGTGGACAGTGGTCAGAGGTCAGTGCAATCGGTCAGCGCAGCGGACTTCGGGGGGCTCTAAGGGCTAGGAAACCTCACGGCAGGGCGATGCGTCACAAGGTGTGAACGGTGCTGGAGCAAACAGTGGTGGGCTCGGCGCTCCTGCGAAACGCGATTGCCCAGTCGTGAGATTTGCTCCATCGAAGGAGACTTCACCATGCAGAAAACGAAATGGATATTGGGAGGGATTTGCATCTTTGCTTTGCTGGCGACACTTATTGCCATTCCAGCGAACGCGCAGAACACCCCGAACTTCACAGGCACTTGGGACATGACCATGGCCGCGCCCCAGGGGGGAGGCGGAAACGGCGGAGGTGGAAATGGCGGCGGAGGCGGTGGGGCGCAGTCGCTGGTCATTACGCAGGACGGAGACAAGTACAAAGTGACCCACAAAACTCAGCGCGGAGATGTGACTTCTGACGCCACCGTGGATGGCAACACAATTTCCTGGACAGAGGAACGCCAGGGTCGCAACGGGAACACGATGCAAATCGGGTTCAAGGCGACGGTGGACGGCGATTCGATGAAGGGCACGATGAGCGGCGGGCGGTTCAACCGCGACTTCACCGCCAAGCGCGCGAGCGCGAGTTAGGCAGTTTCGACCTCGTGAATCTCACCGACTGGCGAAAGGAGAGAGGCGCTCGGTAAGCGCACAAGCGCCTCCTCTACTGCGTTAAGGTAACCTGTACCTCACTGGATCACCTCCTTCTCGGCATGAATGCCGATGTCGACGAGATGTCGCATGCTCCGAGCATAGCGCGGTATGCGAAAGATACCAGAGGAAAGTTCTTTCGGTTACGAAACCCGGTGAGGGCAAGGAGTGCGACGAGCTGCGCCGCACGGTATTGGCGCTCGGACTGAGCGGTTAGTGGCGCAGATGCCGAATCGCACGGTAGAGGTCGACGAGGATGGGCCAAAGGATGGCGGCGCCGAGAAGGACGGCGAAGAGACGGCGGCGCGCAGCGGTGTTGAAGCGCCAGACGGCGTCACGGCCGTGGAGTTCGCAGAAGCCGTCTTCGAAGGCGGGGCGCTGGCACCGCTGGCCGGAGCGGCTCAGATGCAGACATTGCGGCGCGGCGATCGGCGATTGGATTGTGGGATGTGGCTCCATCGTAGCGCTCAGTAGAACTGTCTCATAAGGACGGCGAGATTTCATTAGGCTGGGCGGCTGGAGCGCGCGGAAGTTTGCAATCCTGCTTGGAGAAGAGCGGGGAGTTCCTGGAGGGTCGAGTCATGTGGAATAGCGTGCGGCTCGGTGGTTTTCTGGTAGTGGGCGTAATGTGCGTGGCGGCAGCTTCAGCGCAAACCCAACAGCCTGCCGCGCAGCAGGGCACTCCGGCGACGCAGGCCGGTGCGGCAACACAAGCGGCCGGGCAGATATCGCTAGACGTTGAAGTGGCGGAGAAGTCCGGGGAGCCCGTCGGGGACCTTCAAGAGCAAGACTTCACGCTGCTCGATAACGACCTACCACAGAAGATCACTTCGTTCCAGGTGGTCAATGGGCGCGAAGCACCCATTGAGGTGATCCTGGTCATCGACGCGGTGAACGCACCTTTTCGAAACGTGGGGTACGAACGCGTGCAGATGGAGAAATTCCTACGCGACGAAGAAGGGAACCTGGCATACCCGATGGCCGTCACCGTGTTCAGCGACCAAGGCATCCAGATTGTGGGAGGCTTCGTGAGTGACGGCAACGCGCTTAGTGCCGCGCTGGACAAGACCAACATAGGCCTGCGCGATATGGGCGCTGCGGCGGGGTATTACGGTGCGGCGGAACGGTTGCAGAAATCGCTGGGAGCGCTGCAACTGTTGGTTTCGAGCGCGGCGAAGCGCCCGGGGCGCAAGCTGATCATTTGGGTTTCGCCTGGCTGGCCACTGCTGTCTGGTGTCCGAACCACGCTCGATACGAAGCAGGAGCAACAGGTGTTTGCGAACATTGTGAGCCTTTCGACGGAACTCTTGCGGGGTCGCATCACGATCTACAGTATCGATCCGGTTGGTCCCAATGGATCGGTGAATGCCGATTGGGATTACGGATACTACCTCAAAGCCGTTACCAAACCCGGCCAAGTGCATTTTGGCAACCTGGGGCTGCCGGTGCTCGCGGTACAAAGCGGCGGTGTGGCTTTCAGCTTCACCAACGGAATCGCCGACCGGCTGCACAAATGCGTGGCGGATGTGGCGCCCTACTATGAGATCTCTTTTGACCCGCCGCCAGCCAAGAGTCGGGATGAATATCACCACCTGGAAATCAAATTGGCAAAACCCGGACTGACCGCGCGGACGCGTCAGGGCTATTACGCGCAGCCGTGAGCGATGAGTAGTGCTGCATCGGCGGCGTGGCGGGAGTCGTTAAGTGATTGGGCAACGAGGGCGGCGGTAGGCGGGCGAGGCGCGGGCGCATTCTGCTAAAGTCGAAACGAAGCGCCAGATAGTCTCCCATGCCGGAAACGACCACCGCATCGGCTGCCCGGCCGGCTCGCTTGAAGCTTGAGCCGTACAGGGCGGAACTGCGCCTCGGCTCGCTCACACCTGGCATCGACAATATTCATTACGATGTGTATTTGAGTCCGCGTTTTCTGGAGACGGCGCGGCAGTACCTCTCCGTGGCGGTGCGCAGCGCAGCGAACCTGCAGAAGTTTTTCGGGCGCGACTCGCGGCATTCACGGCCGCCGGATTCAGCGCAATTCCGCAAGCTGCTGACCGACCTGCTGCAATCGGGAATCACGCGCGCGCAGTTCGAAAAAAACATCGAATACGACCTGCTGTTCCGGCTGGCGCTGCTGAAATTCTTCATTCAGGAAATCGTCAACGAATTCGCGAGCCTGATCGTGGAGTGCAAGGAGGACATTCGGGCCCGCGGTGCGGTTTTCGAGCACAGCGAGCAGGCGCACGTGAAACGCGCGCAGATCGCGGAACTGCAATCGAATCGCAAGGCCATCGCGCGGCGCGTGGGGCAGTCGCTGTTTCACATGCTGAAGGAATTGGACGAGGCGGTGCTGGCGAAGGCGCGACGCGCGCTTTTTGGCGAGGAGTTCACGGAGTTTTACGATCTGCTGACGAACCGGCTGCTGTTCGTCGAGAACGGCAGCGACGATTATTTGTTCCTGGAACATTACGTTCTGCTGGGGAATTTCTTGCAGGACCCGGACCGCTTCGAGAATTTCGACGCGCTGTTGATCGATTTCCTGCGCGACTTCGTGATCACGGATGCGAATTCGCAGGAGCTGCGGCAGGCACAGGAAGCATACGGGAAACTGGTCGAACAGGCGCTGGCGAAGCGGTCGGAGCTGGCAAAGCTCGAAGAAGAGCAGGAAGAAGTGCTGCGCAAAGTTGGCGGAAGTGACAGTTTTTTGCCGGGGATTTTCAAGCGGAGAGGCGGCGCGGAATCGGAGATGAATCTGGCGGTGCTGCGGCGCCGGCAGGCAGATCTGGAATTCAAGCTGGCGGAAATCAGTCCGGAGCTAGAAGCGGCGAAACAGAAAGTGGACTTTCTTACCGAGGAGTTTCGCAACCGGCTGGGTGATTATTTGAACGAGCCACAGAACGCGCGGAGGCTCTTTGATCCGTCGGCGACGGGCGGGCAGAGCGGCGACTCGGAAGTGCGCGAACGGCTGCTAGGAGAATGGCATCACCGGCTGGAGGAGAAGGATTTGCTTGGCTACGTGCTGGCGAGCTATGAGGTTTGCAATTTGTCGAATGATTTTTGTCCGCCGGTGCACTTGCAGCAATTACGACGGGCGCTGCTTTCGCGCGACGAGCTGAAGCGGGTGGAAAAAGTACTCAGTCAGTTTCCGGCGCGGAATTTTTCGCTGAAACGCATCGAAGAGGCGTCGAAGGCGCTCAAGCGCTATTCGCAGGAAGAATCGAAAGCGGCGGCGCTGCGGTTCGCGCAGGACCTAATGCGGTTGCGGCGCGACCGACGGAACTATCATCATGTCGCAGCGCTGCTGGAAAAAATCAACCTGGTGCGTTCGGACCGGCAGCGGGAGCTTTCGCGCGCCAACAACAGTTTGTATGAATTTGTGTTTCCGGATGAACGGGGCGAGACCGAAGATCCGGTAGTCTCGCATACGGTGATCAAGGCGGACGTGCGCGGGTCGACGGAGATTACGAAAGACCTGTTGGCACGCGGGCTGAATCCGGCTTCGCATTTCAGCCTGACACTGCACGAGCCGGTGAAGAAATTGCTGGAGCGGCACGGAGCGGCGAAGGTTTTTCTGGAGGGTGACGCGATCATTCTGGCAATTTACGAAACGGAATCGAATCGCACGAACCAACGGGCAGTGGCCAAAGCCTGCGTGCTGGCGCGCGAGATCATTGAAGTGACGCAGGCGTATAACGCAAAGGCCGAGGCGAGCAATTTGCCGCGGTTGGAGCTGGGGGTGGGAGTGGCGTTTCAGAATTCGGCGCCGTCGGTGTGGTCGGACGGCGACTCGAAAATCATGATTTCGAAGGCGTTGAATCTGTCGGACCGGCTATCGAGCTGCTCGAAAGTAGCACGGCGGCTCATGGACAAAAATCCCTCGCCGTTCCGCGTGTTCGCGGTGCAGACGCTGATCGTGGAAGGCGCGGCGGAAGAAGAGGGCGACGAACTGCTGATGCGGTTCAATATGAATGGGATCGAATTGAATGAAGAAGGATTCCAGAAACTGACGAGTGAGATCTCGCTGTTTCCGCTGGAGGGGAGTTTTCCGATGCCGTGGGGCAAGGACCGCGCGCAGTTGTATTACGGCGAATTGCCGTTGGGCGATGCGCTGGAGCCGATCGTGGTGCGGCGAGGAATGACGCGCGAATTGCTGGCGGGAGGGAAAATCGGAGAGCCGACCAGCCGGCCGTATTTTGAAGTTTGCGTGAACACGAAATTGCTGGAGCTGGCGCGAAAGAAAGTGGCGGCGGCGAAGCGGTGAATCAGCCTCGCCTTCACCGTCAGCCCTTACCCTCACGCTGACATTTTCGATCTCCTTGACTACGAGGTGGCCTTGCTTCAGCAATCCACCGTATAATTTCGGCGGAGGCGAAAATGGTCCGGTGACTGTCCCGGCCTTCAAAGCCGGCGATTCGGCTCTTCGCGAGTCGAATGGTGGGTTCGACTCCCACACGCTTCCGCCAACTACCTAGATTCGAAGCTGCATTGCCGCTTGTGTTCGAATTCGCGCAAATGGGAATTCAGTGAAGAACGAGACATCGAAACGATGCCGCAGGAAGGACTACTTATGAATGCCGCAGTCGTCCGTGCTTTCGATGCGCCGCCGCGCTATGAGTCCTTTGCCGACCCTGTTGCCGGCGACGAAGAGCTGATCGTGACGGTAAGTGCAGCAGGACTTCATCAAATCGTGAAATCGCTGGCGAACGGGAAACACTACGGAAGCACGGGGACGCTGCCATTCGTTCCGGGACTCGATGGCGTGGGACGGCTGGAGGATGGGAAGCGAGTATTCTTTGCCTCGTCACGCAGCCCATTTGGGACATTCGCGGAGCGCAGCGTGACAGCGCGTGCCATGTGCTTTCTCGTCCCTGACGCGCTGGATGATGTCACCGTCGCGGCGATGATGAACCCGGCGATGTCGTCATGGGCGGCGCTGACGGAGCGCATTCAATTCGCCCGCGGAGAAAGCGTGCTGGTCCTTGGGGCCACCGGAGTGGCGGGGCAGCTCGCCGTGCAAATTGCCAAGCGCCTAGGTGCGAAGCGAGTCGTTGCCGCCGGCCGCGATCAGCGCGCCCTTGACGCCGTGAAACGGTTGGGGGCGGACTCGGTTATCTCCCTGAATCAGGACAGCAAAGAGCTCGTGGCCTCGTACCAGCGTGAATTCGCCGAGAACAAGATTGACGTGGTGCTGGACTATTTGTGGGGCAGTCCGGCGGAACGACTGCTGGAAGGGATCACGCAGAAAGGGCTTCTGCAGGATGCAGGGCGCGTCCGCTATTTGCAAATTGGCTCGGTCGCGGGCCCAACGATTTCGTTGCCGGCAGCGACGCTGCGCAGTTCGGGTCTAGCGTTGTATGGCAGCGGTTTCGGCAGCGTGTCGATGAAGAGAATTCTTGAGTCGCTACAGGTTTTCCTGAAGGAAGCGGCAAGGAAACCGTTTGAGATGGGAATAAAAGCAGCTCCTTTGCGGGATGTGGAAGCGTTGTGGGATGCTGCTGAGCCGGCTGTGCGGGTGGTTTTTCGACCCTGATGTCGGCATTGAAATCGGCCGCGGACCGAGGGTGGCCGCGTTCGCTGCCGGGAAGAGCCGGTCCGTGAACTCTTCCCAGCATGGAGTTTGCAGATCTTGCGGGCAGGTTAGCGTGGGTGGCCGCCGGCTGCGAATCCGCCGCCAGCAAATCCGCCACCGAAGTGGAATCCGCCGCCTCCATGGAAACCGCCCAAGGGCATGAAGCCGTGGCCATACGGCTCGTGGAAATCGCCGAAACGGTGAACAGGATGGCCCCAAAAACCACCATAGAAAAACGGCGAGTGATAAACATAGATCGGCGAATAGAATCCCCAGCCAAATGGACTATAAAAAATCCCTGTCGCGGGAATGAACGTCCAGATGCCAAAGCCAGGATCCCAATACCAGCCCGAGCCATACCATCCGGGTCCGTACCACCCAGGACCGACGCCGATATAAGCGCGCGCCTCGTCGGCGCTAGCTTCGGATAAATAGCCAGAGCGCAACGCGCACCAACGGAAGAAGTCGTCTTCATCGGGCCGCGTGTCAAATGAGCGCGCTTTGAGTTTGCCGCCGGTACTCAGAGTGAGCTCATGTTCGCTGGTGAGTTTGATCGGTCTGACACCGGCGTAAACTTCCGCGGTGCCTTTGAAGACGCGCACTTGGTGCTCTTCGGCGTCGAAGTCATATAGGCCCTTCTTGATTAACTGCGTACTGACGTCGTCTTCGTCAACCCGGATGTTGTTATCCGGCGAAATATTCAAGACTTCCACCATTGCGCGGCCTTTTTGCAGGGCTAGTTCCGTGTTGGCCAAGTCAGGGGAAACCATTTTGACGGAACTGCTGTCGTCGACTCGCAGGAAGACACCAGGCGTCAGAAGAATTTCGATTTTGCCATCTTCGGTGGTGAGCGTTTGCCCTTTGTCCAGCCGGACCGAGCCGACCGAACTTGGGCTCAGAGTCTCGTTCCCGATCGATGCCTGGCCTTCGAGGTAATTAATGCTGCCGGGATAGGCCGGATGAGAATTCTCGGTCTCGCTGGAGACCGGAACACTCGCAATTGCTGTTGCAAAGAGGCCAGCAAGTATGGCCGTCAGAACTCTGGTCATTTTCTATCCTCCACTTCTCCGCGTGATTCTGCTCGGAAACGAGCGTGCTTGTGCTTCGGACAAACCACGACAGCAGACGTCTAGTTTGATGACGCTCGTGGCTTGAAGGTGCCGCGACATTTTGAACGGGAGCTGCGCGCGGGGACCTCGAGTGGCCTACGCAAGTGGAGTGACTTTCAGCCTGAGAAACAGCTAGCGGTAGGCGATGAGGAAGATCCGGAGGAAAGGGAAGAGGATGCGGCCGTCGGGGCGGGGACGATAGGCGGCGCGGATTTTTTCTGTGTATTCGGCCAGGAATTTATCGCGGTCAGCGTCTTCGCCAATGGCGCCGAGGTAGGCGCGCATGCCCGTGCCTCTGTACCACTCGACGACAGCTTCGGCGTGGGGAAGGACATGGAGATATTCGGTTTGCCACAGATCGATGCGCGAGGCCAAGGGCCCGAGCAAGTCGTAGTAAAACTCTGAGTCCTGTGCGTGCCAGTTGCGAACGCGTCCACTAGGAAACCATTTGCGCCAAACGATGGAGGCGGCCATTTCGCGCAACAGTCGATGAGCGGGGCGATCGAAGCTGCTGGGGATCTGGATGGCAAGCGCGCCTCCCGGCGCAACGTGAGAAAAAAGCTGCGGGTAAAGAGTGGCGTGATCGGGAAGCCATTGTAGGGCGGCGTTGGAGAAGACGACGTCGTACTGCTCATTTTCGAATGCCCTTTCCGAGGCAGGTTCCGCGGCCGCGGCCGGTGTTGTTTCCGAAGGTGCCGCTGAGAGATTTTCTGTGGCCACTGGCGAAGCGTTTTCCGCAGACGCTTCCGGGGCGGTCTGCGGAGATGCTTCAGCGGGCTTTTGTGTTGCTGCCTCGGCCGATTTTTCCGCGGCGGCATTGGGCGGTTTGCCCGCTGCCCATTTGGCGATGTCGCCGGTGATCCAGCGGCCGCGACCGTGAGATTCGATGGCGGCGTTGATCATGGCGGTGTCGCTATCGAGTGCCGTGATTTGGGCATTGGGCCAGCGCTCGGCGAGGACTTGCGTGCTATTGCCGGGGCCACAGCCGAGATCGATGACAGTGCGTACTTGTGGAAGGGCAATGCGCGCCGCTAAGTCGCGGCAAGGCTGGGTGCGCTCGTCGGAAAACTTCAGATATTGATCTGGATTCCATCCTGCCATCGCAGGACGATACTACTCCATTCTCGGGGCGACCTTCAAAGGACGCGCCAGATGCATCCAGGTGAGGGCTTTGAGCACAGGCCACGAAGGATCGAATTCGCCGCGGTGAACGCTAAAGCGCGCGGACGTGGGATAGGCGTGATGATTGTTGTGCCAGCCTTCGCCGGCGGTGAGCCAGGCGACAAAACCGAGATTAGTGGCGGTGTTGTCGAAGTTGCGTTTGCCGAGGGCGTGATTGGCGCCGTTGATGACGGCGTTCAAGAAAATGTACAGGCCGGCCTGAACAACGAAAGCGATGCCGCCCCAGAGCGGGCCGAGGAGCAGCATAAAAATGGCGATGCCGAAGAGAACGCCGACGATGCCGAAGCGCAAAATGTGGCGGTCAAGCCAATCGTTGCCAATGTCCGGAGCGAACGTTCTCAACGTTTCGGGATCTTTTGCCTCGCGGTTGTAGTAATAGACATTGCCGAGCAGAATGCGCCAAAGGCCCTCGAGCACGGGACTATGCGGATCGCCCTCGACGTCAGTGTGACGGTGATGCTTGCGATGCACAGCGACCCATTCCTTCGTGTTGATTCCGGTCCACAGCCAGAGCTGCAGGCGCATCGGGAAAGCAACGATGGGGTTAAGGTAAACACCACGATGAGCGAGAGTGCGATGCAAATAGATGCTCGTGGAGAACGCGGAGAGCTGAACGACCACAACTACAGCCACAACGGCATACAGGAGGTGTATCAAAAGACCCTCATTCCGTGCGCTTCTTCGTTTGAAAGCGGACAACCAAGAATAGACTGGCGGCGCGGCGCAGTCAAACACTACATGAAACAAATTTTCCAGAATGTGGGAATGGCCGCGGTCAAAATGGGCGATTGTCCACATGATGACTTTTAGTTCGCAGGGACGGAGGAGCGATTGCGAACCGGGGGTTTTGCGGTACCATTTGTTGCGGGAAAAGCCTAGCCCGTAGTCGGTTAAATCGACTTCAAACAGGAGAAATTTTCGATGATGATCGTGAAGAAAATCACCACTGTTCTGGCTCTTGCAGCTTTTGCGGCGGCTTTGTCGTTTCCGGCGGCGACTTCAGCCGAGCCGGGTCCGACGCCGGCGAAGGCTCCGGCCGTAACGTCTCCCGCTCCCCCCATGCCACATCCGGAGATTGACGATGCGATGCGGCTGCTCAATGAAGCGCAGGATCACCTGAGTCACGCGGCGCACGATTTCGGCGGGCACCGCACCAAGGCCATGGACCACATCAGCAAGGCGCAAGAAGAGCTACGCGCCGCGCTAGCTTACGCGAACAGCCACTAGTAGTTGGTTGTGTCGCACTGAGCTGCGAGGAATAACAAACATAGGGAGCGGCGCGCAGAGATGCGAGACTGTGCGCCGTTTCGCTTTTGGGGGAAGCTTTGCTGGTTGACGGGCGGGACCGGCTAAGGAGTTGCACCGGGCTTAGGGCTGGGCGCCGCGGGCGCGGTATTTGAATGCGCGACGCTGTGTACGATTTTCGTGGCCATGGATCCGCTCGTTGGGCAGGAGGGATCGTTGACGCGGCACTGGGCGAGCGTCATTTGGCAGCCGCAGGTACACATCTGGGCATTCAAACGGTGCAGCGCCATTTTCTTTTGCTCGGGTGTGAGCCCGGCAAAGCTCACGCCCGGCAGTTCCGAAGCACGGTCGACGTTCTTCAGGAATATCTGGCCGGTGTCTTTGAAGGTTTCAATGTGCGCATTCACGGGAAGGCCCAACATGGCACGCACCTGCAGGCTATAATAATCGAACGGGTAGACTCCCACGTCCTTTTGCACCACACGTCCTTCTTTGTTTACAAGGAAAGAAGTGGGAAGGGCCGGAATGCCGCCATACTCCTTGTCGATCCCGTCGTTGGCCATAATTACGGGGTAATTGATGCCAACCTTCTGCACGAATTTGGCGACCTGATCGGGAGGAGCTTCATCTTCGGAAACCCCGATGATTTGCAGCGTGTCTTTGAATTGCGACTGCAGTTTGATGAGCTCAGGAATTTCTTCACGGCACGGACCGCACCAAGTGGCCCAGAAATTAATGATCACGGCTTTGCCTTTGAGGGCGGAGGTGGAAACGGCGCCGCCGGAAAGGTCGCGCGCCTCAAAAGGCGGAACGACCTCAGGATCTTCAGCAAAGTAAAGAGAGGCCAGTTTTGCGCTGGGGTCCGGATTAGACTTTTGCGGAGAGGTGGAAGTCTGGGCGACGGGGCGCGCCGCCGGCACAGACGGGCGGGATTTTGCATGGGCCACGTGACGAACGAGGAGGGCGCACCCAAGCACCATCAAAGCGGATGCGGCAAGCAGAGCCAATGTTGAACTGCGAGTCGACATATCAGGTCGGGTTGCGGTCCTCGAACCAATTATGAGGCCGGACACAAATGAGTACAAGCCGGAGAGGCCATTTGGATGTGATTCCGGGAGGCGGGTTAAGGGCGAGAGGACGGATGATTCAAAGGCGGATTGGGATTCCCGAATCGGTGCCGCGGCGGCTGCCGGGAGCAAGATGCAGAGCAGAAGGAACGATTTTTCAGTGGCTTAGCCCCAGGCAACTTTTGGCAGAGCGGTTGCACATAGGAGAGTGGGTCGCGTTCCAAAACGTGGCTCATGGCACCATGGCAGAGGAGGAAGGGGCTCGGTCATGGAGCGGTGAGAGACGTTCCCACCTGCCTCTGAGAGGGAAGCTAGGATGGATGACCCCAATGACTCGGTCTCGCCTAGGCCGGGTCACGGAACGCGGCTTTCGGGGCTGCCGATCCCAAGCGGCGGCCCTTCTTTTTTTTGTGGCTCAGTTTGAAATCTTCCAAGGTTTGCACCTTCGGCCCGCCTTTTTCGCTTCTTCGGTTTAGAGATTAGGTAGGACTCGGAGTATATAAATCCCCAAAAAGGGTAATGGGTCAGTTTGAGTTTTGACTTTTTGTGTCGCGATCACGAAAAGTCACACAACTGATGATAGGAGCGACTTCCCGCCTCGTCGCAATAATCTACTGCGGAGGCTGATACTGAACGCCCGGAGTATTCACGTTCTCAACATAGCCAACCAGCGTGACCCCGAGATTCATAGCAGTCGCAGCCGCGCAAGAGCCAATCATTATTTGCCCTTTTGTATTCAATGGAACGCGAAGCTGGTGGAGGAAATACCCCTGAGGCGGCGACGGAACATAGATATAGTCATGCAGTGCGACCGATTTGCATCCGGCAGTGACACTCGTTATTGCCGGAGATAGGAAAAATACGCTGTACAGACCAGAGGCCGGACTGCTCACCGGTAAGACTTCAAAATCGACGATCATCGCTGTAGCGGATTGTGGCACTTGTGGGAACGCCGCTGTCAACACCGGGCTGGGACTAGCTGGCGAGGAAGGCGGGATCGTCAGTCCACCATAGGTCAGGTCAGGCGTATACCACATTTTGCTTACGTCCTGGCCTCCAGGCTCTAAGAACACGTCATTACCGTTTCTCTCAAACAGAATGATGTTTCCAGACTGATCTGTGACAAAGGAAGTCAAAAACACAGCGGAATATGCGTTGCACGGTTGAGATAACCCGCAATTTGTCGCCACGGTGTTAGAAGTTCCCGTGCTGGGCGGTTTCGTTGTTAACAGATATTCTGTGCCTTGAACAACATAAAGATAGTAGGCCCCTTGCGCACTCTGTGAAACGCCATTTCCCCAACAGGCGGCTATATAGGGAGAGTGGACACCCGCAGGGAGCGTGTTTGTACAAGGTTGGCTGCCAGGGGTCACGTTTGCGCCTGGCCCCGTCGTAATCAAGTGTAGTGCTCCCCACTAATTTAGACAGTCAGGGCCTCGTTTTTTAGTACACCTGCAAAAGCCAAGAAGGCCTCGTGCGGGGTGCGATTTCGGACTCCGCGATGAGGCCGGTCGTGATTGTACTCCTCGATCCAACGAGCGATCGAGGCGCGCGCTTCTTCCAAGCTGCGATATTCCGCCGTCCAGACTTCCTCTTCCTTCAGACTGCGATGGAACCGTTCGATGTAGCTGTTGCCCTCCGGGTGATGATACGCCGTCCGCCGGTGGGTGATGCCGAGCCGCCCCAACGTCTCCAAGAAACGCGAAGAAGTGAACTGCGTGCCGTTGTCCGTCGTGAGCGTCAGATTCGCCTCGCGGCTGCCCTCGGGCAGCCGTCCCAGCACGGCCTGCTCCACCGCGGCCAGCGCGTCTTCGGTCCGGCAGCGCTGCGAGAGATTCCAGCCCACGATCTCCCGCGTGCAGCAGTCGATCACGCACACCAGGTACGCCCAACCTACCGCCGGCCCCGCCCAGATCTTGGTCATGTCGGACTGCCAGATCTGATTCGGCCCGGCGGCTTCCACACGGCCCCACTCTTTCTTCCGTCGCGCCCGCAAACGCCGCGAGCGTACCAGCAACCCGCGCTCGCGCATCACTCGCAGCACCCGCTTGCGATTCACCGAGAGGTTTTCTTTTCTCCGCAGCCACCAAGCGACGCGGCGATATCCGTACGCGGGTTTTTCCCCGCAGGCCACGACGATCTGCTCGTCGTACTGCCGATCGGCTCGACTGCCCCGCGGCTTCTTCCGGTAGTACAAGCTCGACCGGCTGATCGCCAGAGTCATGGCCACCAGCGTGGCCGTGTAGCCCTCGGTCACCATCTCTCGTGCCTGGGAGTGAACCGCACCACAGCTCACTCCCCCACGACGTTTTTTAGGATTTCAATCTCCAGCGACTTCCGCCCCAGCGTTCGTTCCAACTGCCGGATGCGATGGTCCTTCTCGGTTTCCGCCGCGGCAGCGCTTCTCCCCCCAAGCGCTGCCTTGGCTCCCTGCTCGGCTTCATCTTTCCAGCGATAGAACAGATTCGCAGCGATCCCGTGACGCCGACACGTCTCCGAGACGTTCCCGCTCTTGATACCTTCCTGCACGATCTGCCACTTCTCTTCCGGGGATCGATCTACGCGTGGTTTCCTGCCCATGGTGCCTCCTGTTTGGAGGCCCTGATTCTACCTAACTGAGGTGTCCAGTTTTAGAGGGGAGCACTACACAAGTTCACACTGAGACTTCCTACCGGTAGTATATGCAGTGTGTTAAATCCTGTAAGGGAAACAACGTAGGGAGGGGAGTTCTGCGCCAGTGCTGGGCAAGTCAAAAAGAACGATAGCAACACTCCAAGACCGCCAACCCACAGCTTCGTTCTCACGGAGTCCATGTTGCATTCCTCCAAATGTGAACACTTGTGCGGCCATCATACTCAAAATGGAAGACATTACTATACCGTTGTCGTAAATATAAATCCCCTTTTTTCTATTGATTTTCAGTTCGTGCTGACGCGCCCTACCACCGGTATCTTCGCCATGCGCAGCACGTGTTCCACTTCTGTTTCCTTGAGCCGCGACGCGTCGTAATCGAAATGCAGCCAGTTTTTCTTTTCGTCCAGCCGGAATTTCTGCAGTCCGTAGGTATTGGCGAAGAATGCCAGCGCGCGCAACTGATCCTGCCGCAGCGGCGCCTGCAGTTCGTAGGTCATGGTCATGAATGTCATGCCCCGAATTATAGCAGACATGGAAAGCCCAGATGATGATCGCGTCTAGATCGCGGCGCGGCGGAGGCGGAGGGCATTGACGATCACCGAAACAGAACTGAAGGTCATCGCCGCGCTGGCGATGATCGGGCTCAGTAGCAGGCCAAAAAACGGGTAGAGCACGCCTGCGGCGATCGGTATGCCAACGGTGTTGTAGGCGAAGGCGAAAAAAAGATTTTGGCGGATGTTGCGCATGGTCTTGCGGCTCAGCCGGCGGGCGCGCACGATGCCGCGCAGGTCGCCCTTCACCAGAGTGATTCCCGCCGATTCGATGGCCACGTCGGTTCCCGTACCCATCGCAATGCCTACATCGACGGTAGCGAGGGCGGGGGCGTCATTGACGCCGTCGCCGGCCATGGCGACGCGCCTGCCTTGGGACTTCAGTTCTTTCACGGCCTCCGCTTTGTTTTCTGGCAGGATTTCGGGGATGACTTCGTCAATGCGGAGAGTGCGCGCAACGGCTTCGGCGGTGGCGCGGTTGTCGCCGGTCAGCATGACCAGGCGCAAACCTTCAGCGCGAAGCTGCGCGATCGCTTCCGGCGTCGATGGCTTAATGGGATCGGCGATGGAGATGGTTCCTGCGTCCCGGCCGTCCACGGCGATGTAGACGACCGTTTGGCCTTCGCGGGCGCGTGCAGCGGCGCGATTTTCAAGTGCGATTCCCATTTGGCGGAAGAGCGCCGCGTTTCCGAGAGCGACCGCGTGCCCGTCCACGCGTCCGGAAATTCCTTTGCCCGTGATTGAACTAAATTCAGTTGCGCTTTGCGGGTGCAGGTTTTGGCGCGCGGCTTCGGCGAGGATCGCAACAGCCAAAGGATGCTCGCTGGCCTGCTCGACCGCGGCCGCGAACCGCAACACGTCGGCGGACGTCCATCCCTCGACCGGCTCGATGGCGGCAACACGCGGCTTTCCTTCGGTGAGAGTGCCGGTCTTGTCAAAGACAAGCGTGTCGATGCTTTCCAGAGTTTCGAGGGCCTCGGCGTTCTTGATCAGCACGCCGGCGGCGGCGCCGCGTCCCGTGCCAACCATGATGGCCATAGGCGTGGCGAGTCCGAGGGCACAAGGGCAAGCGATGATGAGAACAGCGATGGCGTTGAGCAAAGCGTGTGCGAGGCGCGGTGACGGCCCGAACGATGCCCAGCAAATAAATGTGATGATTGCGGCGACAATCACCGACGGGACGAAATACCCGGAGACTTTGTCGGCCAGCTGCTGAATGGGCGCGCGGCTGCGCTGCGCGTCGCTGACCATTTGCACAATGCGCGCGAGGAGCGTGTCGCTGCCGACGCGTTCGGCGCGCATGACGAATGTTCGAGTAGTGTTTACGGTGCCGCCGATGACACTGCTGCCCGCTGTTTTTTCTACGGGAAGGGGCTCGCCGGTGACCATGGACTCGTCGATGGAACCAGCGCCGTCGAGGACAAGGCCATCGACCGGGATTCTCTCACCGGGGCGCACGCGCAGGTCGTCGCCGCACTGCACGGTTTCGAGCGGAACGTCTTTTTCAGTGCCGTCGGGCTGCACGAGGCGGGCAGTTTTGGGAGCCAGCTGCAAAAGAGCGCGAAGTGCGTGGCCGGTGCGCTGGCGCGCGCGCAGTTCGAGAACTTGCCCGAGCAGGACGAGAGCCGTGATGGCTGCGCCAGCCTCAAAGTAAACTGGTAGCGTGCCTGACGCGTCGTGAAATTGCGCAGGGAAAATACCGGGCAAAAGAGTCGCGACGAGGCTGTAGAGATACGCCGTGCCTGTCCCCATCGCGATCAGCGTGAACATGTTCAAACTGCGATTGCGCAGCGAGGCCCAGCCGCGCTCGAAAAACGGCCAGCCGCACCAGACGACGACAGGAGTTGCCAGAGCGAGCTCGATCCGCGCGATGATCGCGGGCGAAATGCGCGCGCGCCCCATGCTGGCGGCCATAGCAATGATAAGAAGAGGTGCGGTCAGGATCACGCTGGCCCAGAAGCGGCGCAACATGGACGTGAGTTCTGGGTTCGGTTCGTCATGCGCTTGGGCAACGCGAGGTTCGAGGGCCATGCCGCAAATGGGGCAAGCGCCCGGCGCGTTGCAGATGATTTCAGAGTGCATCGGGCAGACGTAGTCCATTTTTTTAGGAGACGCCGCGGGAGTGAGCGGTTCGAGAGCCATGCCACATTTCGGACAGGGGCCGGGCTTCGCGGCGCGAACATCGGCGTCCATAGGGCAAACGTAGATTCGTGAGGCGGGCGGCGGGGCCGAGGCGGACGGGGGTATTGGCGTGATAGTGACAGCGGATGCACTCGCGGGGCGCGCGGCGAGATATTTTTCCGGCGCGTCTGTGAACTTTTTCGCGCAACCTTCGCAGCAGAAATAATAGATTCTTCGCAGGTGTTCACGCGTGGCCTTAGCGCGAGCGGCGTCAACGCGCATGCCACAGACGGGATCGGTTGCCAGCTGCGATTGGTCGGCAGCGATTCCGGGCCCGAGAGAATGTTCCGTACTCATTT
>JASHQB010000196.1 GCA_030037775.1 Candidatus Acidiferrales bacterium
GGATTCGGCGGCGGAGGAGTGGGCGGGTTTTAGATTGCGATTTGACCGCAGAAGCGGACGGATACTCCTACGGAAGCTGGCAGATGTCTCTACCGGGCGCGCAATTCTTCAACGCGCTCGACGATGCGGCCCTCCGGGCCTTCGCTATAGCTGACCTTAACGACGTCGCCTGCCGCTATGCCTCGCACAGGCGCGGACAGTTTGAATTCGAAGCGCTTTACTTCGCCGCCGGCGGTGACATCGAGATCGAGCCGTGTTTCCTTCAGTTGCGCAACCTGGCCAACCAGTATTTTGCGCTGCGCCGATTTCTCATAGTGTTCGGTGTGCAGGAACGCGTCGAGCCAGCCGTGCTCGCGGAGACTTTCGTCTTCAACTTGGCGCGTCCAGGCGCTGAGGATGCTGGAGCGATTCAAGAAGCCGACCAGTTTGCCTGAGCTGCCACGCTCGACGACAGGCAGGCGGCCGATATTGAATTGCAGCATGCGATAGAGGGCGTCGAAGGCGCGCTCCTCGGGATAGGCAACGATGGGCTTGCCGCCTCCCGCTTCGCTGACTTTCATTTTCCCGCTGGGATCGAGCTTCAACGCGCGCAGTAAGTCGCCTTGGGTGACCACACCCACAACCTTGCCATCGGCTTCGCAAATGGGCAGCCCCTGAGTGATATTGAAAGCCGGGTCTCCGCGCCCGATGCGATCGGCCAGTTCGGCGACGGTCATTTCCGGAGGAATCGCAGGAACGTCCTTGCGCATCACTTCGCCGACGCGAACGACCTGCAGGACGCCGACTTCAAAATCGGTGGGCACGGTCAGGCCGCGGCGCGTGAGCTTTTCCGTCATGATGGAGCTTTTCAGATAGCGAATGGAAATCATGTCGGCAATGACGCAGGTGATCATCAGAGGCAGCACCGAGTTGTAGTCACGCGTAATTTCAAAGGCAAAAACAATCAGCGCGAAGGTGGCGCGCGCGGCCGCTCCAAAGACAGCGCCCATGGCTACCAGCGCATAGGCGCCGGGCGAGAGGTGCGCTCCAGGAATGAAATGATTAATGAGCAACGCAAACACTCCGCCAAGCGCTGCGCTGGACATGAACATGGGCGCGAGCAAGCCGCCGGAAGTGCCGGAGCCGAGGGAGATCACCAGAGCCAGGGCTTTGAAGATCATCAGCAGCAGGAGGACCTTTAGAGCGAGGTTGTTGTGAAGGATGTCGGAAATCGTGTCGTAACCGACGCCGAGCACGCGCGGGATGAAGAAACCGATCACGCCGAGGAAAAATGCGCCAATCGCAGGATGCCACAGGTCATTAACTGGAAGATGGTCGAACAAGTCCTCGACCCAGTAGAGGAATTTGGTGAAGGCAACTGCGGCAAAGCCGCAAATGACGCCCAGAATGACGTACCAAGGCAGGCCGTGAAGCGCGTCGAAATTGACGTTCGGGTCCATGGAGAACATGGAGTGCTGGCCAAGGAGAACGGAGCGCACGAAGGTGGCGAGAGTTGTGGCGATGACCAGAGGAATGAAGGAGCGGGAGCGAAATTCGAAGAGAAGCAGTTCGATGGCGAGAATGACTCCGGCGATGGGAGTGTTGAACGTGGCCGCCATGCCAGCGCCGGCGCCGCAGGCGAGCAGGACTTTGCGTTCAGAGGCGGTGGTGGCAATCAACTGGCCCACGAGCGAGCCGATTGCGCCGCCGGTCTGAATGATAGGGCCTTCCGCGCCGAACGGGCCGCCGGTGCCGATGGCGATGGCCGCGGAAACGGGCTTGAGGATAGCGACTTTCGCTTCGATGCGGCTGCGGCAGGTGAGCACAGCCTCCATGGCTTCCGGAATGCCGTGGCCTTTGATTTTTTTGGAACCGTACTTGGCCATTACGCCGACGATCAAGCCGCCCACAACGGGCATCAGAATCACCCAGTAACCGAGGTGATTCCCTTCGGGGCTGCGGAAATGAAATGACCACGTGTGATAAAACGAGAGATTGGTGAACAGACCGATTAGGTCGTACAGAACATATGCAATGATGCCCGCAACCGCGCCGATCAGCGCAGCCAGGAGCGATATATAGCCGATGCGGAACATGCCCGCATCGCCCATGGCGGGCATTTCGAGCGCGGAGGGCTGAGTTTGGCTAGCCAACGAAGTTCACCAGGGATCGAACGTGCAAAGCAGGGGCCATCGCGGCTTTCACGCGCTCGCGCGCCGCGTGCGGCGGCCGCGGCGTGAATTGGCGCGCGGTCTGGCGGTATGCGCCATGACGGTCTGCAAGGCGCGCAAAATGGTGCGGCCCGACGAGCGCAGTTCGGCGCGATGAGGAAGGGCGACTTGGCGAAGAATTTCCTCTCCGTGACCGGTGAGCCGTAACAAGACCTGCCGCCTGTCTTTGCGGCTGCGCGTCCGCTTCAAGAGGCCATGCGTTTCCAGGCGATCGACGAGCTCGACGGCGCTGTGGTGCTGGATCTGAAGGCGTTCGGCAAGCATGCCGACTGTGGCGCTCGATGAAGCGGGCAATCCTTTGACGGCGAGGAGCGCCTGATACTGCTGGGGCTCAATGCCGGCGGCGCGGGCGGCTTGCTCGCTCAGGTTTTGAAAGCGGCGCACTTCGTAGCGGAATTCCGCCAGAGCGCGGTAATCGAAGCCTGTTTTTGCGAAGTTTCTCAATGCCGGAGTAAATTATATCGTAAAGCGATGTAAAGTGCAGGTCCCGAGTGAAAATCCGGCACGGCGTGTGCTCAAGGGCTAAACGGTCCACGGGCACGAGCCCTGCGTTACAGCGGCTTGCGGAAGGATTTCTGGGTTTTGTTGACGCGGTAACCGAGGCCTTGGTAGAACTTGTGCGCGCGGTCGCGAATGACGTTGGAGCGCACTCCTGACTCCTTGTAACCCCTGGCGCGAGCCCACTCTTCGCCGCGGTTCACGAGCAAGCGGCCGACGCCCAGCGAGCGGTAGGATTCGTCGACAATCAGGCTGCCGATTTCAACGCGAGGATCGTGGGCGAGCACGGGGAACGGGAAGACTTCGATGTAGCCGACGATGCCAGCACCTTCGCGCTCGGCGACCAAAACGAGGTGATCTTCGTCGCGAAGTATTTCGCGCAATCGCGCGGCGACTTGCTCGACGGTGGAAGGGTAGCCGAGCTGACCGGCGAGCGGGGCGAGCTGCGGGGCGTCGGCGAGAACTGCGGAGCGAATGGTGATCGCTTCTGTTTTTGCGGCGTGAGCCATGGGTCCCCCTGGGCAGGCTAAAAGAGTTTATCCGAATCGAGCAGGATGGTCACCGGACCGTCGTTCACGATTTCGACAGACATGTGCGTTTGGAAAACGCCGGTCTCGACGTGAACGCTGAGCCCGGCGACAGCGCGAAGAAATTCCTCGTACAAGGCCTTGCCAAGTTCGGGCGGCGCAGCTTGAATGAAGCTGGGCCGGCGGCCGCCGCGCGCGTCTCCGTACAATGTGAATTGAGAAGCAGCGAGAAGGGCGCCACCGGAATCAAGGAGGGAGCGGTTCATTTTGCCTTCGGCGTCATTGAAGATGCGAAGATGCACAATTTTTTCGGCCAGTGCCGCGGCTGTCGCGGCGTCGTCTGCGCGGCCGACGGCAAGCAAGACCATGAGACCGGGACCAATCTGGCCAGCGACGGTGCCGTCTACGATTATGCGGGCGCTGGTGACGCGCTGGACGACGGCTCTCATGGCAAGGGCTTCCTCATAAGCACCATCTACCGCCAAAATGCTGAACGGGTTCATTGTACCGCCCGTCTGACCCAACCGAAAGCCCCCTTGTCAGTTCGGAGAACCCTAAATTATTTGCATTGACAACCATTGCATATGCAAGTATAATGTGTGCTTGAATCGCCTTCCGTCCAAATCGTATATGGAGTCGGTCTTTGTCGGACGATTGCTTTTCGGCCGAGTCATAAGTGCGCTGTTGGATGCGAATGACAAGGCTGCCGCGCCACTGGGGCTAACGGGCCGCCAAGGAATGGTGCTCGCGAACGTCGCGCGTGGTGAGGCGACTACTGCAATCGAGCTGGCGGCTTACAACGGCCTGGATATATCCAGCATGAGCCGCATGCTCGATCGGCTGGAAAGGAAGAAGCTGCTCCAGCGAACGCGGAGCCATTTGGATCGCCGGAAAGTCGTGGTTCGGTTGACGCCGAAGGGGCATGCGCTCTTGAGAAAAGCGATACCCGTGGCGGCGCATGCCACGACAAATGCCTGGAAGGGTGTCACCGAACGCGAGAAAAAAACTCTTCGAACGATTGTGCATAAGATTCTCAGAAATACCGGCCATCTTCAAAAATCTTGAGCAGAGCATTCTCTGCTGTCGGAATGGCAAGGAGGCATCGTTGTCGCAATGGTGGCAGACAAGACAGAGGAAACATACCAGTATTATCGGAATAAGTTGACGCATGTTCTCAAAAACGTGCGCGTGCTCAGTCACGAACTCACGGAACATGCGACGGTAATCTACAGCCGCATGGAACTGGCATTGGAAGAAATCATGGACGACAATCCTGTGCGCGTGCATCTGAAGGGCATCCATGAATCCGCCAAGGAAGTCGCCTCGTTAAGCCAGAAGCTTCGGCAACTCGGGAAAAGCTGAGACTCGACAGCCGTTCATCCCCTTTCACTCACTCGCGTGGCCGGCAGGCTCGCGGCGGCGTGCGTGATTTCGAGCGAGCGCCTTCGCTGAATTTTGCAGGAGCTTTCGCGGCAGGCGGAAGTCTGCTAAAAACGAAATGGCTTGGCGGAGGTTCCGTGAAGCTCGCGCTGATTGGAACGCACGGAGTGGGAAAGACCACGATTGCGTATGAAGTGTGTTCGCTGGTGAAGCGGGCGGGGCAAAACGTGGAGTTGGTGAGCGAAGTGGCGCGGCGGTCGCCGTTTCCGGTGAACGCGGGAACCACGCTCGAAGGTCAGGTGTGGATTTTGCACACGCAGATCGCGGCGGAGCTGGAAGCGGGGCGCAATGGCACGCACGTAGTGTGCGACCGCTCGGTGCTCGACAACTACTGCTATCTGGTGAACAAATTCGGCCGGCAGGCGGAGCTCGAGCAGTGGCTGGGCTGGTGGATGAGAACCTACGATTTACTGGCGGGGATTCCGCCCTTCGCGGAGGAAATCACGCCGGACGGCTTTCGCTCGGAGGACCGCGCGTTTCAGCGGCGCATCCATGAGCTGTTGAACGAGCTGCTCGCGGATCCCCTGTTTGCGGAGGTCCGCAAACGCGTGATTTGGCTGGACGGGGCCGAACGCCGGCAATGGGCGGAACGGATTTTCGCACAAACATTTTCCGCCGATCGAACCGTTCGCGCTGCACAAAAACCCACAGCCTGAAGCTTCCCCGTGAAAACCGAAAACGCCGCCCTCGATGCGAAACAGGAGCGCTGGCTCACGCGCGGAATTCTGGGCATAGGGCTCGCGAACCTTTTCTCCGACTGGGGACACGAGGCGGCCACGTCGCTGCTGCCGGCGCTGCTCGCGCTGGTGGGCGCGCCGGCCGTGGCGCTGGGAGTAATCGAAGGCGTCGCGGACGGGCTGTCGAGTTTCGCGAAACTGGCGGGCGGGTGGATGGCCGACCGGCCGGCATGGCGCAAGCCGGTGGCGAGCGCCGGGTACGTCCTTGTAGGGCTGACGACGTTTGCATACGCCTTCGCAGCGTCGTGGCCGGTGGTTCTGATTTTGCGCGCGGGGGGATGGGCGGGACGCGGCGCAAAGGGTCCGTCGCGCGACGCGCTGCTGGCGGATGCGATTGCGCCATCACAGCTTGGGCGCGCGTTCGGATTCGAGCGCGCGATGGACACGATCGGGGCCATTGCGGGGCCGTTGACGGTGGTGGCGCTGGTTTCGTTCTCCGGCGTGCGTGCGGCGATGCGTTGGACGATTCTACCCGGACTGGCGGCCTCGCTCTGTTTTCTGTGGCTGGTGCCTGCGGCGAAATCGGCTGGCGCGCGGCGCGCTGTGAGTTTTGTTGGCAGCCTGCGGCAACTGCCGCAACCTTTCCGGCGATTGTTGGTTGGAGTTTTCGCACACGGCATTGGGGATTTCGCTCCGACGCTGCTGATTTTGCGCGCGAACCAGATGCTTGCGCCGCAGTACGGGAGCGCACGGGCATCTGCATTGGTGATTGCGCTGTACACGCTGCACAACGTCGTGTTCGCGGCGATTTCGTATCCGGCGGGAGCGCTCGCCGACAGGGTCGGCAAGCACGGATTGCTTGCCGCGGGATACGCGGCCGGGGCGATGATGTGCGGGGGCTTCATTTTCGCGCCGGCGAAGCTAACGTGGCTGGGAGCGCTTTTCGCGCTCGCGGGCGTGCACATGGCGGTGCAGCAGGCGTTGGAAAAATCCCTTTCCGCAGAGTTGCTGGGGCCGGAGATTCGTGGCACAGGGTTCGGCGCGCTGGCAGCCGTGAATGGCGTCGGTGATTTTGCTTCCAGCATCATCGTCGGCGCGCTCTGGACGGCAGTCGCGCCCGCGGCCGGATTTGTTTACGGCGCGGTCTTCATGCTGGCGGGAGCGGCGCTCGTTTACTCGGGGCGCTGACGCGGGGCGCGCTGGCATCGCGGGCAAAAATAGCTGCTGCGCCCGGCGACAGTGATGCGACGAATGAGCGCGCCGCAGCGGCTGCATTTTTTCCCTTCGCGCTGATACACGCGATGGCGAATCTGGAATTCGCCAGGCTGGCCCTCGGCATTCACATAGTCGGAGATCGAAGAGCCGCCGAGGCGAATGGCTGCGCGCAGGACCTGTTGCATGGCGCGATACAAGCGCGCGGCCTCTTCGTGTTTTAAGGCAGACGCCAATCGCGCGGGATGAATGCGCGCGCGCCACAGGCTTTCGTCGGTATAAATATTGCCCATGCCGCGAAAGACGCGCTGGTCGAGAAGAACGGCCTTGATGCGCGCACGCTTTGTGGCGAGGCGCGCTCGAAATTCCTGCGCGCTGATTTCGAGCGGATCCGTTCCCAGCGGGCCGAGAACCGAAGCGCTTTGCTGCTCCGGCAATACCAGCATGCGGCCGAAGCGGCGAGGGTCGGTGAAGCGCAGTTCGGTGTCGTTATCAAGCGAGATCGAGACGTGGGTGTGCGGCGGAGATGGCCTCAGAGGCGGAAAGACGGTGAGCCGGCCGGTCATGCCGAGGTGAACGATAAAATGAAATCGCCCGGGCGCCGATTGGGACGGTGCGGGGGCTGCGGCCGCTCTTTCGAGAAGCAAAACGATGAATTTACCGTGGCGGCGAACACTTGAAATTCGAGAGCCTGGCAGGATTTCTTCGAGCTTGGCGACATCATCGATGAAATCAGTTTTGCCCAGACGGACTTCGGCGATGCGACGGCCGGGCAAGAGCACTTGCAGGCCGCGAACCACGGTTTCGACTTCCGGAAGCTCGGGCAAGATTTACCTGGAATTTCTCGCGCTTCAGTCCGGCAAGATGGCGAAAACGCGAACCGGACCTCCGGAGCCGCCCTCGAGTTTTATGGGCGCGGCGATGATGAAAGCGCCGGTCGGCGGCAGCTTATCGAGATTAGCGACGTTTTCGACATGAAACAGGCCCGCCGGCAAAGTAGTACGATGCACTTCGAAACCGGGGGACGGCCCGTAATCGATGCTGAGCGTATCGATGCAGAGGCCGCTGACGCGGCGCGAGATCAACAATTCCGCGGCGCCGACGGAGTAGCCGGGAAAGTGCATGACGCCTTTCGCGTCCATGTTGCGATAGCGCTTCTGGTCCGGCCAGCGCGAGGCCCAGCCGGTGCGGAGCATCACGATGGCGCCGGCGGGAATGCGGCCGTGACGCGCCTCCCAAGCTTGCACGTCTTCCGCGCTGAGGCGATAGTCGGCATCCTTGACGACTTTGTCGCGAACGTCAATCACGATCCCCGGACCGAAAAAATGCTGGATGGGAATCTGGTCAAGCGTTTCTTTGCCCGGCGGAAAATGCGCGGGGGCGTCCATGTGAGTTTCGTAGTGCTCAAGCATGGTGAACTTGCGCGTCAGATATCCCTCTTTGGCAGGCGTGTCCGTCACGATGACACTAAAAGGATGGGGATCGCCGGGCCAGGAAGGCGAATGATCGTTGATGACGTAAGTCATGTCGATCACGCGCGTGTGGCCAGAGGGGATTCCCGCGAGCAGCGGGCAATCCTCGGCGCTTGATTTTTCCTGTGCGTGCGCGAAAACCGCCGCGCCGAGAGCCACCGACAGAATGATGCCCATCGAAAGAATTTTTCTCACCGAATGCCTCCGAAAGATGCCGCGATAGCTGCGTTGCAACGCCGCTATCTTAGTGCTGTTTGCGGTTTTGCGAAACGCTTTCAGTCGGGCGTCACGGCAGGGGAATACCCGGCGAAGCGACGATTCCGGCGAGGCGGAGAATTTCGGAATATTCCTCGTCGGTCAGGGGAGAAATGGTCATGCGAGGATTCTTCATGAACTTTACTTTGCGCAAAGGCCGCTGCTCGCGAAGCTCGGCCAGCGTCACCTGGCGGGGCAGGCGTTCGAGCGCGCGCAGGTCGATCACGAGGTGCTTCGGAGTGGGGTCGTGCGGATCGGGATAAGGGTCGCGCGTGACGGCGGCGATGGCGTAGAGAGCGTATTCCGGCTTTCCGTGGTAACAGAGCGCACGGTCGCCGCGGCGCATTTGTTTCATCTGGCGCAGGGCGTCCGGCTTGCTGCCGGCGTGGCGCCACATTTCCTTGCCTTTGACGAAAAGAGTGTCCCAGTGATAGATGCGGGGGTCAACCGCGAGCAGCCAGTGATGTGGTCTGGTTACGGGGCGCGTCATAGCCTGGCTGTAACTGGCGAACTATACATCGATTGGCGGTAGAAACAATGGAAATGTAGCGAAGGAATGGTAAAAACGCTGGCCCCTATCCCAAATCTACGAAGACGTCCTCGCCGCGCAACTCGATGGCGTAGCACTGCGTCGCGGCGTCGGGCTGCTGGATCAGCCTTCCGGTGGTGACGTCATATTGCCAGCCGTGCCAGGGGCAGGTGACCACGGTGCCGTCAAGGTCGCCTTCTCCCAGCGGGCCGCCGTGATGCAGGCATATGCTATTGATAGCAAATAGCTTACCGCCAACATTGGCGATCGCGATGGCTTTGCCGGAGACTTGGAATTCGCGGATTTGCCCCTGTGGAATCTCGTCTTGCCGTGCTGCGCGCTCGAACCCCATGGATGGCTCCTGTCACCGAAAGAGCGCGGAGTATAGCTTTAGGCAGCCTGGAGAGTCAATCTCGACTGGGG
>JASHQB010000197.1 GCA_030037775.1 Candidatus Acidiferrales bacterium
AAAATCACCGCGCGCGAATCCTTGTAGCGCGAATTTTCCTCCGGAAGTCCCCCGAAATTTTCCAACGTCACCGGTGTGTAAGTTTTCAGCAGCACTGTAAAATCGTCCTTCGATTTTATTTTTTTCTTTCTTCTTGTCCCGCTCTGTACTATTTATAGCCAACAAAACCGCTTCGGAGGTGATACATTACCTGCGGGGATGGTGAATGGCAAAGAAAAAGGGAGTGACCGACAGAATCCTCCACGATCCGATTGCGGATCGCTTGACCCCGACCTATCCGCTCGATCTCTCGAAAGCTCGCACCGTCGATGAATTAGTCCGCGCCATGGGCCAGACCGCTTTCACTGCGCGGCAAGTCGGCGACGCCGCCGATGTTCTCGAAGCGATGGCCCGCGACCAGGATTGCTTCGTGGTGCTCACGCTTTCCGGTGCTATGACCGTCGCCAAGATGGGTCTTGTGTTTTGCGATCTGATCGATTCCGGCATCGTGAATGCCGTTGTTTCCACCGGCGCGTTGATGGCTCACGGTTTGGTCGAAGCCGCCGGCAAGCAGCATTTCCGTTACGACCCGAAAATGGGCGACAAGGAGCTTTTCTTCGCCGGCTACAATCGCGTTTACGATTCGCTCGAGCCGGAGCTCAATCTCGATTACATCGAAGAGATCGTCGAAGCGCTCCTCGAGAAATGGGATCCCGAGGAGACCGTCTGCAGTTGGAAGCTCAATCGCTGCATCGGCGAGTACTTGATTCGCCACGCACACGGACGCGGCATCCTGAAGTCCGCGGTCGAAAGAAACGTTCCCGTTTTCATCCCCGCGTTCACTGACTCGGAATTGGGCATCGATTTCGCGCTGCACAATCGCCAGCGCCGCAAAGAAGGACGGACGCCGCTGCGTTTCGATTCCTTCGCCGACTTCGAGCATTTCGCGGAAACCATGCTGGCCACCAAACGCATGGGGATTTTCACCGTCGGCGGAGGCGTGCCTCGCAATTGGTCTCAGCAGTTCGGCGTATACGCCGAATTGCTCGCGCGCCGCGGCTACGAAGAAATGCCGCTCAAGCGTTACAATTATGGCTTGCGCATTTGCCCTGAGCCGGTGCATTGGGGTGGGCTTTCCGGCAGCACGTATACTGAAGCTGTTTCCTGGGGAAAATTCGTGCCCAAAGATGAAGGCGGTCAATTCGCGGAGGTTTTCGAAGATGCCACTGTGGCGCTGCCTCTCATTGCCGGAGCTGTGCTCGAGCGCATCGGCTACTTCGATCGCTCGACCAAGCGCGCGAAAAAAGGTGCCGGCTCGAACCACCACGCCCTGACTCAGACCAGCCGCTAACCAAACGCCCTACATTAGGAAGGAGCAAGAAAATGAGTCCCAAAAACAACGACAAGCGCGGCCCCGATTATAATCAATTGCAAGCGGGCACTTCCCAGGCCAGACCGCTTCTCCACCAGCACGCCCACGAAATCCAGCCCTACGGCAAAATCGCCAAGCTGCCCATCGCTCTCGACGAAAAAGTCTGCGCCGCAAGCGCCGACAATCTTAACCAGCTCCTTGCCGATACCATCACGCTGCGCGACATGTACAAAAAACATCACTGGCAGGTCACTGGCCACACCTTTTACCAGATTCACCTGCTCTTCGATAAGCACTATGGCGAGCAGAACGAGTTGGTCGATTCCATCGCCGAGCGCATTCAGACCCTCGGCGGCGTCAGCATCGCCATGGCTCCCGACGTTGCTGAGACCACAATCGTTCCCCGGCCGCCGCGTGGCCGCGAAGAGCTGCCCGTGCAGCTTTCGCGCCTTCTCGAAGCGCATGAAATCATCTTGAAGGAAACTCGGGCGTTTGCCCGCAACGCTGCGGATGCGGGAGACGACGGCACCAACGATTTGCTGGTCAGCGAAGTGCTTCGCACCAATGAATTGCAGGTGTGGTTCCTCGCCGAGCATCTCGTCGACACGCCCACGGTCCGCGCGGATAAAGCGAAAAGCGCCTCCGCCGGTCGCTGACAAGAGTGGCGAGCCTTCGGTTCAACGATGTCGTTCAGCGAGCGTTGAACTTGATCGCTGCGTGTAGTCGTTTGCGCATAAGAGGCGGCGAGAGCTCCTTTCTTCTTGGTTCTCTCCCGCTGATTCTCCTGCTGGCGGCATTGCCTCAGGCAGCGCACGGGTCAGTCGGCGCCGAAATCATCATTCCTGCTGGCCGGCCGGTCATGGTGGGCGGGCGATTTGTGCCCGGCGAGTGGAGCGATGCCGCTTCCATCTTCGTCAAAGTTGCGCCGGGCTGGCGCGTTCGCGTCCTGTTCAAGCACGACGCGTCCAATCTCTATTTCGCATTTATCCATCTCACGCGCGGAACAGAGATGCGTTTCCCGGAATTGTTGCTCGACCCGCGCGAACAACAGAGCAACTCCTGGCAACCGGGCGAGTGGTGGCTGCACTCCTCTTTCAATCTCTGCGAAGGAGACGGCGAATACAACGTTTACGACCGCAACGGCGTTTTCCAATGCGCCAAAACAAAACAGGGATGGTCCGCAAATCATTTTCCCCTGGCCCCCGGTGGCGTGATGGAGATCCAGGTTTCTTTGGCAAAACTGGCTCTGACGTCGGCGCACGGCGCGCGTCTCGGCTTTTCCATCGACCTGACAGACACGCAGAAAAACTGGACAT
>JASHQB010000198.1 GCA_030037775.1 Candidatus Acidiferrales bacterium
AACGAATCGCTACTTCGAAACCCTGGGTTCCCGCAAGGGGCCCAGGGTTTTTTCTTGCCTCAATTTTTCTCTGTGATTCAAGCCTGCGGTCGCGCGCAGTGCGCGATGCTGAGGGTGTGCCGCCTTAAAGAAAACGCCGTCTGCAGGAAGTGCCTTCGTGGAATTCAGTGGATCACACAGCGAGGAGATTTGGCTCCCCGAACTGTACGCTTTGCGAACCTTTAGATTTCAGTTTCCTATTAGCTTCAGGAAGCAAAGATACCGCCCAAAGTGACGTAAATTTCTCCCTGTTGTTTCGAATTGGGTCCTAAATCCTTTCTGCACGGTCTAAAGAAGAGCGCTCGTCGTCAAAGGGAAAGGTCTTGGCGCCCCCGGGCACGACGAAACGGTAGAAAAGGATGCTCTTCCTTGAAGGTCTAACATGCGGCTGCGCCGCGCGGCTTCGTCCGGGCTGGACCAGCATGATTCAATCCGATGCCCTGCGGCTGGCTAATGTCAGAACGAGCTGCTGCCGTCTGCAACAGGATGGAATTTCAGAAGCAGCTGGTAGCCGAGCAGGTCGACCGGCACAGTATAGCTCAGCGAGATGCGGTAGCCGTTTGGGACTGGCTCCACCTGAATGTCGTCGGGACTGGCGGTGATACCAAGCTGCGTGGCTTGGTCAAGGATCTCGTCGCGAACCTGCTGCGGGCTCTTCTGGTCAACTCCAGAAAACCGAGCTTCCCGCGTCATCCCTTTTTGAAGCTCATAATTGTTGATATAACGCGGCACAATTTTGAAACTACCGTAGAACCCAAGGACAACCAAAAGGATAAAGAGGACCTTTACTTTTCCCACTCCGCGTTCGCTTTCGCGCCGCATAGATGCCGATTCGAGTGAAGACTCGCGCGCCGAACCGCGCAAGGTCTATCGCTGCAATAACGGAACGCTAGCAACGTGACTACGATCTGTCAAGCAGGCGACGCTGGTGGTCTTCCGGTGTCTGCAAACCGTCAGTCGGTTAAGGCCGCAACGTCAGAAGAATCTACGAGAGCGACGGGTGTCACGCGCATCCGGTTGATGGTCCAGAAGGAAATCCTTCCGGCTCAGTAGCCGACCACTCGTCCGGGAACTGCCGGGTAATTTAGAATGATACGTATTCCTTGCGGTATGATTGGGTTCGCTTTGCACCTTGGCTGAAAGACGGGAGGCCTCAATGGAAACCCTTCTTCAAGACTTCCGATACGGGCTGAGGATGCTGGCGAAGGCACCGGGATTCACCGTCGTAGCCGTCCTTACCCTTGCCCTCGGCATTGGCGCAAACACGGCAATGTTCAGCGCGCTGTACGGATTAGTTTTGCGGCCCTTGCCTTACACGGATGCGTCACGGCTGGTGATGCTGTGGAACTCGAATCGAAGAACGGGCGGCACGCACATTCCTGTCGTAGAGGGTTCATTTCCCATCCTGGCGAGCCAAGCGAAGAGTTTCGACGGTATGGCCGCGTTCGTTTCCGCGGACCTACGCGGGGGTCTCCTTAGCAGCAGGTTGTGGGGAACGGAGGAACGCGTGGCGACCGCAGCGGTCTCGCCACAATTCTTTTCGCTTTTGGGAGTGGCACCTTTGCTGGGAAGGACATTCACAGCGAGCGAGTGCGTTGCCGTCGCGAAGGACAACGAGTGGCAATTCCCTCGCGTGGCGATCCTGAGCTACGCATACTGGAGGCAGCATTACGGAGCGAGTCCTGGCGCGATCGGCAAGACAATCACTACGAACGATCTTGGAATGAAGAACGAGTATACGATTGTCGGCGTAATGCCGAGAGGTTTTGATTTTCCGTACCCGTTGGCACCTGACAGGCCTGATCTGTGGGTGAATTTGGCGATCCCCGATTCGTTCAGCTGGGGACACAATTTGCAGGTGGTAGGGCGCCTGAAAGCGGGCGTGAGCATGAACCAAGCGCAGGCGGAGATTAGCACGATCGCGGAGCGCATCCGCTCGCAATATCCCAGGTTTTACAAAGATGAAGACGTCAGCGCTGTGCCCCTCAGCAGCGAATTGCTACGAAATGTGCGCAGCATTTTGTGGGTCATGCTGGCGGCGTTCGGCTTCATTCTGCTGATCGGCTGCGCCAACGTGGGCAATCTCTTGCTGGTGCGCGCGGTGTCGCGCGAGAAAGAGATGGCGATTCGCGCGACACTTGGGGCGAGCCGATTGGCGCTGATCCGTCAGATGCTGGTGGAGGCGATGCTGCTGGCGCTGGCGGGAGGCGCGTTGGGGTTGTTGCTCGCTTACGGAAGCTTGCGCGCTTTTCTCGCGCTGCTGCCACAATCGATTTATGTTCCGCGGTTGGATTCGGTGGCGCTGGATTCGCGAATGCTGGTCTTCGCGGCGTTGCTGTCGGTGCTTGCTGCGGGAGTGTTCAGCGTGCTTCCGAGCTTGCGGCTGGCGCGGCCGAATCTGAATGAAACACTGAAGTCGGGAAGTGCGCGCAAATCGTCGCCGTCGCGCTCTGTGCTGCGCAGGCCGGGCAGCGTGCTGCTGGTTGTGGAAGTGTCGCTGGCGCTTGTTTTGCTGGCCGGCGCGCTATTGATGCTAAAGAGCATGCAAAAGCTTCTGGCTGTAAATGAGCAGTTTCAGCCCGAGCATTTACTGTCGATGGAAGTCGTTATTGATAACGCATATTTGCTGTCGCTGCCGGGTGACGATGAGGACACGGTGCGGATTAAATTCGAGCAGTTTGAGCAACGCGTGGCGGCATTGCCCGGCGTAAAAGAGGTCGCTTTAGCGAATGGGTTTCCACCGGTGGCTCACCAGCATAGTTCCGAGCAGTTTCAGGCTGACGGCGGCGGGGGGCTCATTGCGGAGGGCTTTCAACCAGCGGACGAGCACATTGTGACACCGGAGTACTTCGACATGATGGGTATGCGGATTCTGCGCGGGCGATGGCTGGCAGACACGGATCGAAACGGGACGCAGCCAGTGGCGGTGATCAACGAAGCGATGGCGGAAGCTTATTGGCCGAACCGCGACCCACTTGGCGTGAGCGTGAAACCGAAGTTTCGATTCACCGACAAGGATATCTCGTACACGATTGTGGGGGTTTTTCATGAGCCAAGGGAGTTCGCAACCGGCCAGACGCCGCTGCCCGCGGTTTACCTTTGTTATTCGCAGGTGCCTACTGGATTTGGTTCCGTGATTGTGCGCACCGCGGGAGAACCGCATGGCCTGGCCGCGGCGATGCGCAGCGCGGCTTTGCAGATGGTTCCGGGGCACATGTTCGTCGGTCAAGTGCAGACCGGCGATGAAATGATCTCGGAATCGAGCGCACAGCCGCGGTTCACGGCGCAACTGTTGACGACGTTTTCGACTCTCGCGCTGCTGCTGGCGGTGGTGGGCATCTACGGGCTCATCTCGTATTACACGTCGCGGAGAACGCATGAAATCGGAATACGCATGGCGCTGGGGGCGCAGCGCGCGGATGTGATACGGCTGGTGTTGCGAGAAGGGATGCTGATCGTCGGGCTGGGAGTGGCCATTGGCATCGTGGCGGCTGAGGCGTTTGCGAGGAGCTTGGCGAGTTTGCTTTATGAGGTATCGGCGATGGATTTTTCTTCCTTTGCGGCATCGGCCGTAGTGCTGGCGATTGTGGCGTTGGCGGCGTGTTGGATACCGGCGCGGGGGGCGATGAAGATCGAGCCGATGGAAGCGCTAAGGTATGAATAGTTCGCACGACTGACGTGCGAAAAGGTTGAGCTTTTGAACCGCCAGAATGGTCTTTTCACAAGATCGGCGATTCAACAACTTGCCGCTGTATTTCCTGCCAGCCTTTTTGCACGACCGAATAGAAAATCGCTAGCCTTGCATTGCCGCTCAAAAGCGACGCGGCGCCATTATCGTCCATCCATCGGCCTCATGCTAGAATCAGCGGCGCCGACCCAGGAGAACTCTTGTGGCGAAGGCTCGGTTTATCCATCCAAAGGTTTTCGTCGCCTGCCCCTATGGAAAAAGATTCCCGTTCGCGCGCTTTAAGAAAGCG
>JASHQB010000199.1 GCA_030037775.1 Candidatus Acidiferrales bacterium
GTATTCAGGCCCTCTCTTGGCCGTTTGCTTGCCGCCGATGCGACCAGAGTAGGCGGTAATCTCTGAATCACGGATAGGTCTGTCGCAATGTGGGCACCGAAACATGCGCGAATCTTAGAGCAAGGGTTGCTGTTTTGTCAAACTAAAAGGGCGACCCCCGCACGAATCGCCCCGTGGCAGCCAGAACGAGAATTGAACTCGTATTTCAAGATTAGCGGTCGAGCGTGTTCTCCATTACACCATCTGGCCGAGCGCATCATACGCTTTCGGTCAATGGTGTAAATGGGAGCACAATCATCAAGTTCTAGCAAGCCTTGCAGTTTCAATGCCCAAAAACGAGGGAGTTAAATATATAATTCCCAAAAAAAAGTGCTGACCTTTCTTTCATTTGCGAGTACCATGGCTTGGCTGAGCGCCCCGCCCCTCCCTTCTGGCCCGGCAATTCACCCAGGGAGAGCCTGTATGAAGAAACTGCTCCGCTGCTGCGACGTCATTTCCGGCTGCGATTTTGTTGCCCGCGGTGTAAACGAAAACGAAATCATCATGCGCGTCACACAACACGCCCGAGTGGTTCACGACGTTGCTTGGATGACTCCCGACCTGCTCAAACGCGTGCTCGCGGCGATTCGCGACGACGAGCCCGTGATCGCCGAAGGATGAAGCGGCCTGCAGCGCCGTTCCGTCCGCCCCTCGATTCAATCAGGATTCTTGATTTTCAGACAGTTTCGCGTTAAGCCCTATAGTTTCTCCCATGAATGCGTACTGGAAATGGCAGCTGATCATTCTTGTTCCACTGGGTCTCGTATTGCTATTTCTAAAGCTCATGGGAGCGGCGCAATGAAGCCCATGCATGTCCTTCGGAGCGCGCTTTCAAACCCGGTAGCGACAGCGTAGAATCTCTGCCGCTTCCTACGGAGAGAAAAATGCGCCGCTATCACCATGTCGGAATTCCCACTACAGAGTCGAAGCCTGGCGAAACCCACTTGAAACATCTGAAAGTCTATGTGGTCAGCCACGACAAAAGCGAATTCGGCGTGGAATGGATGCGTTTCGAAGAGGACGCGGCCGTTCCCGATCTCGTCCGCCGAGTGCCGCACGTGGCCTTTGAAGTGACGGACCTCGCCTCCGAGCTCACCGGCCGCGAAGTCCTGATTCCTCCGAACAGTCCGTCAGACGGCGTCCGCGTCGCATTCATCGTCGAAAACGGCGCGCCCATCGAACTGCTCGAATTCACGAACCCCGATCACCCCGCCCGCCGCGGTTCGCGAGTCTGACCACTTGCCAGCAGGGGCCGTCAGGGTCTTTAAGTCCCAGCGCTTAAGTTCGGCGGAAGCCGGCGACAGTAAGATACGCGCCCAGCACGAATGCGAACCCCGCGTACCAGTAGAACAATTGACGATAGTCGGACACATACAGCAGCGCCCGTAGATAGCTTTGCGGCAGGGCGAGCAGTGCCACTCCGCGCAGCAGAATCACCCATCCACAGAGCGTGACCACCACCGGCTGCGGCCCGCCTTTCCATATGTTGTGCGTCAGCACCATGGCCAGACCTGCGGCAATCCCTATGAAGCCCAGCACCAGCAGCACTGGCGGGTCTTGCACCAAAAGCGTTACCGTGGCCATCGTGTCAGCTTTGTGCGTTGCAATCGACACGGCGACGATTATCGCAAATAGCCCAAGCAGCCTGCTGAGAAATGTCGTGTGCGCCATGGCTTCCTCCGTGCGAATTTAGTTTCCCGCCGCGGAGCGCGCCTCGCTCGAGCACACTCGCGCGTCCCGGCGGTCACAACGTGTTACGCCTCTTCCTTTGGCCTTGGCCTATTGCAAATCCCGGAAGGAAAACTCGCGCGTGAGCCCGTCGAACGGCTTGCCGTCCAGCTCCGCGTACGGATAAACGATGTAGTTCACCGCCTCGCCGGCTTGCGGCGGAGCGAGCGTCAAATCGCGCCCGCGGCTGAATCGCACCCGATCGGAATCGAGCGCGCCGAAATAATAATCGTGCCTCGGCGGATTTTGCCACGCCTCCGAAGCGTCGATGGGAATCCAGCCGGTGCCCTGGATGTAAAATTCCGCCCAGCAATGGTATCCCGCGAGTTTTCCTTCGTGTTGCGCCGGCGGAATCGCGAATCCGATTTCGAATCGCGCCGGAATTCCCGCCGCGCGCGCCATGCCGATGAACAGCGAATGAAAATCCGTGCAATTGCCGTGATGCATGGTGCACGCGAAAATCGCGTCGCCGTGGCCCCAGCCGGTGCCGTCGTGGTCGTAGTGCATGTGCGCGATCACGTATTCGTAAATCTTGCGCGCCTTCTCGAGCGGGTCGGTGATGCCTGCGGTTTGTTCGCGGGAAAGGTCGCCGATCATGCCGTTGATCGGCACCAGGCGGTCCGGCATCAGATAACGCTCCACATCCGGCGAAAACGAGGGCGGCGTGGTGGGATCGCCCGCCGGCAGCGCCACTTTGTACTCGTCGCGGCGCGCGTCGAAGGTCATTCGAATGTCAAACGGCGCGCGCCCCGCGCCCGCCGCGGTCACATCCAGATACGCGAACTGATTCCCGTTTCGCGCGTCGCGATGGATGCGGTAACGCACCGGGCTGTCGATGTGAACGTCGCTGATGCGCTGGTGCTCCGCCGTTTGCGGCACCGGAATCCAGATGCGCATCGCATGGCTGCCCGCCGGAAGCGCGGGAACGTGCACGACGTAAGTAAACGCAAAGCTTCGCGAAGGAGCTGCTGTCTCTTGTGCAGCTCCGCTATCCGCGGCCGCGAAAGACAACGCAGCCAGCGTGATCCCCAGGGCCCCTGTGAGAACAACCAGTCGCCGCATGACCATCCTCCTGGCCAGCATTCTAACCCAACCGCATCCTCACCGCTCGTCGACCCCGCCGCGAGCTACAAACGGGCTGGTAGGCGTATCAATTTGCAGCTAAGCAAGATACAATTCGTGCAACGTAACTAAGGGGGGTCACTTACGTCCCGCGTTGCCCTGGCCATTGCGCTGGCGTTTCTGCTTGCGCCGGTTGCTGCCGCGCAGTTCCATCCGCCCACCCTCCGCGTCGAAGTCGATCTCCAGCCCATAGAGGTGCAGGTAAAAGATGCAAAAGGGAATGATATGTCGGGCCTGTTAGCTCAAGATTTCACCGTTTTCGAAAACGGCCAGCGTCAGAAAATCGCGTTTTTCGATGCTGGCGGCGGTCCAGTCAGCATCGCCGTTCTGCTGGATTCGTCCAGTTCGATGTATTCCGGCGATCGCTTGGGTTCGCCGGAGGCCATTGCGGTACAATTCATGCGCACCGCCCGGCCGGGAGACGAAATCTCGGCGATGGACTTTAGCGACGAGGTGGGGCCCTTCCAGCGACTTACCTCCGAAGAGCTTCGGAACCCCTCCAGCGTTACGTTAGCTCCTGCTCCCAGCAGAGGATCGGCCGTCTATGACGCCGTCGCCACCGCCCTATGCCACTTGCGTACCTCCAAAAATTTGCGTCAAGCCGTAATTGTCGTCACCGACGGCGTCGACGAGTATAGTCGGATCACGCTCGAACAATTGATTGGGCTCGTGCGCTCGTCGCGCGCCCAGCTTTTCATGATCGGCTTACAGAGTAAGCCGGGCTTCAATTCTCACCATCGCGTCGAATCAAGGCTGACTGTCATCAGCGGCCAGGACATCGACAACCCCATCGTCGTGTTCGATCGCCTCATGAAGGAATCTGGGGCCGAATCGTTTATTCCGAAATCCGACCGCGGCCTAGGAGAGGCGCTAGGGGCCGTCTCCAAGATGCTGCAATCGGAATACACGCTCGCATATTACCCGCAAAAGAGTGAGAGCAAATTGCGAAGGGTCGAAGTGAAAGTAAATCGCCACGGCGCGCACGTGCTCGCGCGGCACTTTGTTGACTCGCCGCAGGATGCCGCGCAGCTCGTGCATTTCGACGAAGTAACGTGTACCGTTTCTCCCCAATTCCATCCCTATCCTTATGAAGCCAACCTAACGCACGACTCCGGCGCAATGACCTACCGCGAAAATTTCTCCAACCCTCACAGCGGCTGGCCCATTCATGAGGATTCGCATTACGTCTCTGGGGGATATGAACTTTCGAGTCCTGAGGCGGGGTTTGGCGACGTCTACGGAGCAATGCGTTCGTCCGGAATAGATGCGACGGCTCTGCCAAACATTTCGTCAACCGGGGCGTCGACTTTGACGGCACTTCGAGAATACGTCGTCGCCGCCTACGGACCTTGGTGGATCAACTTTCGCGCCTCTGTGAATGTGAACGCAGATGTGGACTCTGCCGCAGGGCTGGTATTCCGCATGAATGAGCTCGGGTATTATGCGCTGCTCGTCAGTAATACCGGCCAAAACGTTTCGGCCGAGCTTCTGAGCGTCGAAGGCGACGGCCATAGCCAAAGGATCATCGTTCCGTGGTTCACCGTGGCGCCTACACGATTGTCTGAAACGGAAATTTCTGTCGAGGCTATCGGAAATCAAATTTCGATCTTTGTGGAAGGGCAAAAAGTCAAAACCTTGCAGGATGACACCTATGCTCAAGGGTTGATCGGCTTTGTGATATCCGGCCACAGCCGCGCTGTCTTCAGAAACCTGGTCGTCGAACAACGGTAGCTGGTGTTTTGCCATCCGGCGATTTGAACGTTGGCCATCGACGCCGATGTGGCGGAGAAACGCCCAGCTTGCTCCCCGCGCACTCGAAGGCTTGGCGGAACCCAGTAAACCGCCGTATACTCTGCGCCAATGCTCAGCTATTCGCGCGGGCCGGCCAGCCCGCTCGTCGAACATACCGTCGATCAGGCTTTTCGAGAAACGGTGCGGCGCTTTCCGGAGCGCGATGCCCTCGTTTCCGTGCATCAGAATCTCCGCCTCACGTTCACGCAGCTCGACGAACGCGTCGAGCAAGCCGCTCGCGGACTCGCCGGCCTCGGACTCACCGCCGGTGATCGCGTCGGCATCTGGTCCGCCAACTGCGCTGAATGGATCATCCTGCAGCTCGCCTGCGCGCGCGCCGGAGTGATTCTCATCAACGTCAATCCCGCGTACCGCGCACACGAACTCGCGTTCGTCCTGAAGCGCTCGCGCATGAAGGCGCTTTTCCTCGCCGAGCGCGACGCGCGCGCCAACTATCGCCAAATTTTAGAGGCAGCCTCCGCCGGCCACTCACTTCCGCTCGAGCACGTCATTTATCTCCAAACGGATTGTTGGGACCGCATGCTCGCCGCCGGCCGCCCCCTCCCGCCCGCGCACCTATCGTGCAGCGACGTCATCAGCATCCAGTACACCTCCGGAACCACCGGCTCACCCAAGGGCGTTTTGCTCACCCATCGCAACATTCTCAACAATATGTTGCTGGGCGGTCAGAAATTGAAGCTTACGGAGCGCGACCGCATTTGTGTTCCGGTGCCCATGTACCACTGTTTCGGCTGCGTCGCCGGCACCCTCGCCATGGTCATCACTGGCGCCGCGCTCATTTTCCCTGCGGCGCAATTCGATGCCCGCGCGACGCTCGCGGCTATCGCCGCCGAACGCGCCAGCATCATCTACGGTGTTCCGGCGATGTTCATCGCCGAGCTCGAGCATCCCGAATTTTCGCAATTCAATCTCACCTCTCTGCGCGGCGGCATCATGTCCGGAGCGCCTTGTCCCATCGAGGTCATGCGCCGCGTCATCGAGCAGATGCACTGCCGCGGCATGCTCGTCGCTTACGGCCAAACCGAAGCCTCGCCTGTCATCACCATGTCCAATATCGACGACGCCATCGAATTGCGCGTCGCCACCGTCGGCCCGGCCCTGCCGGAAACGGAAGTCAAAATCATCTCCATCGACTCCGGCGAAACTCTGCCCGTCGGCGAACAGGGCGAGCTTTGCGCGCGCGGCTACATGGTGATGAAGGGCTACGACGACGAACCCCAAGCCACTCGCGCCGCCATCGACGCCGAAGGCTGGCTGCACACCGGCGACTTGGCCGTGATGCGCCCCGACGGCTATTTCCGCATCACGGGCCGCGCCAAGGATATGGTCATCCGCGGCGGCGAAAATATTTACCCGCGGGAAGTGGAAGAGTTTCTGTACACCCACGCAGCGATCGTCGAAGTGCAAGTTGTCGGCCTGCCCGATGAAAGCAAAGGCGAAACGCTCTGCGCCTGGATTCGCCTCAAGGCGGGCGAGAACATCACCGAGGAAGAGGTTCGTCAGTTTTGCTGCGGAAAAATCGCGCACTTCAAAATCCCGCAGCACATCCGCTTCGTGGATTCGTTTCCCACCACCGTCACCGAAAAGGTCCAGAAATTCAAAATCCGCGAGATGGAAATCGAGCGCCTCGGCCTCAGCGGCGCCGCCAAAATCGAAACCGCCTAGCGTTGTTGGCAAGGAGGAAAAACACATGCGCTACTTCGCGGCTTTCTTCCTTGCGCTATACATTTGCGCGGGCCTCCTCCACGCTCAGCAGCCGCAGAACGGTCAACAGCTCAGCGCTTCAGAAAAACAGCACACCGGTAAACGCGGCACGCCCAATCCAGAAGCCTACGCGCTGTATTTGAAAGGGCGCTCCTACTACGACAAACGAACGCTCGCCGGCCTCGAAACCGCCATCTCCTATTTCAATCAAGCCATCGCCAAAGACCCCAGGTACGCGATGGCGTATGCGGGGCTTGCCTACTCTTATGGCCGGTTGCCTGACTTCGGCGCGAGCGCCAGCGAAAACATTCCCAAGTCGGACGCCGCCGCGCGCAAGGCTCTTGAGCTGGACCCTACCTTGGCGCGCCCGCACGTCACTCTGGCCGCCAACATGATGGCGCACGAATGGAATTTTGCGGCGGGAGTGGCTGAGTTCAAGAAAGCTCTAGAGCTTGGCCCCAACAATGCCGATGCGCACGAGACTTACGCGGAAAACTTGGCTTTGATTGGGGGCAGGGAACAGGAGGCGCTTGCCGAAATCAATCGTGCCCATCAGCTTGCTCCGCGGTCGCCGGCCATCAGCGCCGTGGAAGCAAACATTGACATCTATGCGCGCCGCTTTGACGAGGCCATCGCCGTCTGCAAGCGAGTGTCAAAAGAAGATCCGGCATTTGCTGGCGCGCACTATTCTTTAGCCCTCGCGTACTGGGCAAAGAGAATGTACCCGCACGTCATCGAAGAATTGAAGGCCTACGACCAACTCTCCGGCGACACGCAGGATTCTGAAATCACCTCGGCCATGACAAACGGATTTCGGTCTGGCGGCTGGAACCGCGCTCTCACAAAAGGCGTCGCAGCCATGCTGCGAATGCGCAAGACCGGCTACTCCGCTTACAACATTGCCGTCATGTATGCCGCCGCGGGCCACAAGGAGCAGGCCTTTCAGTGGCTCAACACTGCGCTTCAGGAACACGATGAGAATATGATCGCTTTGAAGACGGATTTCACGCTCGATCCCATTCGTTCCGACCCGCGCTTTGCTGAGTTGGTGCGCAAGGTCGGCCTGCCGCAGCCGTGAACTCGTCAGGGCATGGCCTGCCTGCCGCAGGCGGGCCTCAACCAGGAAAAAAAGGGACTCCGCAGAATTTCTTCCTATTCGCGCGCTTCTTGCGCGATGTTTTCGAGTTGAGACGGCTGAGCCGGCTCTGCGGATTCTCGTTTGTTGACCACTGACCACCGCCCTAGTTTTCGAGCCAGCCGAGGATTGTCACCGTAACATTCGGATTCGGCGAGTTGCGTGGATTTGCCAGCGGCGCGGCCAACGCTTCTTTTTCTTCGCCCGTTTGCAAATTTCTGATCCACAGATGCCTTTGGGCTTTATAGCCCGGCAGCTGCCGGTCCTCCGCAAACGCAAGAAGCGAGCCGTCGCACGACAATTCGAATTGGGAGGCGTCCGCTCGTCCGAGCGCAATCTGCTTTTGAATTTTGAAATCCGCGCCGGTGATGACGACAAAAGCCGGCGGATCAAGCGCTCTCGGCAGGAGGTCTTTTTTGCTCGCGGAATCATGGAACACGTAATTCCCGTTTTCTGTCTGCCGAATCAAGTAGGGCGCAACGGAGGGATTGCGCCAGTAATCTTGCAAGTTGACTTCGCCTGTGCGCGCGGGAAAGCCTCCGAGATCGCCGCCTTCCGCAGAGACCATGTAATTTCCGGGCGTGACTTCCGCGCCGGGGCCGGGAGGATCATCTGCGTCGCCCTCCTCCATCGTGAAGAACAGCCGTTTTCCATCCGCGAACCAGCCTGCTCCTCCCGGGATACACTCACCGCAGTGCGCCTGGAGGATTTTTTTAATGTCAGTGCGGGCCAGCAGTTTGCCCGACGGCAGTTCGTAGACATACAAAAAGTAACCAGCGCCGTTGTCTTCCCATCCGGAGAGTGCCGCGCGCGTGCCCGCCGCGTTGACCGTTGCTAATGCCATATTTTGGGGAGCGTCGAACAGCCGCCGGAAGCGGTTCGAGCCGTTCAGCGCAACTTCGTAAATTCCCGAGGGCGGCTCGTAAGATTCCTGCGTCGCCCGCTTCGGCGGACCTTGCCACGCGTAGTCGATCCCCCGCACGTACGCAACATTGCGCGCCCCGTTTACGGGTGCGCCCATGTCAACGCCCGGGACGATCTCGAAGCTCATCCCGCCGTCGGAAAAGAGCCGTTCGCGTTTGCCGTCCTTCACTGAGACCGACCAGACTTCCGTCCTGATCCTCTGCCGCACCATCGCCACTCGCTGCTCTGGTGTGGCGCCAAGAACTCCGTTGGGAAACTGCGCTCGAAAGCTCGCTGGCGTATTCGTGTAGCTCACCATGTAAACGAGCTTCTGCCCGCGCGCTCCCGGCGCAAAAAAAGAGACGCAAATTAGCAAGGGCCAAACCAAGCGCAATCTTGTCCAGGGCATACTTGAATTCAATTTTATGCGCGATTCGTGAAGCCGCGCAAACGCATGCGCGTCACGTGCTGCGCATCCGGCAACACCAAAGCGCAATCTTCCGCCGCGCATTTTTATTGTGCTTGGCCAATCCGGCCGCCAAAATCGCAGCCATACGGAAATATTTCGCGGTCAGCGCGACCTATACCACGTGGCGATGCGGTTGAGTGCTTGCGTAATCAGAAAAAAGGCCCATCCGGCCGGGCCGGAGAAGGGAACCGTCAGCGCCGTACGCACAGCGTTCGCCTCTGCCTCCGCTTTGTCCTTCTCGATGCGCGCTTCCTCGGCGTTTTTTTCTGCAAAGTGCCGCGCCCAGAAGAAAGCGAAGTCCTCTCCGCAGACGTCGCACCTGCCGCCGTGCGCCTCTTTGTGCTCGCACTTCGGGCATTTGAAAATCAGCGTGGCGTGGCAGTTCGTACAGAATTGCACGCCGTCGGCGTTCGCCGTGCCGCACTTCGGGCAGTCCATGCCTTCATGGTAAGGGGAACGCGCCGGATTCGTCGGTTGCGCGCGCCTATGCGTCGCGCACTCGACAACTGGACCCTCGTACCGGCGCGTAGCGCCTTGCGCGCTAGGTCTTCGTGGTTCCTTCGCTCGTGTATACGGCGGCGCGTTTCGCCCACGTCGTGCTCGGAAACTCCGCGCGCACGTTCTTGCTCCACTCGCGCAGCGCGGTGGCGTCGTGTGTTTTCATGTATTGCGCCACGGCCGCCCAATAGCCGGCTTCGGCGGCGAATTCCGTTTTGTGGTCGCGCGCCGCAGCGGAATAGAATCCGCTGATGGCTTCATCCCATTTCTTCTTGTGGAAGGCAAAGCGCGCGCGCCCGAAATCAAGCTCCGCCAGAAAATTCACTGCGGGCAAATAGCCCTCGAAGCGGTAGTGCTCCTTGCCTTCCGCGTCGAGGAACATCAGCGTCGGCGTCCATTGCACTCCGAAGCGGTGAAACCCGGCGGCGTTTTCCTTGAGGTGAATTTTCACGGGAATGAAATTCGCGCTGATGTAATTGCCGACTTCCTCATTCGGATAGACCTCGGCATCCAGCCGAGTGCATGCCCCTCACTGCGGCGCGGCGCTAAAATCCACCAAAACCAATTTTCCGGCGGCCTTTGCCTGCGCCAGCGCTTCATCCGGATTGTTTTCCCATGTGAACGCCATCATTCCTCCTCGTTGTTTGCCGTCAAATTCCAGGCTCCGAGATCATGCCCCACTTCGTCACCTGCGCCGGACGCGCCATAAACGGGCCCATGCTCTTGCCGAATTCGCGCAAGTGCGCGGAATTCGCGTGCGCCTCCAGGTCCGCGGCGCTCTCCCAGTTCTCATACATCGCAAACTCGCTCGCATTCCCCCGCGACTGGTGCAGATCGTAATTCATGCAGCCTTTTTCCTTGCGCGTCTGCGCCACCAGTTCCAGCAGCGCGCGCTTCAACCGTTCTTCTTCGCCGGCCTTCGCGAATATATAAGCAATTACCGAAAGGCGTTTCTCCATGGGTGGCCTCCCCTCAACATGAGCAAAATGCCAAGCATATCCATCTCGATGTTAATTTGATTCCGCGGCCTGCCGCAAGTTGCGGCGCGGGTTTTCGGAACAGACTGTGACGTTCTTGCTGACATTTTTATTGTCATCCCCGCGCGCGATGGTATAACGCTGCACAGCGCGCGAAAAATTCGCGCCCGGAGGTTGCGCGACAAACAGAATGGCCATCTCTCTGCCGTGGACGCACCCGCAGTCGCAGCCACATCCACGAAAGGGCCCGCGCGTCGCCGTCCGCGGCAAGCTCACCGTGCTCACCCTCGCCGCCGCCACTTACTTCATGGTCTCCGGCGGCCCGTACGGCCTCGAAGACGTCGTGCAAATGGCCGGTTACGCCGGCGCCATCGCCATCATTCTTCTCACGCCTCTTCTTTGGAGCGTTCCCACCGCGATGATGGTCTCCGAACTCTCCAGCGCCATTCCCGAAGAGGGCGGCTTCTACATCTGGGTGCGGCGCGGCCTGGGCCCCTTTTGGGGCTATCAGGAAACGTGGCTCTCGCTTGCCGGCAGCATTTTTGAAATGGCCCTTTATCCGACGCTCTTCGTCGATTACCTGGGTCACTTCGCGCCCGCGCTCACCAGCGGCCATCGCGCCATCATCATCGAACTGGCGCTCATCGTAATCTGCACGCTCTGGAATCTTTGGGGCACGCGCGCCGTCGGCGAAGGCTCCGTGTGGATGTCCGTCGCGTTGCTGGTTCCGTTCGTCGTGTTGGTTGTTTTGGGCTTAGCGAGCCATCCCTCCGCCGGCACAGTGTCGGCGGCCCATCCTGCCATTCCGCACGCCGACATCCTCGGCGGCATCCTCGTCGCCATGTGGAACTACATGGGCTGGGACAATACTTCCACCGTCGCCGAAGAAGTCGTCCGCCCGCAGCGCACTTTTCCGCTGGTCATGCTCCTGACCGTGACTTTCATCACCGTGAGCTACGTTCTTCCCGTCGCCGCGGCCGCGCACGCAGGTGTGAGCCCGCTCGGATGGTCCACGGGCGGCTGGGTCGACGTCGGCCGCGCCATAGGTGGGAACTGGCTCTCGATCGCACTCGCTGTCGGAGGCGCCATTGGCGCCATCGGCACGTTCAACGCGCTCACGCTGTCGTTTTCGCGCCTGCCGCTGGTGATGGCCCAGGACGGCTACCTGCCAAAAATCTTCGCGCGCACTTCCGCCCGTACCGGCATGCCCGTGGTGGCCATCACTGCCTGCGCCATCGGCTGGGCCGCCTGCCTGTTCCTGAATTTCGAGCACCTGGTCATCATGGACGTGCTGCTCACGGGCATGAGCATCCTGCTGGAATTTTGGGCGCTCATCGGCCTGCGCATTCGCGAGCCAAATCTCGCGCGGCCTTATCGCGTCCCGGGAGGCCTCATTGGCGTAACGCTGCTCGGCCTGCCGCCGCTCGCGCTGATGATCGCCGCATTGGTGCGCAACCACACAGAAAAGATCGGCTCCGTCAGCTCACTCGCCGTAGGCTTGGTCCTCATCGCCCTCGGCCCCGTTTTTTACTTCCTCTCCCGCCCGCGCCGAAGCCGATTTAACGGAGGCGACTAGTTAATCGACACGTTTATGTTACAGTTCGGTGATGGGAGTCTTTTCCCCCTGTGAACCCAAGAACGGATACACCTTCGGAAAAGAAGCGGGATTTTAACTGGGAACGTTGTGCGATTCTCCTCCCGGCTCTATTCCCGCTTTGTTTCTATCTTGTTTATCTGCGGCGAAATCCGTCGCCATGGAAGGCGCTTGAGGAACCGATCCTCATTTCATGCGTTCTTGCCTTGTTAGGATGCTTTTGCGGGCTTGTACTTCGTAACCGCTATTCAGATCACGATGTTCCTGACGACAATGTGCAACTCAAAACCGACTGGCGCGAGCGTGTTTCTGAGGTTGCCTACGCAACCTTGGTATTTGCGGGATTCTTCTTTTGTGCCTACGACAAGGGATTTATCAGTCGCGCTTCCGCTTTCAGGCGAATGCTGGACCTACTTTTTCCAATTGTTGTCGCGGAATTCCTGAAAGGTATGCATCACAACGACCGCGCAAGCGAGGACCTCCCTGAAAGCGGCCTACCCAAGCGTCTTCCTTCGCTTCCTTATCTTCTCTTTCCGAGCGAGCGTACCAAGCGCTGAGTTTGGGTGGCTCGTCACTGTTTTTTCGCAGGCTTCTTCGTCGGAGCACTGAATCATCCGAGGCAAAGAGGATCTAGGGCGAGGCAGGACGGTGTTCCCGAAAGTCACAAACTGAAATTCGTGTGCTTTATTAAGCAGAGCCGCGCTGAGAAGCAGGGACTTATAGTTTCTCTGTACAGAAGAGCAAGCCGGGTCAGCCGTTCAGGCGGCTCGCGACATGGCAAGGCACATACGTTTCCACGTGAGGAAGGCCAGTCCAAGTCCTAAGAGCGCGAGCATCAGCGAGCTTGGCTCTGGAGTAGCGGTGGTCGTAGGCGTGCCGTCAATATTAATCAGTCCATGCTCGTTGGAGGCGGCAAAACTCAAATCGATAGGAGGAATCAGAGGATTAGAGGTCGAGACGTCCGTAAAAGTGAGCGCGTCGTTGTTGATTGCCCAGCCGTATTGGTTGGCTAGTGTGAGACTAAGACCTGTGACGGTGATTGTATGCCCGAACGCAGTGAAGTCGATTGCCGTGGTGGTCACGGAACCATTCGGCAGGGACGCGCAAGGGCCGATGCAAGTATAAACTGGCAACGCCGAGGCTCTCGGTGCACCGAAGCCCATCACAACAGCCCCAACAATTACCCACAGCAATTTTCGCATCGCGCCTTCTCCTGGACGAATCGTAATGGGATGGTCCGCCGCTCTTGATGAGCCAGCAGCCTGTGTAGGAGAGTCTGGCGGAGGAGGCGTCCCATGGAACTACACACCATCGGCATTGATCTCGGTAAGACAGTTTTTCATCTGGTCGGGCTTAACCTCCGCGGGGAGGTCGTGGTGCGCAAGAAGTTCTCGCGCACACAGCTGTTGCGCTTCACCGCGAACATCCACGTCGCATGGATTGGCATGGAAGCTTGTGGGGGTGCGCATTTTCTTGGCCGGGTACTGCGGGAACAGGGGCACGAGGTGCGGCTGATCCCCGCGCAGTATGTGAAGCCCTATGTGAAGACCAACAAGAGCGATTACATCGATGCCGAGGCGATCGCTGAGGCGGTCGCACGGCCGACGATGCGCTTCGTGCCGATCAAGAGCGATGAGCAGCTGGATCTGCAGTCCCTGCACCGGGTGCGCGAGCGCTGGGTGATGCGTCGCACGGCGGTCATCAATCAAATTCGTGGCTTGCTGCTCGAACGAGGCATAACTCTTCGGAAGGGGCGGCGCTATTTGGAATCCGCTTTACCGCTGATCCTGGAAGACGCGGACGCGAAACTATCGGGTGCCATGCGCCTGCTGCTGTGCCAACGGAAGTTGGATCTCGATCAGTTGGCGGTGCGGATTGACCAGGCCGATGCGGTGATCGGGAAGACCGCTCAGGAGAACGACGCCTGCCGGCGGCTGGTAGCCATCCCGGGCATCGGACCCATCACGGCCACCGCACTCATCGCAGCGATCGGCAACGGAGGAGCCTTTCACAAGGGCCGGGAGTTCGCCGCCTGGTTGGGAATTGTTCCGCGCGAACACTCGACCGGCGGCCAGCAAAAGCGGCTGGGGACCAGCAAACGTGGAAACTCCTACTTGCGAAGACTGTTCGTGCAAGGCGCACGGGCGGTCCTGCAACAGCGCACCAAGCAAACTCCAGGTCTGAGTGCGTGGCTGGCACAGCTCACCTCGCGTACGCACCGCAACGTCGCCGCCGTGGCGTTAGCGAACAAGCTCGCCCGCATCGCCTGGGCCGTGCTCGCGAAGAATGAACCCTATCGGCCGCCCGTGTTGGCCGACGGAGTTGCAGCCTAGTAATCGCTGCGGAAAACACAAGTGCCTGCCCGGTCTGCTGGCGAATCGAGAGATGGCACAACGGTCGAACCCGGCGCTCTTCAAACCCGGAATCCGGAAAAGTCTCTTAAGACTGAATTACTAATGGGGAGAAGAGCGCAGCGCATTCCATCCTGGCCAGGAGTGATTCACTCCAACGAAGGCCGAATACATTTGCGCAGACCAACCTTGTGACATTCCTCACTTTTCGCTTGCGGTGAAGCGGCGGACCATGGAAAGCACGTGACTCGGGCGCAAGCGCAACGAATGTCCGCAACTCCCGTACGTTTATGAGCGGCTGTGCTAAGGAATGTTTGTCGCTTACTTGCGCGATGGACTACTCGTATCCCAGCGCGACCAGGAATCGAAAACGGACTGCCTTGTAGCCCCGGTTTTGCGTTAAAATACACACAATCCTTTGTGCCCAATTCTCGGGGAAGTTGGCTTCTGCGAGTAATGCCCTTGGAGAGCGAGCCCAGCTTCGTTGTCCTAATAGAAGCAGTCGAACGAGGCAGCAAAGAGGCTGCCGATGCGCTGTTCGACGCTCTCTACTCCGAATTGCGCCGGCTTGCGAAGCGAGAATTGGCGCGCCATGGTGCGCCGATAAGTCTCAGCGCCACAACGCTGCTACACAAGGCATATATCG